>CAKZHN010000456.1 GCA_936924235.1 uncultured Rhodoplanes sp. | reverse complement strand
GCCGCCGGGGACGCCGCGGCCGATCATCGACCGGCTCAACAAGGAGCTCCGCATCGCGCTCACCGACGCGCAGCTCAAGGACAAGCTCGCGGCTGAAGGTGCCACGCCTGCGCCGAGTACGCCCGACGAGTACGCCGCCGCCATCGACGCCGACGAAACCAAGTGGGCGCCGATCGTCAAAAGCCTTAATCTGAAATTCGAATAGGACATGTGATGCGTGTGACTGCCTTGCTGCCGGTGGCGGCGACTTTGCTTCTTGGTGCGTTCTCGAACGCGTTGGCGCAGGATTACCCGACCAAGCCGATCACCATGATCGTGCCGTTCCCGGCCGGCGGCGGCGTCGACGTGATCGGCCGCATCGTCGGCGAGAAGCTTTCGGCGGCGCTGGGCCAGCCGATCATCATCGACAACCGCGCCGGCGCCGCCGGCGTCATTGGCACCCGCATAGCGACGCGTGCTGCGCCGGACGGCTATACGCTGGTGATGGCCACGTCAGGCTCGATCGCCATCAATCCGAACCTCTACGTCAATCCGGGCTATCAGACTCTGAAGGACCTTGTGCCGATCGGGCTGATCTCCACGACGCCGATCGTGCTGATGGCGCATCCGTCGTCGCCCGAGCAGACGCTCGCCGACATCATCGCCACCGCCAAGCGCGACCCGAGCAAGATCAACATCGGCACGCCGCCGCCCGGCACCAGCGCCAATCTCGGCGCCGAGCTCCTGAAGTCGATGGCCGGCATCGACTACACCATCGTCACTTATCGCGGCACCGGCCCGCTCACCACCGATCTGCTCGGCGGACACGTCAAGCTCGGCCTCAACGTGCTGGCGCCGGCCATGAGCAATCTCAAGGCCGGCACGCTGAAGGCCGTGGCGGTGCTGTCGCCGAAGCGCTCGAGCCATCTGCCGGACGTGCCGACCTCGGCCGAGGCCGGCCTGCCGGGCTTCGAATCCGGATTGAACTACGGCCTGCTTGCGCCGGCCGGCACGCCGCGGCCGATCGTCGAGCGCATCAACCGCGAGCTTCGGGTGCTGATCGACCTGCCGGACGTGCGGGCGCGCATCGCCGCCGACGGCGGCGATCCGATGCCGTCAACGCCTGAGGAATACGCGGCCGACATCGAACGCGAAGACGCCAAGTGGGGCACGCTCATCCGCAAGCTCGGCTTGAAGGTGGAGTGACGGCAGCAACGCGAAAGCTTCGTTACTGTCCGTTAGCCATGGACCGCGAGATCGGAACCCGCGTTCACCGGTCGCTAACCAGCGATGAAAATTACGGCACGCGCCGGCCAAGCGCGACGGAGAAGTCTTAGCCACTGCTATGGGATATCGGGCTGTTCAGTCCGGAGACCTGAAGCCCGATGCCGCCACCGCCGATGCCCAGCGCGCCCTCACGGGGCGCAGCATCCGGGGAGTTGCCCGCACGCGTGCAGCTGCCGATGGTGGTCGCCGCGGTGGTCGGCCTGGTGCTTGCGGTGTTTGCCAGCAGCTTGGTCTGGCGCTGGGAGAAGCGCACGGCGCATCTGGAATTCACCACGGCGACACAAAGCCAGGTGGCTGCGCTCCAGCGCGGCATCGACGAATATCTCAACCAGCTTCAGGCGCTGCGCGCGCTGTTCGAAGCCTCCGACGACGTGACGCGCTACGAATTCGAGTCTTTCGCCGGCCGGCTGCTGGTGCGCCAGAAGGCGATCCAGAATCTCTCGTGGGTGCCGCGCGTCAAGCGCGAGGAGCGCACCGATCACGAGATGCACGGGCTGGCCGAGGGGATCAACGACTATCGCATCCGCGCGATCACGCCGGACGGCAGAATCACCGTGTCGCCCGAGAAGGACGAATATCTGCCGATCTTCTATTCGTCTTTGCCGGTCACGTCGCGCATCTATGGTGTCGACCTCATGTCCCAGCCGCCGATCCGGGAGCACCTGGAGCGCGCCCGCGACGAGGACGCGCTGTCGGCCATTCCGGACTTCGTCCTGCACAGCCGCACCGACGATGTTCACGGCTTTCTGTTCTCGCTGCCGGTCTACCGCCGGCACATGCCGCACGACACCGTCGAGCAGCGACGGGCGGCGCTTGCCGGCTTCGCCCACGGCGCCTTCGTCACCGGCGTCGCGATGGAGCAGGTGCTGGGCGAATCGGCCCGTGCGCGGGGGCTCAATGTCTATCTGTTTGTTGCCGACGCGCCGGACGATGCCCGGCCGATCTACGCGCTCGGCGCCGCGGTGGCGCCGCACCGCGACGCCGTCACGCTCGGCTCGATCCGTTCGGACTGGCATTCGTCAGGCCCGCTTTCGGCAGGCGCGGCGCAGTGGCTGCTGGTCGCCACGCCGGTCGAGAACGGCCCGCTGGCCGAGCACCACGACCGCTCCGGCCTGGTGCTGTTCGCAGGCCTCGTCATCACCGCGCTGGTGGTGCTGTTCCTGCGCTCGTCGATCCACTACGCCCATCGTCTCTTGCGCGCCAACGAGGAGATCTCCTCGCTGGCCCACAAGGACTCGCTGACCGGGCTCGACAACCGCCGCGCCTTCAACGAGCGGCTCGCCGCGGCCTTCGCGACGCGCCGCGGCAAGGGCAGCTCGTTTGCGCTGCTCTATTTCGACCTCGACCATTTCAAGGACGTCAACGACACGCTCGGCCATCCGATCGGCGACATGCTGCTGCAGCAGGTGTCGGCGCGGGTGCTGGCCGTGGTGCGCCGTGACGATGTCGTGGCGCGGGTCGGCGGCGACGAGTTCTTCGTGCTGCAGCCGCACGCCAACGAGGCGATGGCCGCGGCGCTGGCGGCGCGGATCAACCAGACGCTCGCCGAACCGTTCCTGATCCAGGGCAACGAGGTTCACGTCACGTCGAGCATCGGCATCGCCCGCTGCACGGCGGAGACGCCGACGCCCGACACGCTGACCATGCAGGCCGATCTGGCGCTCTACCGCGCCAAGGAGGACGGCCGCAACTGCTTCCGTTTCCACAGCGAGGCGTTCGACCGCGAGGTCCACGAGCGCGTCTCGATCTCCGACGATCTGCGCGGCGCCGTCGAGCGCGGCGAGCTGTGCCTCTATTACCAGCCGCAGGTCGCGCTCGGGACCGGCCGCATCGTCGGCGCCGAGGCGCTGCTGCGCTGGAAGCATCCGCAGCGCGGCCTGGTCAATCCGGCGAAGTTCATTCCGATCGCCGAGCGCACCGGCGCCATTAACGTGCTCGGCGAATTCGTGATCAGCGAGGCCTGCCGCCAGCTTAGGGAGTGGATCGATCAAGGCCTCGCGCCGGGCGTGGTCGCGGTCAACTGCTCGGCCAGCCAGTTCAAGGCCGGGCCCGATCTGGTCGACTTCATCGGCGCAGTCACCGAGCTTGCCGGCGTGCCGCCGGCGCAGCTCGAGGTCGAGCTCACCGAGTCGGTGCTGATGGAGGTGACGCAGCAGCACAGCGAGCTGATGGCGCGGCTGCGCCAGCTCGGCGTGCGGATCGCGATCGACGACTTCGGCACCGGCTATTCGTCGCTCAGCTATCTGACGAGCTATCCGTTCAGCCGGCTCAAGATTGCGCAGGAGCTGGTGTTCGACGTCACCCGCGAGCGGCGCAACGCCACCGTGGTGCGGGCTGCGATCCGGCTCGCCGGCGAGCTCGGCATCGAATGCATCGCCGAAGGCATCGAGACGCCGGAACAGGCGGCGTTCCTGGTCGAGGCCGGCTGCGGCCAGGGGCAGGGCTATCTGTTCGCCCGGCCGGTCGAGGCCAGCGAGATGACGGCGCTGCTGCGCGAGCGCCGCGAACAGCCGGCGGACAAGCCGCAGCAGCTTTCGCTCGCGGGCTGATCCAGACGAAAATTCGAGTCTGACAAGCCGTTCCGTCATGCGGATCGGCGCGCATTTCGCTAGGGCCATCACAACCGTGGGGGTAAAGTTCCACGTTGTAAAACCGTCACGTTAGTGCACCTATTATGTCGCAGGGCACATGTAATCCAATGGGCATGCGTGGTTGACGCGCATCGGATTCAGGACCTTGCACGCCCGACACAGGCGACAGGTCGTCCGACAGAGGTGAAATGATGTCGCAGTATCCATCGGTGATCGATCTCTCGAGCCTCAACGGCACCAACGGATTCAAGATCACCGGTGTATCGAGCGGCGATTATACCGGCAACTCCGTTGCGTCGGCCGGCGACGTCAACGGTGACGGTCTCCTCGACCTGATTATCGGTGCGCCGGGCATGATGTATGACTCCGCCAGGCCGGGCGCAGCTTTCGTGGTGTTCGGCACGGCTTCCGGCTTTGGCGCCAACATCGATCTATCGAGCCTCGATGGCAGCGATGGCTTCAGGCTCAGCGGCTCGAAACTTCAGGACTACGCCGGTCGCTCGGTCGCTTCGGCTGACGTCAATGGCGACGGCTTTGCCGACCTGATCATCGGTGCTCCTGGAGCCGACCAGAACGGCCCCAACAAGGGGTTTACTTATGTGGTGTTTGGCAAGGCCGGTGGCTTTGCCTCCAACCTCGACCTGTCGACGCTGGACGGTTCGAATGGTTTCAGGCTGGTCGGCGCGACTAGTAATAGCGGGGTCGGGTTGTCGGTGGCCTCGGCCGGAGACTTCAATGGCGACAGTGTCGACGACATGATCGTCGGCTCTGGCGGCTCGAGCTATGTGGTGTTCGGCAGGACACCGGGCTTCCCGGCCCAGATCAATGTGACAAGTCTGAACGGCAGCAACGGCTTCCAGATTGCTGGTGCCGGCCCGGCGGTCGCTTCGGCCGGCGACATCAACGGCGACGGCTACGCCGATGTGATCGTTGGCCAGCCGACTTCGAGCCCACACGGCACCAGATCAGGCGCAAGCTATGTGGTGTTCGGCAGTGCTTCTGGCTTCGGCTCCAGCATCAATGTGTCGAGCCTCGACGGTTCCAACGGTTTCAAAATCAGCGGCGCGGCGGCAAACGATTTGAGCGGCACCTCTGTCGCCTCGGCCGGCGACATCAACGACGACGGTTTCGCTGACCTGATCGTCGGGGCGCCTGGCGTCGATCCAAACGGCGGCGCCGCCTATGTCATATTCGGCAAGGCTGGGGGCTTTGGTGCGAACATCGACCTGTCGAGCCTCGACGGTTCCAACGGCTTCAAAATCACCGGCGCTGACGCGACGGGACACATCGTTGATACCGGCTGGTCGGTCGCTTCGGCCGGCGATGTCAACGGCGATGGTTTTGACGACATCATCGTCGGCGCTCCCGGCACTTATGACTACGCAAATTCGGCAAGCTACGTGGTGTTCGGCAAGGCCGGAGGGTTTGGCGCCAACATCGACCTGTCGAGCCTCGACGGCAGCAATGGCTTCAAGATCGACCACGCTCAGTCGTTCGACACAAGCGGTCACTCGGTCGCCTCGGCGGGCGACCTCAACGGCGATGGCTTCGCCGACCTCATCATTGGCGCTCCAAACAGCAGCACCAATAGCTATTCGGGCGCGAGCTATGTGTTGTACGGCCGCGCACCGGACACCGCGGTGGACCGCACCGGCACCGACGCGTCGCAGACGCTCGCCGGCGGTGATTTCAACGACATCCTGCACGGCATGGGCGGCGACGACCAGCTCTACGGCAATGGCGGCGACGACGTGCTCGACGGCGGCACCGGCGACGATGTGATGCGCGGCGGGGCGGGTGACGATACCTATTACGTCGACAGCGCCGGCGACAAGGTGATCGAGGCCGCGAACCAGGGCACCGATACGGTGCACACCACGGTGTCCTATACGCTCGCGCCCAACGTCGAGGTCCTGATCGCCGATTCGGATGCCGGCTTGACGTTGACCGGTAACGCACTCGACAACACCATCATTGGTGGCGCCGGCAATGACCAGTTGGACGGCAAGGCCGGGGCCGACCACATGCAGGGCGGCAATGGCGACGATACCTACTACGTCGACAACAGCGGCGACGTGGTCACCGAGTTCGCCCATCAGGGCACCGACACGGTGCACACCACCGTGTCTTATGCGCTGGCCCCCAATGTCGAGATCCTGATTTCCGACTCGGGCTCCGGCCTGACGCTCGCCGGCAATGACCTTGATAACACCATCACCGGCGGCGCCGGCAACGACCTGCTGAACGGCCGGCTCGGCGCCGACCACATGGACGGCGGCGCTGGCGATGATGTCTACATCGTCGACAACCCGGGCGACACCATCACCGACAGCGCGGGCACCGATCTGGTCCAGACTTCGGTCAACTACACGATCGGCACCGGCATCGAGTATCTGCGTGCCGATTCCAATGCCGGGCTGATCCTCGGCGGCAACGATCAGGATAACGGGATTCACGGCGGCGGCGGCAACGACCATCTGTTCGGCGGCCTCGGCCGCGACATCCTGACCGGCGGCTCAGGCGACGACGTGTTCGAATATCGATCGATCGACGACAGCGGCACAACCGCCGCGACCCGCGACACCATCGCGGATTTTAGTTCGGGCGATTTGATTGATCTCTCGGCGATCGACGCCATCACCGGCGGCGCCCACGACGACTTCACCTTCGTCGGCAACGCCGCGTTCACGGCAGCCGGCCAGGTCCGTTGGGAAGCGCGCGGCGATAACACTGTCGTCCAGGTCAATGTCGACGGCTCGCCCGGGGCCGACATGTCGATCCTGCTGCAGGGCGTGCACAGTCTCACTGCCGGCGATTTCAAGCTGAGCTGAGGACCCGGTGCCGGCGCGGTTGGTGCGACGCCGAGCTTATCGACGATCTCGCACTGGTGAAGACGATCCGCGGTACGCCGGCGATCCCAGACGTGCGCACCGGCGCGGCCGGTAAGAAGCGCTACGCCGACTTCGCGCTGGCGTTGGTGTTCTGGGGGTCCCTTGACCCTGATAGAGCCCGCCGGGACGGCTCCAAAGGCGCGGACGGCATTAAAAACCCCTTTAATTGGGCAGGTTTTCGGCTGGTCAATCCTTGAAGCTTGGGCCTCACAGCGGCAAAGATGCTTGCCCTTCGGCATATTGGGAGCGGCGGCAGGCGTCTTTGCGGCCCCTTGGATAGCCGTCGCCGCGCTATTTCGTAGCTTGCGTTGCGCAGGAGATCGGGAGGCGCTCGTGACGGTGATCGCGGCAATCTATCCGCCGGCTGGCCCACCGATATTCTTGTCAGACACGCTGACTTCGGTTCCCGGAGAACGGACTGGGCGTGCGGCCGGTCCAAATGGGCTTCTCGCTCGGCCCCGCAACACGAGTGGTTGGCAGATACACAATCTTGAACAAAAAAACGCAATTTTGAACGGGAAGGTCTACGTCGCCTATTGTGGGTCTTCCTTCGTTGCAAAATCCGTGGTCCGGCGAGCTGCGCGGGCTTTAGAAGCGATCTCCGATCCCACAGTTGAGCAGGTGTCGGCAATATTCTCCGCAGAACTCGACGATCTCGAACGGCATAATACGTCCATCCTCGCGGCAGTTCTTAGTGAAGGGAAATGCAATCATCTTGCGTTCGGCTCTGGTTTTCAAACCAGAGCTCTAACGGACGGCACCATAGTACACGCCAATGGGAGTGGTGCTAACAAAGTGCTCGATCTCTTCGA
The DNA here is from genome assembly GCA_936924235.1 of uncultured Rhodoplanes sp. Lineage (GTDB taxonomy): Bacteria > Pseudomonadota > Alphaproteobacteria > Rhizobiales > Xanthobacteraceae > Z2-YC6860. Next base: position 10,061 of record CAKZHN010000456.1, on the reverse strand, counting down.
AGAAATATTGAGAGGCCGTGAGGCTCTGCGCCCGCACACCTATTTTAATCCGATCGTTTGGTTGAACTACTTGCTGACGCGACTGCGCGGAAACCGCCACCACATAGACATGAGCCGCGCGTTTGGAATCGTCGCCACACAGTGTTGCTACGAAAGCCTGACGGCGCAGATTGATCAGCACTTTGGCGGCATCATAGAGATTGCGCGTGCTTTACCGACCGGGTTCGAAAAATTTCCCTCAGCAACGATTGCCATCGAGCTCCTGTCTTTCCACGACGGGGAAGCCGATCTCTATGGAGGTAATTATCTGAACTATCACTATGTAGATGACCTGCTGGTCTATCGACGCTTCGGCGAAATCAACCGCGAGGAGCTTACAAAGGTGTTTGAGACGGACTACTGGGTGGCATCAATACATCCACTCTTGCGCAAAGTTCCAGCAACCGAAGACCAGAAAGCTTGCGAGGCGATTGCGGCGAGGCCCCTTTTTAGTGATGCCGATGTAGAGTGTACATCATGGGCCGATCTGGATGATCTGGGTGGTGCAGGCCGTGTTACGGTGGCCGCGCCAGACCGCTCAAGATTTCGAATTGAAAGAGTCGACGATAAATTTTTTCAAATCTACAGGTCGCCGGAATACATGAAGAGCCTTGCGCGTCGGCTCGGCGTCTCACGAGTGAATGTGAAGGGCTGACCAGATCGCCACTTTATCACGAGTGCCGCACATGTGGGTCGCCTTGTTCTTGCCCTTGCAGCCCATCAGCTCGCGGACGGCCCAGATCACGTTGTTGTCAGGGCCGAGCTTCATGAGATGCTCCTGGTCGAACATCTGGCCCGAAGGACGGCATTAACCAGCCGCGTTCACCGCGTTTCCTAACCACGCGTGCTAACCACGCGCGCAATCAAACTTCCGCCGCGAATTGGTTCGGCCCTGCGCATTCGTTACTCATTTGCCGTTTGGGTGGATGGGGAACGGAAATGCTCGACAGGCGCGCTTTCCTGACTGCCGGCGGGTTGACGCTGGCCTCCCTCGGCGCGTCGCAGCCGCTGCGCGCTCAGGGCGCGACGGTGACGCGGCGCTCGGTGCGCGGCATGACCGCGAGCGATCCCGATCTCGCGGCGATGAGCCGCGCGGTCGCCGCGATGAAGGCGCTGCCGGCGTCCGACCCGCGCAACTGGATCCGCTTCGCCGACATCCATCGCAACTTCTGTCCGCACGGCAACTGGTACTTCCTGCCGTGGCACCGCGCCTACCTGCTCTCGTTCGAGCGCATCGTGCGCCAGCTGTCCGGCAAGGCCGACTTCGCGCTGCCCTACTGGAACTGGACCGCCGACCGCGGCTTCCCGGCGGCGTTCTCGGCGGGCAACCGCGAATCCAATCCGCTGTTTCATCCGCGGCCCGGCGTCCAGGGCGGGCTCCGGCTCGCCGACGACATGGTCGGGCCGCAGGTGATCTCGCGCATCATGATGAGTCCCGACTTCGAGGCGTTCGGCTCGGCCCGGCCGCGCGGCCAGGACAGCGCGTCGTCGCAATGGCAGCGCCGGATCGGCGCCAAGACCGAGCTCGAGTTCAATCCGCATGACGGCGTGCACCAGAGCATCGGCGGCAACATGTCGGTGGTCGACCTGTCGGCGCGCGATCCGATCTTCTTCCTGCACCACGCCAACATCGACCGGCTGTGGGCGACCTGGAACGCGCGCGGCAACGCCAACAGCCCGGAGCCGCTGTGGCGCGATTTCTCCTTCAATGGCAATTTCCCGGGCTTGAACGCCCGCGTCGGCGATCTCATCTCGCCGCCGGCGTTGGGCTACCGCTACGACGACGACGACAGCCCGTTCGCGGCTGATGTCCGGATGCCGTCGGGCGATCCGCTGACCGAGAAGCTTCGCGCCTACCGGCAGATGGAAGCCCGCGGTGTGTTGCGGACGGGCACGAGCCTGTACCGCTACACACTCGTGACCGGCGACACCATCGAGGTCGCTGCGGCCGACAACAGCCAGATCGCCTCGCGCGAGCGTCCGCTTGCGGTTTCGGTGCCGCTCGGCCGGCCGCTTGGCGAGCTTCTGGGATCGGGCGCGCTGGCGCGGGCCGGCGATCTCGGCGACCGGCGCTACCGCCGCTATGTCTGGGCGGTGATCCGCGACATGGAGCCGCCGCTCGACGTGACCACGCGCGTGCATATGTTCACCAACTGCGTCGATCTTTCGCCGCGCACGCGGCTCAGCGATCCGACCTATACGACCAGCATGGCGTTCTTCGGCAGCGAGCATGCGCTCCATGGCGAAGCAAACGGGTCCGGCGGGATCAGCGGCGGCGCCGGATCGGTCTGCATCGATCTGACCTCCACGCTCGCCCAGATGGCGGACCGGGAAGGCGGGCTGCGCGAGGACCGTCTCACCGTGCAGCTGCTGCCGCGTTGCGAGAGCACCGAAACCAATGTCAGCAATATCCGGCCCCGCCGGGTGGAGATCGTGATCCTATGACGTCCGCAGCCAACGCAACGACTCCGGCAGGCCGCCCGATCGCGAACCGTCCGTTCTCGATCGGCCGGGTCACGATTTGCCTGCTGCCGCTGCTGGCGCTGCTGCTCTGGATCGTCGCGCTGTCGTCGCTTGCGACCGCGGGCGACACCGCGACCGCGTCGTCGCCGGCGCGGCTGTCGCTTCCGGTCCCGGCGCAGGCGCGTGACGCCAAGGTCGTGATGCTGGAGCTGAGCGTCAGCGTGGTGCGGCGGCCCAGCACCGGCCATCTCGGCGCCGTGGTGCGCTTGCGAAGCGCAGAGGGCGGGGCTGTCGAGGTCGGCCGTCTCTCGATTGCCGACCGCGAGCAGACCTATCAGTTCAACGTCTCGCGGGCGCTCGGCCACTCCTCGGGCAGCTCCGCCGAGGTCGAGGTGGCGCTGATCGACCGCGGCGGCGGCGAGCCGCCGGCCGATGCGGCGCTGAGCGTCGGCCGCGCCGAGATCGTGACGCGCTAGGGCATGATCCCGAGAAGTGTGAAGCGGTTTTCGGAAAAGATCATGCCCAAACAAAATAAGGAACGACGGGTCTGATTCAACGAAGTTAAATCAGACCCTAGGCCTTCTTCAATTCGCCGGCCGCGCGGGCGAGGATCTCCACCACCTTGGCTTCGGCGTCGGGATCGCCCTTGAGCCGCTCCTCGGCGACGTCGCGCAGGTTCTCCAGCGCCGAGCGCACCAGGCGCGGCACCTTTGGCTTGTCGTCGTCACGGCTGCGGTATTCGCGGGCCTGCTGGCCGACCGATTCGAGCCGCTCGAGAAGCGCATCGACGAAGTCGCGGTTCTCGCCGAGATAGGCGCGGCCCTCGGCCGTGATGGTGTAGAGCTTCTTGGCGCCGTCGGCCTGCGCCGTGACGTAGCCCGCCTCTTCGAGATAGGTCAGCGTCGGATAGACCACGCCGGGGCTCGGCGCGTACCAGCCGCCGGTCTTGTCCTCCAGCACCTTGATGATCTCGTAGCCGTGACGCGGCTGCTCGGCGATCAGCGCGAGCGCCAGCAGGCGAAGGTCGCCCTGTGCCAGCATCCGCCCGGCGCGCATCATGTCGCCCGAGCCCATGTCGCCGCGGCCGCCGTGACGGCCATGGCCGTGCCGGTGCCGGCCGTAATGGCCGTGCCGGCCCGCGCCGTAATGGTCCTCGTGGTGCCCGCCGCAGCGGGATTCGGAATGTCTCATTCCACGCATCTCAATTGTTCTCCTTTGATCTTGAGATATATCGTTAGATAGAACGATATTGGATATAACGCAAGATATATCTTTAGACTATCTTTCCCGGTAGCAAGAACGCCAGGGGCACCGCCTGCCGCGCAGCAGGCGGGCATCGGGCCGATGCAAATGCTCAAATCTTGAGCCGTTCTGGATATTGGGCAGGCTGTCGAATCGCTGAATCCATCAACGATTTCAACGTTTCGCTGCACTGCCGCACACTGGCATACCGATTGCAATCCCTCCCACCAGTCAATGACGACCGCCGCCCGTCGGCGTGCCGAAGCCAAAGCCGGCTGAAGCGCAGGAAACAGCCTGAAGCGTCCTGAGGGACGCTTTGCGCGGTCGTCGTGATGCCTCTCTCAAGCGGCTTTGCGAATTCCTGCATCCGATCGGGCGCGGTTGGAACGTGGGGAATACGCATGGGCCAGCAATCGGAACAGCGACGCCGCAAGCTTGTCGTTCTCGGCAACGGCATGGCGGCCGGCCGCACGCTCGAGGAACTCTTTGCCCGGGCGCCGGACCGCTATGACGTGACGATCTTCGGCGCCGAGCCGCGGGTCAATTACGACCGCATCATGCTGTCGCCGGTGCTCGCGGGTGACAAAGCCTTCGACGACATCATCGTCCACAACGATGCCTGGTACGCGGGCAACAATATCGATCTGCGCAGGGGCGAGACGGTTGTCGCGATCGATCGCGCGGCGCGCACGATCCGCACCCATTCCGGCACCGTGGAGGCTTACGACGATCTGGTGATCGCCACCGGCTCGCGGCCGATTCTCATTCCGGTGCCGGGCGCCGAGCTTCCCGGCGTCGTCACGTTCCGCGATCTCGACGACGTCAACGCCATGCTTGCGGCGGCCGGGAAGGGCGGCAACGCCGTCGTCATCGGCGGCGGGTTGCTCGGCCTCGAAGCCGCGGCTGGCCTCGCCATCAACGGCATGAAGACCACGGTCGTGCATCTGATGCCGACCTTGATGGAGCGCCAGCTCGATCCGAACGCCGCGTATCTACTGCAGAAGGCGATCGAGAAGCGCGGCATCACGGTGCTGACCACCGCCAACACCAACGCCATCCTCGGCGACAGCCACGTCACCGGCGTCCGCCTCGAGGACGGCCGCACGCTGCCGGCCGATCTCGTCGTGATGGCGGTCGGCATCCGCCCCAACATCGCACTCGCCAAGGAAGCCGGGCTCGACGTGAAGCGCGGCGTCCTGGTCGACGATCATCTGCGCACCAGCGATGCCAACATCTTCGCGATCGGCGAGTGCGTCGAGCATCGCGGCCAGTGCTACGGCCTGGTCGCGCCGCTCTACGACATGGCCAAGGCTCTGGGCGCGACGCTCGCGGGCGAGATCGTGCTGGGCTACACCGGCTCGGTCACCTCGACCAAGCTCAAGGTCACCGGCGTCGACCTGTTCTCGGCCGGCGATTTCGCCGAAGGCAACGAGAACGACGAGATCGTGCTGCGCGACCCCTCGCGCGGCGTCTACAAGCGCGTCGTGCTGCGCGACAGCCGCATCGTCGGCGCGGTGCTCTATGGCGATACCGCCGACGGCTCCTGGTACTTCGACCTGCTGAAGAAGGGCGCCGACGTCACGTCGATGCGCGATATGCTGATCTTCGGCCAGGCCTATCAGGGCGGCGGCGCGCCGCTGGACCCGGCCGCCGCGGTCGCGGCGCTGTCCGACGACGCCGAAATCTGCGGCTGCAACGGTGTCTGCAAGGGCGCGATCACCAAGGCGATCACGGCCAAGGGCCTGAGCACGATCGACGACGTTCGTGCCCAGACCAAGGCGTCGTCGTCCTGCGGGCAGTGCACCTCCAAGGTCGAGAGCCTGCTCAAGGTCACGCTGGGCGACGCCTATTCGGCGGCGGCCCGCAAGCCGATGTGCAAATGCGTTGACCTCACCCACGAGGAGGTGCGCGGCTTCATCGTGTCGAAGACGCTCAAGTCGCTGCCCGCCGTCTGGCAGGAGCTCGGCTGGAAGACCTCCTGTGGCTGCCCGACCTGCCGGCCCGCGCTCAACTACTATCTGCTTTGCGCCTGGCCGGGCGAATACCGCGACGACGCGCAGTCGCGCTTCGTCAACGAGCGCGTCCACGCCAACATCCAGAAGGACGGCACCTTCTCCATCGTCCCGCGGATGTGGGGCGGCGTGACCACGCCGGACGAGCTGCGCGCCATCGCCGACGTCGCCGAGCGCTTCAACATCAAGACCGTGAAGGTCACCGGCGGCCAGCGCATCGACCTGCTCGGCTTCAAGAAATCCGACCTGCCGGCCGCATGGGCGCAGCTCAACGCCGCGGGCCTCGTCTCCGGACAGGCCTACGCCAAGGGGCTGCGCACCGTGAAGACCTGCGTCGGCAGCGAATGGTGCCGGTTCGGCACCCAGGACTCGACGGGCCTCGGCATCAAGCTCGAGCGCTTCCTGTGCGGCTCGTGGACGCCCGCGAAGGTGAAGCTCGCGGTCTCCGGCTGTCCGCGCAACTGCGCCGAGGCCACCGTGAAGGACATCGGCATCATCTGCGTCGAGTCCGGCTACGACATCCACATCGCCGGCGCCGCAGGCCTCCACGTCCGCGCCACTGATCTTCTGGGCCATGTCGACACCGAGGAACAGGCGATCGAATACTGCGCCGCCTTCATGCAGCTCTATCGCGAGCAGGCTGCCTATCTCGAACGCGTCTGGAAGTGGGTCGAGAAATACGGGCTCGACAAGGTCCGTGCCGCGATCATGGACGACCACGACGGCCGGAAGGCGCTGCTCGAACGCTTCAAGAAATCCCAGCTCGCGGTGCGCCGCGATCCGTGGGCCGAGCGCGCCGCCGGCCGCGAGCTGCACGAGTTCATGCCGCTCGCCGTGCTCGCGCCGGTTCCTGCCATCGCTGCTGAATGAGGAATGCCAAAGGAACCAACATGAGAGAGTCGCAGGAATTCTGGTTCGACGTCGGCCCGATCCACGCGATCCCGCCGCGCGGCGCCCGCACCGTGAAGACGCCGCGCCGTGAGATCGCGGTGTTCCGCACCGCGAGCGATGAGATCTTCGCGCTCGAGAACAAATGCCCGCACAAGGGCGGGCCGCTGGCCGACGGCATCGTGCACGGCCGCAAGGTGGCGTGTCCGCTGCACAACTGGATCATCAATCTCGACGACGGCGAGGCGACCGGCGCCGACAAGGGCTGCGCCCGGAGCTTCCCGGTCAAGATCGAGAACGGCCGCATCTACCTCGACATGGGCGTCGCCGCCGCACCGTAGCACCGCGTTTCAAACGTCAAGCAAGTCTTCCGGAGAGCAAAGGGAAATCGAAATGGCCTATCTCGCACCTGCCGAATTCGTCACCAAGATGGTCGATGCCGGTGAATCCAAGATCTTCATGTCCACCCGCGACACCGTGATCCGCGCCTACATGGCCGGCGCGCTGCTGACCTTGGCCGCCTGGTTCGCCGTGACGATGACCGTCAACACCGGCCAGCCGATCATCGGGGCGCTGTTGTTTCCGGTCGGTTTCTGCATGCTCTATCTGTTCGGCTTCGACCTGCTCACCGGTGTGTTCGTGCTGTGCCCGCTGGCGCTGCTCGACAAGCGCCCGGGTGTCACGATCGGCGGTGTTCTCCGCAACTGGGGCCTGGTGTGTATCGGCAACTTCGGCGGCGCTTTCACGGTCGCCGTGATGGCGGCCATCGTCACCACCTTCGGCTTCTCGTCGGAGCCCGATAAGGTCGGCGTCGCGCTCGGCCACATCGGTGAAGCCCGCACCGTGGGGTATGCGGCGCATGGCGCCGCCGGCATGCTGACGCTGTTCATCCGCGGCATGCTTTGCAACTGGATGGTCTCCGCGGGCGTGGTCGGCGCGATGATCTCCACCACAGTTCCTGGCAAGGTGCTCGCGATGTGGATGCCGATCATGCTGTTCTTCGCGATGACCTTCGAGCACTCGATCGTCAACATGTTCCTGTTCCCGGCAGGGCTGATGCTGGGCGGTCACTTCACGGTGGTCGATTATCTGTTCTGGAACGAGATCCCGACAGCGCTCGGCAACCTGGTCGGTGGTCTCGCCTTCACGGGCCTCACGCTCTACGCCACCCACGTCAAGACGGCGCCGAAGCGCACGGCCGAGCGTCATCTCGACCGCTCCCTGGACCGTTCCTTGGAGCGCGCCGCCTGAGCCGGCATGATGAGGCCTCAGCCCGTCCGGGCTGAGGCCTTTATCGTCCGGGGGCGATAGATGTCCGCTGAGCTGAAAATATCGGTCGGACAGCATTCCGACAAAGGCCGCAAAGCGGCCAATCAGGACTTTCACGGCGTCCTGTTTCCGAAGGAGCCGCTGCTGAGCCTTAAAGGCGTCGCGGTGGTGCTGTGCGACGGCATCAGCAGCAGCAGCGTCAGCCGGGTCGCGGCCGAGTCGGCGGTCAAAAGTTTCCTGACCGACTACTACTGCACGTCCGAATCCTGGTCGGTGAAGACCTCAGCGCAGCGCGTGATCGCCGCGATCAACTCCTGGCTCTATTCGGAGACGAGGCGCAGCCAGCACGGCACCGATGCCGACAAGGGCTACGTCTGCACGTTCAGCGCGCTCGTCGTCAAAGCCTCGGTCGCGCATCTGTTTCACATCGGCGACGCGCGCATCTATCGGGTCAGCGGCAACGCGCTGGAGCAACTCACCGAGGATCACCGGATCGTGCTGTCGTCGGCCCAGAGCTATCTCGGCCGCGCGCTCGGCGTGAATCCGCAGACCGAGATCGACTACCGGACCTTGAAGGTCGAGCGCGGCGACGTGTTTCTGCTTGCGACCGACGGCGTCTACGAGCATGTCGGCGCCAAGTTCGTCCGTCGCGCCATCGGAGAACAGGCCGCCGATCTCGATCAGGCGGCGAGGGCGATCGTCGAGGAGGCCTACCGCAACAACAGCCCTGACAATCTCACGGTCCAGATCGTCCGGATCGACAGCGTGCCGCACGGCGAGGCGAGCGAGCTTTACGGCCAGGCCCAGGAATTGCCGCCGCCGCCGCTGCTCGAGCCGCGCATGCTGTTCGACGGCTATAGGATCGTCCGCGAGCTGCACAGCAGCAGCCGGAGCCACATCTATCTCGCGACAGACACCGCCGACGAGGCGCTGGTGGCGCTGAAAATTCCCTCGATCGACCTGCGCGGCGACGAGGCCTATCTCAAGCGCTTCATGCTGGAGGAGTGGGTGGCGCGCCGCCTCAACAGCGCCCATGTGCTCAAGCCACGCATCCAGTCGCGAAAGCCGAACTTCCTCTATGTCGCGATGGAGTTCGTCGAAGGCCAGACGCTGGCGCAATGGATGATCGACAATCCGAAGCCGGATCTCGAGACGGTGCGCGGCATCATCGAGCAGGTCGCCAGGGGGCTGCAGGCGTTCCACCGCCGGGAGATGCTGCACCAGGATATCCGGCCGGCCAACATCATGATCGACAAGACCGGCACGGTGAAGATCATCGATTTCGGCTCGACCCGGATCAAAGGCGTGGTCGAGGCGTCGCCCTCGCTCGGCAGCGACGACATTCTCGGCACTGTGCAGTACACCGCGCCGGAGTATTTCGTCGGCGACAGCGGGACGCCGGCCTCCGATATCTTTTCGCTCGGCGTCATCGCGTATCAGATGCTGACCGGCCGGCTGCCCTACGGCGCCGAGGTCGCGAAGGTCCGGACGCGATCACAGCAGCGCAAGCTTCGCTATACCTCGGCGCTCGATGATCTGAGCGAGATCCCGGCCTGGATCGACGAGGTGCTGAAGAAGGCCGTGCACCCGAACCCGTTCCAGCGCTATAGCGAGCCATCCGAGCTCGTCCACGAGCTGCGCAATCCCAGCAAGTCGCATCTGAACCCGTCGCCAGTGCCGCTGATCGAGCGCAATCCGCTGCTGTTCTGGAAATGCCTCACGGTCGTGCTGTTCGGGATCATTCTGCTGTTGCTTTACAGCAGGTACGGTTGAGTCCGCCTGCTTGCCACACCCAGCGCTGTCATCACCGGCCCGCCGCGAAGCGGCGTGACCCGGTGATCCATGAGCGGGCGCGACGCGCGCCGCTCCAACGTAAGTCTTCTGCTGTTGGGCAGGGGTCATGGACTCCCGGGTCAAACCCGGGGGTGACACCGCGTTTGGTGTGACTGTGTCGGAAAACTCGACGCTCTTTCCCCAGTGAATTCACACCGATTTCGCAACAATCTTTTCTTCTCTCTCAGAGCCTGTATTCCCGTCATGCCTTGCTCAGTTGAGGACGCCGTCGATCGCGGCATCCGAAAGCTTTGCAAGGCGCGGCCGCCGACAATGCGTGCCGCGATGGAGCGCCGAGAGGCGCCCGGGCTCCTC
>CAKZHN010000455.1 GCA_936924235.1 uncultured Rhodoplanes sp. | reverse complement strand
ACGTAGTAGCCCGGGATGTCCGCCTTTTTCGCCGAGCCCTTCTCGGCGTTGAGCCGCATCAGGTAGCGCATCTTCTCGCTGGTCTCGGGCTTGATGACCACCTTGGCGAGCTTCATCGCGTCTTCCTGCGAGCGCTTCAGAAAGGTCGGTGGGATCAGATAGCCGCCGTTGACCAGCGCGCTGATGGCTGCGACCGCCTGCAGCGGCGCGACCGAAAGGCCGTGACCGAACGCGATGGTGACGGTGTTCAATTCGCCCCAGCGCTTGGGCACGATCGGCTCGGCGCTTTCCGGCAACTCCGTGCGAAGCCGGTCGAGCTGACCCATCTTCCGGAGGAACCACTTGTGGTACTCGACGCCCAGCGACAGCGCCATGCGCGCCGTGCCGATGTTCGACGAGTAGGTGAAGATCTCCGGCACCGTGAGGAAACGGTTCTGGGCGTGGTAGTCGTGGATCGTGAACTTGCCGTAGCGCAGCGACGCGCGCGCATCGAAGGTCGAGCTGAGCTGCACCTTTCCGGAATCGAGCGCCATGGCGAGCGTCAGCGCCTTGAAGGTCGAGCCGAGCTCGAACACGCCGGTGCTGATGCGGTTGATACGCGTCGGATCGTTGGCCTGCTGCGGGCTGTTGGGGTCGTAGTCCGGCAGCGACACCATCGAGATGATCTCGCCGGTGTTCACGTCGACCACCACGCCGGCCGCGGCCTTCACCTTGAACTTCTGCGCTGCGAAAATCAGTTCGTCGCGCATCGCATGCTGCACGCGAAGATCGACCGCGAGCTCGACCGGCTTCTGCTCCTGGTCGGTGGCCAGTCCCGCCAGGTGCAACGCCTGGAGGCCGTGGCTGTCGACCCACTTCTCCATGCCGGCGATGCCCTGATTGTCGATGTTGACGTGACCGATCAGATGCGAGACCTCGGCGCTGTTCGGATAGACGCGCTTGTTCTCGGAGAGGAAGCCGACCCCGGGCAGGCCCAGCCGGTAGATGTCCTGGCGCTGCTTGGCGGTGATCTCGCGCTTCAGCCAGACGAAGCCGCGGCGCGAGCCGAGCCGCTCGCGCAGCTCCGACGAGTCGAGGTCGGGCAGCACCGCGGTGAGAAGCTCGGTCGCCTCGTCCACGTCAATGAGCCGGCGCGGCTCGGCAAACAGCGACGGCGCACGCACGTCGGTCGCGAGCACCAGGCCGTTCCTGTCGAGAATGTCGGGCCGCGCGGTGGCCACCGCCTCGCGCGCAACACCGCGACGGGAGAAATGGCTTTCCGGCGCCACCGCGAACATCACGAGCCGCGCGGCAATCACCGCATAGACCGCGCCGAACGCCAGGATCGCGAGGCCGACGCGCGCCTTCGCCTTGGCGGTGCGGTCGACATTGCGCCCGTAGAGAAGCGTGCCGATGAGACTGCCGACGCGCTTCGCGGGCTTCGGGGCGGCCGGCTGGGCCACGGGCAGGCTCGACATGTCGGGAAGCGTTTGCGCGTCCATCGCCGCTACCTCGATTTCGCCGGAAGCGTGACCGAGCCGGTCGCGGCCGGCGCGTCGGTGGCGTCGAGCATCGACGCAATTGCGTCGGTCGGCGGAGGCTGCACCACGCTCGGCGGCCGGTCCGGCAGCCGCGTCAGCGGGTCGTACTGCGTCGCTTCCGCCGGACGAAGCGGCAGGTGGCGCCGCGCCAGGCCCTGCAGCCGCGCCGGATTGTCGAGCGTCGCCCATTCGGCGCGCAGCGCCGCAATCGCATCGCGCTCGCGCTGCACGTCGATGCGCATCTTGCCGACGCGCTCGGCGCGCAAGGTCGACTCGAACTTGATCTCGTAGACATAAGCCGCCGCCGAGATCAGGAGAATGAGGACGCAGAAGTGCAGAATGCGCATGCTCAGCGTCCCCTCATCACGTCATCGAGGGACGGCAGGCGCGGCAGATAGTCTTCGGCGTCGAAGGCACGCGGCGGCGTCGCGGTGCGCTCGGCCGCGCGGAGCTTGGCGGAGCGCGCCCGCGGATTGGCCGCGACCTCGGCGTCGTCGGCCACGACGGGACGCTTTGTCAGGAGAGAGAAAGTCGGTGGCGCTGCCTCGGCCTCGGGCTGATGGCGCGACACGCCGGCGGTGCGGGCACGCTCGGCCAGGAAGGTTTTGACGATGCGGTCCTCGAGCGAATGAAAGCTCACCACCGCAAGCCGGCCGGACGGCTTGAGAAGGCGCTCGGCGGCGGCCAGAGCGTCGGCAAGCTCGTTCAGCTCTTCGTTGACGAACAACCGCAGCGCCTGGAAGGTCCGCGTCGCCGGATGGATCTGGCCGGGCTTCGAATGCACCACGCGCTCGACGATATCGGCGAGCGCCTTGGTGGTCGCAATCGGCGCCTCTTTGCGGGCGGCCACGATGGCGCGGGCGACGGCGCGGGAATGCCGCTCCTCGCCGAGCTGGAAGATGATGTCGGCGAGATCGCGATCGCCGGCCTTCGCCACCACGTCGGCGGCGCTCGGCCCCTCGCCGCCCATGCGCATGTCGAGCGGGCCGTCGAGCCGGAACGAGAAGCCGCGCTCCGCCTCGTCGAGCTGCATCGACGACACGCCGATGTCGAGCACGACGCCGTCGACCTGCTCGTGTCCGAATTTTTTCGCCACGTGATCGAGCGCCGAGAAGCGCTCCTCGACCACGGTCAACCGGCCGTTCGCGGCCTGCACCAGGCCCGCGCTGTCCGCGACCGCATTCTGGTCGCGGTCGATCGCGATCACTTGCGTATTGGCTGCTTCGAGGATCGCACGGGTGTAGCCGCCGGCGCCGAAGGTACCGTCGATATAGACGCCGCCGTCGCGCACATTGAGGAACTCGAGCGCGGCGCGCCCGAGCACGGGAACATGACGGGCCAGTCCGCCAGCGACAGTCGAGCCATCGCTGCCCGCCATTATTCCCGTGCCCTGAGCGAGGCTTGCGCCGCTCTCTCGAAACCCGACAGTCCCCGCGGCGCGCAGACCCCCGCGGTGGCCCCCGCTTGGCACGCGCCGCCCCGTCCAGGCTTCCAGATCCGGTTCATGGAACTCACCACCCAGCGCTCCATAAGCCCTGTGTCCCAACCGCTTGCGCCCAAAATCCGGATTTGTTGCGGAGATCATGAATGGCACGGGCATCAAGCGGCATGACACCGGCCGGCCCCGCCGGGAGCCGTCCGTAAACAGCGATTAATGCGGTTTAAGATTAAGGAATCGTTTGCAAAGCGAACGATTTCGGTGAGGCTGCACGGAACTCGACCGCGTCACGAAGCCTGCTGTCGCGCGGAACACAAAGCGACCGCATCGCAGCGCACTATCCATGCGCCACGTCGCCCCTTTCACTTCAAAAAAACCTCACAGTCTCGCCGACGTTCCGACGCAGTCGGAACATGTCGGCTACCGCGCGCGTTGTTCCGCCCGAGCGGGGGGATTCCGATGTTTGATCCGAATCACTCCAGGGAGACCGCAATGCTGAAGAAACTCATGGTCACCACCGCTATCACCGGCTTGATGATCGGCGCCGCCGTCGCCGAAGGCATGCCGCCTTCTCCGGCTCCGTCGTCCCCGCCGGCCGCAACCGAATCGACGCCGCCGGCCAAGTCGCCCAGCATGAGCACGCCCGCGACAGGTCCGGCTGCGACAAGTCCTGCTCCGAGTTCCTCCGCGTCGGCCACCGCGCCGAGCGCCTCGGCGAAGTTCGTGAACTCGCAGCGCTCCGACCAGTATCTCGCCTCGAAGTTCAAAGGCACCGACGTGATCGGCACCGACGATCAGAAGATCGGCGATGTGAGCGACATCCTGTTCGACAAGGACGGCAAGATCGAAGCCTACGTGGTCAGCGTCGGCGGCTTCCTCGGCATCGGCTCGAAGGACGTCGCGATGGCGCCGAATGCCTTCCAGGTGGTGGCCGGCGACAAGTCCAAGAACGAGTCCGACAAGCTGAAGATCGCCATGACCAAGGACGAGCTCAAGCAGGCGGCGAACTTCGAGCCGTACCGGGCGCCGAGCTCGACGACCGGCATGGGCGGCGCAACGCGGCCGGCTCCGGCCGGCGGCGGCATGGCTCGCTGACGCCGTTGCGTCAGTCCAGTGACGCGTTGAGTTGAGGTTGATTACAGGGAGCGTCCAGCGGCGGTCCGGGCTTCGGAAGAAAGCCCGGGCCGCCGCTTTTTCCGCTGCTGCTTTTTATAGCTCATCAAATCTTGCTCTGGCGGCCAGGCCTTTTGCTGTTGCAGTCTTCGCCTATCTTCGATGGGCGCTTCGCCTGCTCTTGGCTCCGTTAAGATTCTTCCTTTATTGTCCGTGCATGCCGCCATTCGCCCCCGATTCCAGCGTGGTTGAGCGCGTCGAGGCCTCGCCGAATTTCGACGAGCGCACCGGCCTTGCGCGCCCGGACATGATCGTCCTGCATTACACCGGCATGCAGTTCGCGCACGAGGCGGTGCACCGGCTGTGCGATCCGAAGGCGCGCGTCTCGTCGCATTACGTGGTGATGGACAACGGCTCGATCCTGCAGCTCGTGCCCGAGGTCAAGCGGGCGTGGCATGCCGGCGTCTCCACGTGGAACGGGGACCCCGACATCAATTCGCGCTCGATCGGCATCGAGATCTGCAACCCCGGCCACGATTTCGGCTACCCGGATTTTCCGGCGCGGCAGATTGCCGCCGTCATCACGCTGTGCCGCTCGATCCTCACCCGCAACATCATCCGGCCGGAGAACATCGTGGCGCATTCCGACGTGGCGCCGGCGCGGAAGCAGGACCCCGGCGAGAAGTTTCCGTGGAAGCGGCTGTCGCAATCGAACATCGGGCTGTGGGTCGAGCCGGTTGCGATCACCGAAGGCCCGGTGCTGCAGCTCAAGGACACCGGCGACAAGGTCACCGAGTTGCAGAAGGCGCTGGTCGAATACGGCTATGGCCTCAACGTCAACGGCACCTACGACCAGGACACGCAGGAGGTCGTCAGCGGCTTCCAGCGGCACTTCCGTCCGGCCAAGGTCGACGGCATCACCGACACCTCGACGCGGGAAACGCTGCGCCGGCTGCTGGTCGCCAAGGAGTTCGGCGGCATGCAGAAGGCTCCGGGCGCGCAGGCGGCGAAACGCGCCGCACCGCAGCCGCCCAAGTCAGACCCATCCAAGCAAGAGGCGTCCAAGCAGCAGAAGCCCAAGGGCGAGCCGGCCGCATCTTGACGATCCGGCCTCTTGACGATCCAGCCTTGGCCCTCCATCCCTACGGCGTCAGTCGGCTGGACGGCCGCTCCGCGCCAATGCCGAAAGGCGGCCGGGGAGGAAAGTCCGGGCTCCAGGACAAACGGTGCCGGATAACGTCCGGCGGGGGCGACCCCAGGGACAGTGCCACAGAGAGCAGACCGCCGCGGCGCGTTGCGTGTTGGCCGCGGCAAGGGTGAAACGGTGCGGTAAGAGCGCACCGCGCTTCCGGCAACGGCAGCGGCACGGCAAACCCCACCGGGAGCAAGACCGAATAGGGACGGCAACGGGGCGTGAGCCCCGACCCTTGTCCGGGTCGCCGTCCGGGTAGGTTGCTTCAGGCGCCGGGCAACCGGCGTCGCAGAGGAATGGCCGTCACGTGCACGGTTCGCCGTGTGCCATACAGAACCCGGCTTACAGGCCGTCTGATTTGTAATGAGGGCTCGGCGGCACCACCGCCGGGCCCTCGCCAATTTATCGGGCACGCCATTTCCCGCGTATCGGTGTTAGGCTTCTGCATCAGAGGAGCGACACGATGGCGGGACTTCGGACACTTATTGCAGCCTGCGCCGCCTTGACCCTCAGCACCGCTGCGGGCGCGCAGACGCTCAAGAGCGGCACGCTGTCGCTGGTGGTGCCCTTCGCATCCGGCGGACCGAGCGATGTCGCCGGCCGCATCCTGGCGCAGGGCATGGCCGAGACGCTGGGGCAGACCGTCGTGGTCGAGAACCCGGTCGGCGGCGGCGGCACGGTCGGCTCGCTGCGCGTGTCGCGCTCGACGCCGGACGGCTCGCAATTCGTGCTCGGCAACAACGGCACCCACAGCTGGAGCCAGTCGCTCTATAAGGTGCCGCCCTACGACGCCATCAAGGATTTCACGCCGCTCGGACTTGCGGTGGAATCGCCGCGCGTGATCATCGTGCCGACCTCGCTGCCGGCCAACACGCTGCCGGAGTTCATTGCCTACGTGAAAGCGAACCAGGACAAGATCCAGTTTGCGTCGGCGGGCGCGGGCTCGGCATCCCATGTGAGCTGCATCCTGCTCGACGCCATGCTCGGCGTGAAGGTCACCCACGTGCCCTATCGCGGGCTCGGCCCGGCGATGCAGGACCTGATCGCCGGCCGCGTGCAATACATCTGCGACTCGGTGTCGACCTCGAAGCCACAGATCGAGGGCGGTCACGTGAAGGCCATCGCCACCACCGGGCTGAAGCGCTCGCCGGCGCTGCCCGACATCCCGACCGCCAAGGAGCAGGGTCTCGATTTCGATGTGCTGACCTGGCAGGGCCTGTTCCTGGCCAAGGACACCCCGGCCCCGATCGTGAACCAGCTCAGCCAGGCGATGAGCAAGGCGCTGGACCTGCCCTCGGTGCGCGGCCGCTTCGAGACGCTCGGCGAGGAGATCCCGGCGCCGGACCGCCGGACGCCCGAATACTTCAAGCAGTTCGTCGCGGGCGAGATCGCGCGCTGGAACGGCCCCATCAAAGCGAGCGGCGTGACGGTCGAATAAGCCGCTATACTCATGCCGGGATGAGTCCGGCGGACGAAGCAATCGCATTCGAGAACGTCACCAAGCGCCTTGGCGATGGCCCGCCGGCGCTGGATGGCGTTTCGCTCGCAATTCGCGCCCGCGAATTCCTCGCCATCGTCGGCCCGTCCGGATCGGGCAAGACGACGCTGCTGCGGCTGATCAACCGCCTGACCGATCCGAGCGCGGGCGTGGTGCGGGTCAACGGCGAGGACGTGCAGGCCGTCGATGCCGTCGCGCTGCGGCGGCGCATCGGCTACGTGTTCCAGGGCATCGGGCTCTTCCCGCACATGACGGTCGCCGAGAACATCGCAATCACGCCGAAGCTGCTCGGCTGGGACGATGCGCGGATGGCATCGCGCGTCGACGAGTTGATCAGGCTGGTGCGGCTCGACGGCGACAAGCATCGCGACCGCTTTCCGAACGAGCTGTCCGGCGGCGAAGGCCAGCGCGTCGGCGTGGCCCGTGCGCTCGCCGCGGAGCCAAAGATCATGCTGATGGACGAGCCGTTCGGCGCGCTCGATCCACTCACTCGTGATGCGCTCGGCGAGGACTACCGGCGGCTGCACGGCGAGCTTGGCCTGACCACCGTGATGGTCACCCATGACATGCTGGAGGCGGTGCTGCTCGCCGACCGCATCGTCGTGCTGCGCGATGGCCACATCGTCGCCGATGGCACGCCCGATCGGCTCCTGAACGGCGCGCAGAACGACTACGTCCGCGAGCTGATGGCTGCGCCACGCCGCCAGGCCGAGCGGCTGCGCGCGCTGGAGCGGCGATGAACGCAAGCGCCGCGATTGCCGAAGCCTTTGCGCGGCTGCCGGCCTATCTCGGCGGCCACGCCGCCGTGAGCGTCACGGCGCTGCTCATCGGACTGGCGATCAGCCTGCCGCTCGCCGTCGCGTCGATGCGACAGCCCGCGCTGCGCAGCGTGCTGCTCGGCGTCGCCAGCGTGGTGCAGACCGTGCCGAGCCTCGCGCTGCTCGCGCTGTTCTATCCGCTGCTGCTCGGCATCGCGATGCTCACCGAGCGGGCCTTTGGCGCGGGCTTCTCGGCGCTGGGCTTTCTGCCGTCGGTGTTGGCGCTCACTCTCTACAGCATGCTGCCGGTGCTGCGGAACACCATCGCCGGGCTCGAAGGCATCGCCCCCGCCATCAAGGAAGCGGCACAGGGCGTTGGCATGACGCGGCGTCAGGCGCTGCTGATGGTCGAGCTGCCGCTCGCGCTGCCGGTGATCATGGCGGGCATCCGCACCGCCGCGATCTGGGTGATCGGCGCGGCCACGCTGTCGACGCCGATCGGCCAGACCAGCCTCGGCAATTACATCTTTACCGGGTTGCAGACGCAGAACTGGGTGTTCGTGCTGTTCGGCTGCGCTGCGGCCGCGGTATTCGCGCTCGCGGTCGATCAACTGCTGGCCCTGATGGAGAGCGGGCTGACGCGGCGGCGGCGCGGCTTCGTCGTGGGCGGCGCCATCGGGCTGCTGCTGATCATGGCCATGTCGCTCGCGCCCGGACTGTCGCAACAGCGCGCCAGCTATGTGATCGGCACCAAGCCGTTCGCCGAGCAATATGTGCTGGCGGCGCTGATCGCGCAGCGGCTCGGCGATGGCGGACAGTCCGCGACGACACGCGAGGGCCTGGGCTCCGCCGTGATCTTCGACGCGCTGCGCACGGGCGACATCGACGTCTATGTCGATTATTCAGGCACGATCTGGGCCAATCAGATGAAGCGCAGCGACGTCAAACCGCGCGCCGAGGTGCTGGCCGAAATGAAGGACTGGCTGCAGCGCGAGAGCGGCATCGCGCTGGTCGGCGGACTCGGCTTCGAGAATGCCTATGCGCTGATCATGCGGTCCGACCGCGCGCAATCGCTCGGGATCCGGACGCTCGCCGATCTCGCGCGCCACGCGCCCTCGCTGTCGATCGCCGGCGACTACGAATTCTTCGGCCGGCCCGAATGGCAGTTGTTGCGCCAAGCCTATGGCCTGTCGTTCCGCGAGCAGCGCACCATGCAGCCGGAGTTCATGTACGCCGCAGCGGCGAGTGGCGAGGTTGACGTGATCGCGGGCTACACCAGCGACGGCCGCATCGTGCAACACAAGCTCACGGTGCTCGACGACACCAAACACGTGATCCCGCCCTACGACGCGGTGCTGCTGGTGTCGCCGCGACGGAGCGGCGATCAGGCCCTGCTGGCGGCGCTCGCACCGCTCGTCGATGCGATCGACGTCACGGCGATGCGCGACGCCAATCTCCGCACATCAAAAGGCGCGTCACCGACCGAGGCGGCGCGCTGGCTCTGGAGCGAGATTCAGAAGAAGCGTTGACGCCTATCCCACCGCGGCGAGATCGGGCCGCGGACGCGGCGCAGACGGCTCCTCGCGCAACGTCAGGACGTTGACGCTGAAGTAGCCCTTCGCATCGGTCCAGACCGCGGTCTGGGTCCAGCCGGCGCCGCGTGCCAGCGCGCCGAAGGACTCGACCGTGTACTTGTAGCTGTTCTCGGTGTGGATGGTTTCGCCCGCCCGGAAGTCGACGCACTCGCCGCAGACCTTGAAGCGCTGGCGCTTGTGGCTCGCCAGATGCATCTCGATGCGCGAGCGCTCGCGGTTGAAGAAGGCGTGGTGCTCGAAGGTCGACAGGTCGATCTTGGCGCCGAGCTCGTTGTTGATGCGCTTCAGCAGATTCATATTGAACGCCGCAGTGACGCCCTGCTTGTCGTTGTAGGCGGCCTGCAGGACGCTCGTGTCCTTGACCAGGTCGACACCCACGATCAGCACTGCGCCGCGGCCGAGCACGCGTCCCGCATGACGCAGGAAGCTGCAGGCCTCATGCGGCTCGAAATTGCCGATGGTCGAGCCCGGGAAGAATCCGGCGCGCGGCAACGACTGCACCGCGTTCGGCAGGTCGAACGGCTGGCTGAAGTCGGCTGCCACCGGCAGCATCGCGATCCCGGGAAACTCCGTGCGCAACGCGTCGGCCTGCTGGCTCAGGAAATCCGCCGAGATGTCGACCGGCACATAGGCCGCGAGCGTCTTGGCTTCACGGAGCACAATGCGCGTCTTGGTGCTGGAGCCGCTGCCGAACTCGACCAGCGCCGCGCCCGCCGGAATGAGCCTGGCGATATCGCCGGCGCGCTCGGTGAGAATCGCGGTCTCGGTGCGCGTCGGATAGTACTCCGGCAGCGCCGTGATGCGCTCGAACAGCTCGGAGCCTGCGTGATCGTAGAAATACTTCGGCGGCAGCCGCTTCGGTGTCGACGTCAGACCCGCGATCACATCGGCGGCAAAGCTTTCGCTTGCGCCGTTGAGCTCGAGCTTTTCGGCAACGGATGTCACATTGCGTGCCAGCGCAGTCATACTTGAACCTGTTGCTTGGTTTTCTTGCCCGTCTCAGCGGTAGTCGACCAGCCGCAGCCCGCTGAACTGCCAGCGGGCCGGGGGATGGAAGAAGTTGCGGTAGCTGACCCGTTCGTGGCCCTTCGGTGTTGCCAGCGATGATCCGCGAAGGACCATCTGATTGACCATGAACTTGCCGTTGTACTCGCCGAGCGCGCCCTCAGCGGCGCGGTAGCCCGGATACGCCAAATAAGCACTCCTGGTCCATTGCCAAGCCACCCCAAAGCCATCGGCGAGGAGCCCTTTCCGGGCCGCAACCTCCCATTCGGCCTCGCTTGGCAGGTGTTTTCCAGCCCAGCGGGCGAAGGCATCGGCTTCGTAATAGCTGACATGCAGCACTGGGGCGGCCGGATCGACCGGCCGCAGGCCCCCGAGCGTCAGCGAAAACCAGTGGCCGTCGATGTTGCGCCAGTAGCCCGGGGCCTCCCAGCCCTCCGCCTCGGCCTTGGCCCAGCCGTCCGACAACCACAGGCCGGGCGTCGAATAGCCGCCATCGGCGATGAACTCGAGCCATTCGCCGTTGGTGACGAGATGGCGCGCGATGCGCGCCTCGCGCAACAGCTCGTCATGGGGCGGCTGTTCGTTGTCGAAGCAGAAGCCTTTGCCTTCGAAGCCGACCGAATGGATGCCGGCCGGCAAATCCGCATAGGCGCTGGCGTTGCCGGTCTGAAACGGCGGCATCCGCCACGACGCGTCATAGACCGGATTGGTGGGGTTCTGCGCGAACGCGTGCAGGATGTCGGTCCACAGCAACTCCTGATGCTGCTGCTCGTGATGGGTGCCGATCTCGACGATCGGCACGATCGCGCCAAGCTCGGCGCTGCTCGCACCGCGGATGAGCCGGTCCACCGCGGCGTTGACGTGGGCGCGATAGGCCGCGACTTCGGCCGTGGTCGGCCGCGTGATCAGCCCGCGCTCGGGCCGCGCATGACGCGGCCCCGCCGCGACATAATAAGAGTTGAACAGGAAGGCGAAGCGCGGATCGAACTCGACATAGCCCGGCGCGTAGGGCTTCAGCAGAAACTGCTCGAAGAACCATGTGGTGTGGGCGCGGTGCCATTTGGCCGGGCTCGCGTCCGGCATCGACTGGATGGTCTGATCTTCGGCGGACAGCGGCCCCGCGCGGCGCTCGGTCTCGGCGCGCACGGCGCGGAAGGTGTCGGCCCAGAGCTCGCGCGGATTTCGCGACGGCGGAACGGAAGCGCGCTGCAAGCCCGAAACGGCTGCCTGTGGCATCACTCAACTCCGCCAAGGTGGGATTTCATGGGGGCTTGCCGACCTATCAATCGCAGTCAGGCGGGATGGTTCCCAGGGGCTGATAAGCGCGAGCCGGCAATCACGGCACCGGTCAACTGTAGCATTTCAAATGATAGTCGCCACCCAGCCGAAAGTTATGAATTCGATAGCCGCCATGCAAGCGTATCGTCCGCCCAATCGGGTCATTGCGTGGCCCACAGCCGCCATGGGATGAATATGGGCAAAATGCCGCAAGCAGCGGTCACCGTTGAGGAAATGCCGTGGCAGAGATCAGGGTTGTCAGCACCACCGCGATGAAGACGTCGATCGACGAGCTTGCTCCGATCTTCGAGCGCGAGACCGGTCATAAGACATCCTTCTCGTTCGGGCCGTCGCAGCGCATCACCCGGCAAGTGTCGGAGGGTGAACAGAACGACGTCACCATCACGTCGGACCACGGCCTCGATGAGCTCATCAAGCAGGGCCGCATCGTCGCGGGCACGCGCGCCGATCTCGCAAGCTCGGCCATGGCGCTCGCCGTGCAGATGGGTGCCAAGCGTCCCGACATTTCGTCGGGGGAGAAATTCAAGGAGGCGCTGCTCGCCGCCAAATCGATCGGCATGAGCAATCCGGTCGGCGGCGGACAGAGCGGCAAGAACCTGGCGGCGATCTTCGAGCGGCTCGGGATCACCGAGCAGATGAAGGCGAAAGCCACTTATGGTCCCGGCGGTCCGGCCGGGCTGATCGGCTTCTACCTGCTTCGCAAGGAGGTCGAGATCGGCATCCAGCAACTGCCCGAGCTGATGGCGGTGTCGGGCATCGACATCGTCGGGCCGTTGCCGCCGGACATCCAGTCGATGACGGTGTTCTCGGCGGGGCTGTCGAGCGCGGCGAAGGAGCCCGGAGCCGCAACGGCGCTGATCACGTTTCTCACCACGCCCACCGCCAAGGCGCTGTTCAAGGCGAAGGGCATGGATGTGAGTTGATTTCAGGGGGAGGACGCGATGCGCCGGCTCGCGATTATCGTTGCCACGACGTTTGGGTTGATTGCCGCGGACGGCGCGCAAGCCGCCGAGATCAAGGCGTTGATCTCCACCGCCATGAAGGCGCCGTTCGAGGCGATCGCCGCCCAGTTCGAGAAGACCAGCGGCCACAAGGTCAAGGCGAGCTTCGGCCCGACCGGCCTCTTGACCAAGCGCATCGCCGATGGCGAAGCCGCCGACATGGTGATCCTCGGCGGCGAGAACACGTCGGCGCTGATCGGCCAGGGCAAGCTCGCAGCCGACAGCAAGGCCGACGTGGCGCGCGGCATGATCGGCGCGGGTGTCGCCAAGGGCGCGCCGAAGCCGGACATTTCGTCGGAGGCGAGCTTCAGGGCGGCGCTCCTCTCGGCGAAAGCCGTGGCCGTCACCGATCCGGCCGGCGGCGGCAGCAGCGGCATCTACTTCGGAAAGCTGTTCGAGAAGATGGGGCTCGCCGAGACGCTGAAGCCGAAGCTCAGGCTCGCGGCCGGCGGGCCGAACGGCTATGCGGCGACATTCGTGATCAAGGGCGAAGCCGACTTCGCCATGCAGCCGATCCCCGAATTGATGGCGGTGCCGGGCATCGAGATTGTCGGTCCCCTGCCCGGCGCGTTCCAGAACGTCACGACCTACAGCGCCGCTATTCCGGTGAACGCCAGGGAAGCCGCGGCCGCGAAGGCGCTGATCAAGGCGCTGACCGCGCCTGAGGCCGCGTCGATCTACAAGTCCAAAGGGCTCGAACCGGGCTGAACGGGGGCAATGATGCGCAAGCTTCTGATAACGGCCGCAGTGGCGATGGCTCCGATGATCAGTCCCGCCCAGGCCGCCGACATCAACGCCTTCGTCTCGACCGCGATCAAATCCGCGACCGACGAGATCCTGCCGGGCTTCGAGCGCGCCAACGGCCACACCATCCATGCGAGCTACGCGCCGTCCGGCGCGCTGGTGCCGCGCTTCCTGCACGGCGAGCCGGTCGACATCTTCCTCACCGACGCGCCGGCGCTCGACGAGCTGATCAAGCAGGGCAAGATCACCGGCGGCCGTGTCGATCTCGTGCGCACCGGCATCGGCATCGCGGTCAAGAAGGGCGCACCGAAGCCGGACGTGTCGACGCCCGAGGCGCTCAAGCGCGCGCTGCTCGCGGCAAAAAGCATCGGCCACGCGTCGACGGCGGGCGGCAGCATCACCGGCGGCCACGTGCAATGGGTGTTCCGTCAGCTCGGCATCGCCGACGAGGTGACGCCGAAGGTGAAGCTGTCGATGGGCGGGCCGAACAGCCGCGTCAGCGTGCTGGTGTCGAGCGGCCAGGCCGAGATCGGCCTGCAGCAGGCCTCCGAGCTCTATGACAATCCCGACGTCGAGGTGATCGGCATGCTGCCGCCGTCGCTGCAGCAGACCACGCAATATTCCGCGGGCATCACCGCCAGCGCCAAGCAACCGGACGCCGCCAAAGCGATGATCCAGGCGCTCACGACGCCGCAGGCGAAAGCCATCTACAAGGCCAAGGGCCTCGAGCCGAATTGAGGGAGGACGTGCATGCGTAAAATTCTGGTCGCCTCGGCGGCACTGCTTGCGATGGCGAGCAACGTTCAGGCCGCCGAGATCAAGGCCCTGATCACCACCGCGATGGACGCGGCCGTGGTCGTGCTGATCCCGCAGTTCGAAAAAGCCAGCGGCCACAAGGTCAGCTACAGCTACGATCCGTCGGGCGGCCTCGCTCGCAGGCTTCGCGGCGGCGAGTTCGCCGACATGATTCTGGTGGCGAGCCCCGAGCTCGACAAGCTCATTGCCGAGGGCAAGGTGACCGGCCCCCGCGTCGACATCTCGCGCACCGGCATCGGCATCGCGGTGAAGAAGGGCGCGCCGCACCCGGACGTCTCGACGGCGGAGGCGCTGAGGCGCACGCTGCTGGCGGCGAAATCCGTCGGACACACCGCGCCGGCCGGCGGCGGCATCACGGCGCTGCATCTGCTGCGCACCTTCGAGAAGCTCGGCGTCGCCAAGGAGGTCGCGGCCAAGACCAAGCTCGCGGCCGGCGGACCGAACGGCCGCGTCAGCACATTGATCGTGAACGGCGACGTCGAGATCGCGTTCCAGCAGGTGTCGGAGCTGATGACCAATCCCGAGGTCGAGGTGATCGGCATGCTGCCGGACGAACTGCAGCAGATCACCATCAACTCGGCGGGCATCACCGCGGTCGCCAAGGAGCCGGACGCGGCGCGGGCGCTGATCAAGTATCTGACCTCGCCCGATGCGATGGCGGTCTACAAGAAGACCGGGCTCGCGCTCTAACCACTCCGGAATAAGGGCGGCTACTTGAACGCGCCCTTCTTCTCCAGCGCCTCCCACTTCTCGGTCTCGCTCTTGAGATAATCGCGGAGCTTCTCCGGCGGGCCGCCGATGAAGCGGTAACCGAGCGCGAGCTCCTTCTCGCGCATGTCGGGCTTGTCGATGATGGTCTGCAGGTCGCGGTTGATCTTGTCGATGATCGGCCTTGGCGTGCCCTTCGGCGCGAAGAAGCCGTACCAGCTCGACTCGTTCTTCATGTTCACGCCCGATTCGAGCATGGTCGGAACGTCCGGCAGAAGCTTGCTGCGCGACGGGCCGTTGACCGCGAGCGCGCGGACCTTGCCGGACTGGATGTGCGGCAGCGAGCCGCCCGCGGTGGTGAACCAGACCTCGGTGCGGCCGGAGAAAATGTCCGAATAGGACTGCGACATCTGGCTGTAGGGCACGTGCTGCATCTTCGTGCCGGTGACGTCCATGAACAGCACGGTCGCCAGATGCGCGCTCGAGCCGATGCCGACCGAGGCGTAGTTGAGCTTGCCGGGATTGGCCTTCGCGGCGGCGATCACCTCCTGGACCGATTTGTACGGCGAAACGTTCGGCACCATGAAGATCTCGAGCGCGGTGCCGACCAGCATGATCGGCTCGAAGCTCGTCTCCGGATTGAACGCCGTGCTCGGCGCCAGCACCGGGTTGGTGCTGAGCGTCTGCGCGCCGAAATGCAGCGTGTAGCCGTCGGGCGCGGCCTGCGCGGCGGCCGCAGCGCCGATGTTGCCGCCGGCGCCGGGCCGGTTTTCGACGATCACCTGCTGGCCCCACATCGTGCTCAGCCGGTCGGCGATCAGGCGCCCGAGGATGTCGATCGCGCCCGCGGGCGAGAACGCGATGACGACCTTCACGGTGCGGTTCGGATAATCCTGCTGCGCGAGCGCGGGGCGTTCCAATCCCAGGAACACCGCAAGGAACGCCATCAAGGCCACGACAGTGGCGCCAACCCATTTCAACCGCATGCGATCCTCCCGAAACCTTGCCTTGACGGCTTGTGGCGCAGCATGACGGCGGCCGGGCGCGAAATCAACGCACCAGCCATGCGGTGCGGCGTTCCCGACTGTGCGGAATGTTCGCCTGCTCGACCAAATCGCCGCAGCGTGTGATGATGCGGACCGGCTGGCCAACAGCAATGCCAAGAACAACAATCATGGGAGCGGACATGACGGAGCTCTTTGTCGCCAAGCTCGGCGACTTCAAGGACGGCGATCGCCGCATCGTGCAGTCGCCCAAAGGCGAGATCGGCGTGTTCCATCATGGCGGCGCGTTCTACGCCTACGCCAACCAATGCGTTCACTCCGGCGGCCCCGCTTGTGAGGGGATCACGATCCCCAAGGTCGTCGACATCATCGCCGAGGACAAGACCTACCACGGCCAGACCTTCGACGAGAGCACGATGCACTTCGTCTGTCCGTGGCACGGCTACGAATACGACCTGAAGACCGGCGTCTGCGTCGGCGATCCGCGCCTGAAGCTGCGCCGTTACGACGTCGTCCAGCGCGACGACACCGTCTATGTGATCGCCTGAGCGGAGCACGCCATGAACATCCAGACCCCCGTCAACGAAGTCCGCAATCTCCGCTTCGATCAGTTCTCGTCCATGGAGTCGCTGGCCAAGGCGACCGAGCAGGCGCGCAAGCGCAACTACCAGGACTTCCTGATCGTCGACGTCGACTCCCATCACTACGAGAGCGAGTCCTACAGCGAGGTCTTCAAGTACATCGAGAGCCCGGTGCTGCGCCGGCAGGCGATCGAATCCTCGGCGCGCGGCGGGCGCTCCAGCATGCTCGGCGGCACGGTCGGCTACCAGGACATCGGCGGCCGCATCACCCGCCACTGGCTGCGCAAGCTCGAGAAGGTCGAGGACACCAGCAAGCACCGCGACATCACGACGACGCTGCGCTGGATGGACGCGATGGGCGTCGACTACGCCTGCCTGTTCCCGACGCCGATGCTCTTTCTCGGAACGCATCCGCAGGTCGAGATCGAGGTCGCGATGTCGCGCGCCTATAACCGCTGGCTGTGCGAGCGGATCCTGGCGCAGGAAAAGCGCATCATCTCGATGCTCTACCTGCCGTTCAACGATCCGGACGCCACCTACAAGATGGTCAAGGACTTCGGCGACAAGCCGGGCGTGGTCGGCTTCATGGTGACGTCGCCGCGCTACAAGCCGGTGCACGACAACGCCTACATGAAGACCTACCGGCTGATGGAGGAGATGGGCAAGCCGATCTCCTTCCACGCGGCCTACAACTGGAACGACCAGTCGCTGCAGCTGACGAACCGCTTCATCGGCGTGCATGCGCTGGGCTTCATGTGGTTCAACATGGTCCACATGACCAACTGGGTGGTGAACGGACTGCCCGAGCGCTTCCCGAAGCTGAAGGTGATGTGGATCGAAAGCGGGCTCACCTGGGCCTACAGCCTGATGCAGCGCCTCGACCACTCCTACAAGATGCGCACGTCGGACTGTCCGCAGCTCAAGCGCAAGCCGAGCGAATACATGCGCGAGATGTACTACTCGAGCCAGCCGATGGAGGTGCCGGACGATCCCTCGATCCTCGAGGCGACCTTCAAGATGATCAACGCGGAAACGCAGCTCGTCTGGTCGTCGGATTATCCGCACTGGGACTTCGACCTGCCCGGCGTGATCTACGACCTGCCGTTCCTCAACGAGAAGGCCAAGCGCAACATCCTCGGCGGCAACGCCGCGCGGCTGTTCAATCTCGATACCAAGCCGGTGAAGAAGATTCCCTAACCGGCAGCGCATCGACGATACGGCCCTTTCGCGGTTCGGATTTCGGTTTTCAGACAGCAGGCGTGATTCATCGGCCCCGGGTGTGAGTTCGGCGCTGGGGCGGCGCCTTCTTCTCTTTCTCGCTCCCATGAGGGAGCGGAGCGCCGGTTGG
>CAKZHN010000454.1 GCA_936924235.1 uncultured Rhodoplanes sp. | reverse complement strand
TGCGCATTGCTGAACGGCGCGCCGAGCATCAGCAGGAACATGGCGGCGAGCAGCACGCATTCGAGCCCCAGCACCCAGATGAGTGGCCGGCCACCGGTCGCAAGGCCTGCGGCGAGCACGGTCGCAACGCTGCCCGCGAGAAAGAACGCCGGGATCGCCAGCATGGTCAGCAGGTCGCCGTGATGGATCAGGAGCCAGGTGCTGGCGAACACGAAGCTGCCGGTGAGCTGGGCGACGAAGATCTGAAACAGCCCGAGGAAGGCGCAGATATCGACGAAGCCGGCAATGAAGCCGAGCAGCATCGGCACCGGGGTCGGCACCGAGATCGGACGGATGGCGTGAATCATAACGGGCTCCCGCGCGCCAAAGCCTCGGCGTGGAGCCCAATCCTACGAGAAGCGGAGCGGCTTCGTCAGGCAGCTTTCGCTGCCTGACGTTCGGCCGGCCGGAGCTTGAAGCTCCGCAGTTGCCCGCGGCGGACGACATCGACCTCGACGGAGCGGCCAATCCGGTCGCCGTTCAGCATCCGGATCAGGTCGTCGACGCCGGTCACCGGCTCGCCGTCGAGCCGCACCACGATGTCGTAGGACATCAGCCCCGCGGCCTGGGCCGGTCCGTTGGGCTCGGTGCCGGTGATCATGGCGCCGAAATCATTGTCGATACCGGCGGCACGCGCGTGCTTGCGCGGAACGGCAACCGTCTGCGCTGCGACCCCGATGAAGCCGCGCCGCACCCGGCCGTGCTGGAGGATCTGGCTCAGCACGTATTGCGCGGTGTTGCTCGCGACCGCAAAGCAGATGCCCTGCGCGCCCGCGATCACCGCGGTGTTGATGCCGATCACCTCGCCGCGCGAGGACACCAGCGGTCCGCCCGAGTTGCCCGGATTGAGCGCCGCGTCGGTCTGGATCACGTCCTCGATCAGCCGCCCGGTGCGGGCGCGCAGGCTCCGCCCGAGCGCCGAGACCACGCCGGCCGTCACGGTCGACTCGAAGCCAAGCGGATTGCCGATCGCGACCGCAAGCTGGCCGCGCCGGAGCTTCTTGGAATCGCCGAGCAGCGCCGACGGCAGGTTGCGCGCGGCGCCGGCTCGCACCAGCGCCAGGTCGGTGTCGGGGTCCTCACCGATCAGCCGCGCGTCCATGCTGCGCCCTTCCGGATCGGTCAGGCGAAGCTCTTTCGCGCCCTCGACGACGTGGCTGTTGGTCAGCACCAGGCCGTCCGGCGAGATCACGACGCCGGAGCCGACGCCGCCGTGGCCCTTCTGGACCACACGCTCGACGCGCACCACGGCCGGGCCGACCTGGTCGGCCACCCTGGTGACCGCGTCGGAATAGGCGTCGAGCAGTTCGTCATCGCGGATGCCGCTGGTCTCGGGAGAGCCAGCGGCCGCTGCAACCGGTTCAATATCTTCGATGTTCTGGGAGATGAGATCGTACATGGGAGTTGCCTTTCGGATTACCCATGTAGGAATGACTCGCAACAAGCGGTAGATGGGGCATCCTCGGTCAGGCTAGGTCAGGCCTGCTCCGCCAACCGGTCCGCCATGCCGAGAAACATTCGCGACGCGAGCGCGGCGTAGACCGCCATCATCACGATGGTCCCTAGGCCATCGAGTACGAGGAGAATGACTCCGGCGATCGCACCCGGCTGAGCGGGCCGCCCCAGCACGGAAATCTCCAGCAGCGAAACCGCAAACAGCGGGACCGAGGTGATGATGACCACAAGCAGCATCCGCCAGATCTGCCCTTTGGTATCCTGCACCGCGTTGTTCCATCCGGCGCCGGGAGCATCCACCGCGATGGCCGGAAACAGGATCAGCGTACGAAGCGTCACCTGCGCCCAGCAGACGAAAACGGTGATCAAAAGCGAGATGGCCGACCCCGGGCTTAAACCCAGGCTCCTGGGCGCGAGCTCGACCAGCAAGACGGGAATGACAACGGCGGCCTGAACGGCGACCGCGCAAAGAAAGAAGCTGCTGGTGCGCGGATTGCCAGGGTCGATGCGGTAGCTGCCGGTCCGCTCCTGCAGGATCACGAACTGATGGACCGCGATGGCGGCCGGCGTCAGCAGGAGCGCCCGCACGGCACCGAAGATCAGGCCGATCACCTGTGGTCCGAATTCGATGCCGCGGTGGCCATGTGGAATGACGAACAGCGCGACTCCGTTGACTGCAACGATGGCGATCAGGGCGGTGCCGAAGACGCGCGGCATCTGCTCGACGGCGGCCAGCGCGTCACACCACGCCGTGATCGCCCACCGGATCATCCAGAGCTTGTCGTCGCTCGCCGCCACCGTACCGTCCCGGCTCGTTCCCTCACCGGGCACAATGCCAAAAACGGTCAACACGCGGTAGTTGCGCGTCTCCACAGGGTGAACAATCGGTTCACTCGCTCGACAGGATGACGTTCTTCACCAGCGGATAGATCTGGCCTTCCCAGCGCTTGCCGGAGAACACGCCGTAATGGCCGACGCCGGTCTGCATGTGGTGGCGCTTGCGGTAGGGCCGCAGGCTCGAGCAGAGGTCATGTGCCGCGGACGTCTGGCCGACCGCGCAAATGTCGTCCTTCTCGCCTTCCACCGTGAGCAGCGCCGTGCGCTTGATCGCGCGTGGCTCGACCTTCTCGCCACGCCACTTCACCGTGCCGGTCGGAAGCTGGTGTTCCTGGAAAATGCGCCGCACGGTCTCCAGATAGAACTCGGCGCTGAGGTCGAGCACCGCGAAATACTCGTCGTAGAAATCCTTGGTGATCTTGGCCTTCTCGAACTCGCCGAGCCGCAGATTGTCATACAGCTCGCGATGTGCCTTCACGTGGCGGTCGATGTTCATGCTCATGAAGGCGGCGAGCTGCACGAAGCCCGGATAGACCTGCCGGAACGCGCCGCCATAGCGGAACGGCACCCGCGCGATCAGGTTCTGCTCGAACCAGTCGATCGGCTTGGAGTTGGCGAGCTCGTTGACCTTCGTGGGGTTGACGCGGGTGTCGATCGGCCCCGCCATCAGCGTCATGCTGCGCGGCTGCGCCGGATTGTTGTCCTGCGCCATCACGGCGGCCGCGATCAGCACGGCGACGCAGGGTTGGCATACCGCCACCACATGGGCGCCCTCGCCCATCGCCTCCAGGAACGTCACGAGGTGCTCGACATACTCGTCGAAGCCGAAGCGGCCGTGCTTCTTCTCGACGTCGCGCATGTTGTGCCAGTCGGTGATGTAGACGTCGTGCTCCGGCAGCATGGTTTTCACGGTGCCGCGCAGCAGCGTCGCGAAGTGTCCCGACAGCGGCGCCACCAGCAGCACGCGCGGCTGCTCGATCTGGATGTCCTTCTTGAAATGCAGCAGCGTGCCGAACGGCGTGACATGCGCCGCCTCCTCGCGCACCTCGACGTCGCGATTGCCGACGCTGACCTGGCCGATGCCGAACGGCGGCCGGCTGTGGGTCAGCCCCGCGCGTGCGATCAGCTCATAGGCGGCCGTGAGATTGCGGACCGCGCCATGGCCCGGGAAGCCGACCCCGAAATTGCCGATAGAGCGAGCCGCGATGCCCGCCAGTGCCCGGACCGGGCCCAAGACGTCGGAATGGGCCTGATAGGCCGCGTACAGCATTCACCAACCCCTGCGGTGTCGCAGCCGCCCGGCACGGCGGACCCGCTCCCTCGCAGTGCAAAAAGACTAGTGCATTTCCTGTTGCCCTGCGAGATAATTTCTTTGGGCACGAGCCGGTCGAAGCCCTCAAGGGGGATTGAATGGCGAAAGCCACGCTGGCGATTGCCAGCAAGAACTATGGCTCGTGGTCGCTGCGCGGCTGGCTGCTTTGCAAGATGGCCGGGATCGAGTTCGACGAGATTCCGGTCTCGAGCGACGATCCGTCGACCCGCGCGGAATTATTACTGCTGTCGCCATCCTTCCTGGTGCCGTGCCTCACCCACGACGGCACCAAGATCTGGGACACGCTGGCGATCGCCGAATATCTCAACGAGCTCAATCCGGCGGCCGGTCTCATTCCGGCCGAGCGCGCCGCACGCGCGCGCTGCCGCTCGGTGTCGGGCGAGATGCATTCCGGCTTCAGCAATCTGCGCTCCGCGCTGCCGATGAATCTGAGGGTGCACTACAACGGCTACAAGATCTTCGCCGGCGCCCTGCCGGACATCGAGCGCATCACCACGATCTGGCGCGAGTGCCTGAGCGAGTCCAAAGGCCCGTTCCTGTTCGGCACCAAGCCCTGCATGGCGGACGCGATGTTCGCGCCGGTGTGCACGCGCTTTGCGACCTACGAGGTCAAGCTGGACAATGTCAGCGCGGCCTACAACAAGACCGTCCTGTCGATGCCGCTGATGCAAGAATGGATCGACGCGGCGCGCGCTGAGCCCGAGGAGCTGGAAGAGCTCGACGTCGAGTTCTAGTCCTGGAGTTTCAGTTGTGGAATTCTAGCTCCGGCTCACTCGAGCTTGGCGCCCGAGCGCTGCACCACGTCCTTCCACTTGGCGAGATCGTCCTTGATCGTCTTGCCGAAATCCTCCGGCGTGCCGCCGCCGAGCTCATCGCCGATCACGGCGAAGCGCTCCTTGAACGCGTTGGTTTGAAGCGCGAGATTGACCGCCGCATTGAGCTTGTCCAGCACGGGCCGCGGCATGCCGGCCGGGCCGATCAGGCCGCTCCATGTGGGCGCCGCGTAGCCCGGCACGCCGGCTTCGGCCACCGTCGGGATATCCGGAAAGCCCGCCGAGCGGTGCTCGCCGCTCACACCGAGCGCCCGCACCTGCCCGGTCCGCGCGTGCGGCGAGATCGAGTTCAGACTCTCGAACATGAAGGTGACGCGGCCCGCGATCAGGTCGGTGATCGCCGACGCGCCGCCGCGATAGGGCACATGGACGGCCTCAATACCAGCCATGTACTTGAACAGCTCAGCGCCGACGTGGCCCGGCGAGCCGCTTGCCGACGACGCGTTGGTCAGCTTGCCGGGATTCCTCTTGGCGTCATCGATCAGGTCCTTCACCGACTTGTAGGGCGAGTTCGGCGCCACGGCGAGCAACAGGTGCCCGCGCGCGATCAGCGCGATCGGCTGGAAGTCGCGCTCGATGTCGTACGGCATCTTCGCCAGCATGTTTGGGCTGATGGAGAGCGCGCCGATCGGGCCGACCCCGAGCGTGTAGCCGTCGGGCGCAGCCTTGGCGACGATGTCGAGACCGATCGTGAAGGCGCCGCCCGGCCGGTTCTCGACCACGATGGTCTGGTTGTTGAGCTGCGGACCAAGCTCGGCGGCGAGAATGCGCGCCACCGTGTCGGTGGCGCTGCCCGCGGCCTGCGGCACGATCAGCCGGATCGGCTTGTCGGGGTATTCGGCGCGGGCCGCATCCGGCCACACCGCCAATGTGCAGGCGGCCAGGAGCGCGACAAGGGGCAGACGCATCGCGCGCACGAACGGCATGGCACTTCCTCCGCAACTTTATGTTGCGGAAAGTCTAGCCGCCGCGTCTGGCCTCGACAATCGCGCCAGCCTCTTTGAGCACCGCGCTCTCTGCGACACTTTGCGCGTCGGTGGGCGCGAACGCCGCGACCGTGACGGGTGGGACGAGATCGGGAAAGTGATAGGCCGCCGACACGCTTTCGGGGCCCTGGCCAGTATGGCCGATGCAAGGGCCGAGCGGTGGCGCGGTGTTGATCATCAGTCCGAGTCCGTAGCCTGCGGTCCGCCAAGGCCGCCCGGCCGGCACCGGCTCGACGACGCGGCGCTCGCGCATGACCGCGCGCAACGGCGGCGGCAGCAACGAGCGGGTCAGCAGGCGATGCATGAATGCGACGACGTCGGACGGCGGGCCGATCAGAAGTCCGTGCGCCACCCAGGCCGGGTCGAAATCGTCCTCGTCGCCGAACACGCTGCGCTTCAGGTCAGCGCGGGTGCGCGCGACGAAGGTCCGCTCGATGCCGAGCGGGCCGAGCACCAGGGCTTTCAGCGCGCGCTCGACGTCCATGCCGGTGGTCTGCTCGATCAACCGGCGGACCAGGAAATAGCCGAAGTTCGAGTAGCTCCAGCCCTGCCCCGGCTCGGTCAGCGGCGCGCGCCCCTCGAACTGCCGCATGAGCTCGTCGTCGGTCCAGGCGTCGGCGTGGCGGTCGACCGCGGCCTCGTAGTCTTCGGTTTCGGTGTAGCAGCCGAGTCCGCTGGTGTGCTGGAGCAGTTGCCGCAGCGTGAACCTGTGGCCGGTGAGCGTACGATCGAGCTCGAGTCGGCCGCCCGCGACCAGCACCAGCGCGCCGGCCGCGAGGCAGGTCTTGGTGATGCTCCACCACGGCACGAGCGATGTGGTGTCATCGCAAATGAGCCGATCGCCGACGCAGGACGCGATCAGCGGCGTGTGGGCCATCTCAGCGCCGGTTCAGCCAGCCGCCGATCCGCTCCACCGCCTCGCGCATGTCGGCCGCGGAGCCGGCGTAGCAGAACCGCACGAAGCGCTTGCCGTTGACCGGATCGAAATCGACGCCCGGCGTCGCCGCCACGTGCGCCTCGTCAAGAAGCTGCTTGGCGAAGGCGAAGCTGTCGTCGGAGAATTTCGAGACGTCGGCATAGAGATAGAACGCACCGTCGACCGGGAGGAACTTGTCGAGGCCTGCTTTCGGCAAGCCCTCGATCAGGATTTTGCGGTTGTCCTCGTAGCCATGCTTGATCGTTTCGAGCTCGTCGCGACTGTCGAACGCGGCAACGGCTGCGATCTGCGACAAGGTCGGCACCGAGATCGCGAGATTGCCGTGCAGCCGGTCAACGGCGCGAACCAGCGTCGGCGGCACCACCATCCAGCCGATCCGCCAGCCGGTCATGCAGAAGTATTTCGAGAACGAGTTGATCACCACCACGTTGTCGGAGAGCCGCAGCGCAGTCTCGGCGCGCACCGCATAGTCGAGGCCGTGATAGATCTCGTCGGAGATGAAGCGGATGCCCTCCTCGTCGGCGACGCGGATGAGCGCGCCGAGCGCTTCCGGCGTCATCATGGTGCCGGTCGGATTGGCCGGGCTCGCCACCAGCACGCCGGCAAGCTTCTTCTTGCGATGCGCGGCGCGCAGGCTCTCGCCAGTCATCGCGTAGCGCGTTGCTTCACCCGTCTCGATCAGCACCGGCTCGCAGCCGAGCGCGGTCAGGATGTGCCGGTAAGGCGGATAGCCCGGATTGGCAATCGCCACCCGATCGCCCGGCTCGAACATCGACAGGAACGCCAGGATGAATCCCGCGGACGATCCGGTGGTCACGACCACACGGTCGGCGCCGATCGATAGCCCATAGGCGTCCTCGTAGTGCCGCGCGATGCGCGCCCGCAGCGCCGGAATGCCGAGCGACTCCGTGTAGCCGAGCGGCCCGGACCCGAGCGCCGCGCGAACAGCGTTAATCGCAGCGCTCGGCGCGCCGAAGGCCGGCTGCCCGACCTCCATGTGGATGACCCGGCCGCCCGCGGCTTCGATGCGCGCCGCGGCCGCCATCACGTCCATCACCATGAACGCCGGCACGTCGCTTCGAGCCGATGGTGTCATCAGGCGGCGGGCGGAATCGAGCATCATCGGCGCCGTTCCACAGCGATTCGAACAAGCGTTAACCCTTTGCCGCCATGCTGCCGCATTCCGCCGGTCCTTCCGTCCCAATCACGGGGCAAAACGTGCAACCAGACGTGATCGCGGTTGCGTTGACCGTGCCGGGGGGCGCCACTAGTTTGGCCGAGCATTTGGGGTGCAGTTCCGAACCATTATGAGCGTCAACGGAAGACCTATCAGGGCGCGCCGGTGGGCGCCAGCAGCCCATGCGGTTGCGGTGCTGACGGCCGTTGCGATCGCCGCTGCGCCACTGCCCGCGTCCGTACCGGCGCACGCCCAGACCAGCATCCCGCGCGGCATCCCACTCATTCGTGATGCCGAGATCGAGCAGCTTCTGCGCGACTACACCTTGCCGATCCTGCGCGTCGCGGGCCTCGCCCAGCAGAACGTCCAGGTCGTCATCATCCAGGACCGTTCGTTCAACGCCTTCGTCATGGATGGCCGCCATATCTTCGTGAATGCCGGCGCGCTGATGGACGCCAAGACGCCGAACGAGATCATCGGCGTGCTCGCCCACGAGACCGGGCACATGGCCGGCGGCCATCTCTCCAGGATGCGTCAGCAGCTTGCCACCGCGCAGACCGCATCGATCATCGCCATGCTGCTCGGCATCGGCGCGGTCGTCGCCGGCGGCGCCAACGCCGGCAACCCGGCCGCCGCGATCCTCGGTCCGCAAGAAACCATTCGCCGTTCGCTCCTCTCCTACGTGCGTCAGCAGGAGGAGCAGGCCGACCGCGCCGGCGTGAAATTCCTCACCGCTTCCGGCCAGTCGCCCAAGGGTATGTACGACACCTTCAAGCGGATGGCGGACGAGGCTCTGTTCGCCGCACACACCGCCGATCCCTATCTGCAATCGCATCCGCTCCCGGCGGAACGCGTCGAGGCGCTCCAGGGCCTCGCGCGTTCCAGTCCGACCTGGGACAAGAAGGACTCGCCGGAGCTGCAGCTTCGCCACGATCTGATGCGCGCCAAGCTGTTCGGCTTCCTGGACCGCGGCGACGCCGTGGCGCGCCGCTATCCGATCACCGACCAGAGTCTCGCCGCCAAATACGCCCGCGCGATCTCGACCTATCGCCATGCCGATCTGCGCGTCGCGATTGGCCAGATCGACGCCTTGATCGCGGCGCAGCCCAACAACCCGTACTTCTACGAGCTCAAAGGCCAGGCCCTGCTCGAGGGCGGCAAGTCCGACGAGGCAATCGCGCCCTTGCACCGCGCGATCGCGCTCGCGCCGAAGCCGGCGCTGATCCAGGTGCTGCTGGCGCAGGCGCTCAACGCGCAGAACAATCCGAAGTCCGCCGAGGAGGCCGTGACGCTGCTCCGCACGGCGCTGGCCCAGGAGCCGGAATCGGCCGACGGCTTTGCCCAGCTCGCCGTGGCCTATGGCCGCAAGGGCGATCTCGCGCAGGCCGACCTCGCCTCAGCGACGTCGGCCTTCATGCGCGGCGACGGACCGACCGCACGCCAGCTTGCGGCCCGCGCCAAGACCCGTTTCCCGATCGGCTCGCCCGGTTGGGTGAAGGCCGACGATATCGTCGCCACCGCCAGACCCAACCAGGGCGCCGCACGTCCCTGACCTTGAAAGGACCATTGCCAATGACTGCTGCAATCCGTGTCGTCCTTGCCGCTGTGCTGATGCTTTCGGCAGGCATCCTCTCCGGTCATGCCCAGAGCATCACCGACACGCAGCGCACCGAGATCGAGAAGATCGTGCGCGAATACCTCATCAGCCATCCCGAGGTGCTGCAGGAAGCGATCTCGGCGCTGGAGAAGAAGCAGGCCGCCGAGGAAGCCGAGAAGCACGAGGCCGCCGTCAAGGACAACGCCCAGGAGATCTTCAACTCTCCGCGGCAGGTCACGGTCGGCAATCCGCAGGGCGACGTCACCTTCGTCGAGTTCTTCGACTACAACTGCGGCTACTGCAAGCGCGCGATGTCCGACATGTTCGACCTCCTGAAGAACGACCCCAAGCTCAAGGTCGTGCTGAAGGAGTTCCCGGTGCTCGGCCCGGGCTCGGTCGAGGCCGCGCGCGTCGCGGTCGCGGTGCGCATGCAGGACAAGACCGGCAAGAAGTATCTCGACTTCCATCAGAAGCTGCTCGGCGGCCGCGGTCAGGCCGACAAGGCCCGCGCGCTCGCCGCCGCCAAGGAGGCCGGCTTCGATATGGCGAAGCTCGAGAAGGACATGGCGAGCGACGAGGTGAAGCAGAGCCTCGAAGAGAGCCTCAAGCTTGCCGAGAAGCTCGGGCTCAACGGCACGCCGAGCTACGTGATCGGCCAGAACGTCGTGGTCGGTGCGGTCGGCCTTGACGCGCTCAAGGAAAAAATCAACTCGGCGCGCTGCGGCAAAGCGACCTGCTGATACCGCTTACGCTCTCAGGCGCGCGCCCGGTTTGGCACAACCGGGCGCGCGCTTTTGCTTTACAGCGAGGCCTCCTTCGCCGACCATTGATCATGACCGTCGCCCGTATGCCGAACCGCATGCGCGAGAACGGCGGTGTCGGGAGGAAGCCTATGCGTGCCGCAACGATTCTGACCGCCGCACTTTGCTCGCTCGCGCTCGTCGCCTCGCCCGCGGCGGCGCAGACCACTCCGGCTCAGGCTTGGCCGCAGCGTTCGGTGAAGTTCATGCTGCCGCTTGGGCCAGGCTCCGGCGCCGACCTTGGCGCGCGCCTGATCGCCGAGAAGCTCAGCGCGAAGTGGGGCCAGCCAGTCGTGGTCGAAAACCGGCCGGGCGGCGACGGCTTCGTCGCCATCAACGCCTTCGTCAGCGCCCATGACGACCACATCCTGCTGTTCGGCCCGGCGTCGTCGTTCACGGCGCATCCGTTCCTGCACGAGAAGCTGCCCTACGACCCGCGCGATCTGTCGCCAGTGGCGCGCGTCAGCTCGACCGTGATCGCGCTCGGCGCGCCGCCATCGCTCGACGTGAAATCGCTCGGCGATCTGTTCGCGATGGCACGGGCGCAGCCCGGCAAGCTCAACTGGGCGACGATCACGGGGGCGACCGATCTGCTGCTCGCGGGCTTTCTGAAGTCGCACAGCATCGAGATGGCCAAGATCCCCTATCGCGATCCGGTCCAGGCGCTCAACGACGTGGCCGAAGGCCGCCTCCAGCTCTACTGGGCGGCGTTCGCCATCGTGCGCGCCCAGATGCAGGCCGGCCGGGTCAAGGTGCTGGCGATCACGGCGAGCGAGCCCTCGGCTGCGGTGCCGGGCATGCCGACGGCGGCGCAATCCGGCTTCCCGGATCTCACCTTCGACGGCCTGGTCGGCTTCTACGGCACGCGCGACATGCCGCTCGAACTGCGCGAGCGCATCGCGGCCGACGTCCGGGAGGCGCTGGCCGATCCGACGATCGTCAGCCGCCTGCAGGCCACCGGGCAGGACGTGGTGCCGGGCAGCGCGGCCGAGTTCGCCGCCTCGATCGACAAGCAGCGCAAGGTGGTCGCCGAATTCGCCAAGATCCTCGGCATCAAGGCCGCCACCCAATAGGCGGCCTGCCCGACGGACTTCCCCACGGCCGTTCCACCGCCGGGCTTTCCCTTTGCGCCACGGCTGCCTATAAAGCAGCCCAACGCGGCGCCCGCGGCTGTTTCGCTTGCGCCATCAAAGACCTGACCAAGCGGATCTGGCGATGGCGAAGAGCCCTGCTAAGACTTTGGCCAAAACCATCTATGTGCTCA
Organism: uncultured Rhodoplanes sp.; assembly: GCA_936924235.1. GTDB lineage: Bacteria > Pseudomonadota > Alphaproteobacteria > Rhizobiales > Xanthobacteraceae > Z2-YC6860. The sequence goes on along the minus strand of CAKZHN010000454.1, from coordinate 6,865 downwards.
ACGGCCCCAACCTGAACCTGCTCGGCACCCGCGAGCCGGAAATCTACGGCCGTTCCAACCTCAAGGACGTCGAGAAGCTCTGCGTCAAGGCCGCCGAGGCCCATGGCTTTGCCATCGATTTCCGGCAGTCGAACCATGAAGGCCTCATCGTCGACTGGATCCAGGAGGCCGGCGCCAACAAGGTGGCCGGCGTGGTGCTCAATCCCGGCGGCCTCACCCACACCTCGGTTTCGGTTCACGACGCGATCAAGGGCGTCAAGGTTCCGGTGATAGAGACCCACATCAGCAACATCCACGCCCGCGAGCCGTGGCGTAATCATTCCTATGTGTCGTTTGCCGCCAAGGCCGTGATCTGCGGCTTCGGCATCACGGGCTACGCGCTCGCAATCGACGGCCTTGCCGCCCTCGCCGGCAAGGCCAGGCGCTGAGCACGGCATGGCAGCGCAAGACAAGGCAGCCAAGGACGAGACGATGGCGGAGAACGGCGGCGGAATCGACAAGGAGCTCATTCGCGAGCTCGCCAAGCTGCTCGACGAGACCAATCTCACCGAGATCGAGATCGAGCGCGCGGGCCTGCGCGTGCGCGTCGGCCGTGGCGCTGCCGCGGTTGCGGCGCCGGTCGTCAATGTGACCGCCCCGGCGTCGGTGGTTCAGGCTCCGGCGTCCGCCGATCCCGCGAAGCATCCCGGCGCCGTGACCTCGCCGATGGTCGGCACCGCCTATATGGGGCCGGCGCCCGGCGCCAAGCCGTTTGTCGATGTCGGCAGCAAGGTCGCAGTCGGCGACACGCTGCTGATCGTCGAAGCCATGAAGACCATGAACCAGATTCCCGCGCCGCGCGGCGGCACGGTCACGAAAATCCTGATCGAGGACGGCCAGCCGGTCGAATTCGGTGAGCCGTTGATGATCATCGAGTAGCGGGGACTGGCCCCAGCGATGTTCGACAAAATCCTCATCGCCAATCGCGGCGAGATCGCGCTCCGGGTGCTGCGCGCCTGCCAGGAGCTCGGCATTCCGACCGTCGCTGTGCACTCCACCGCCGACGCCGACGCGATGCATGTGCGGCTCGCGGACGAGAGCGTCTGCATCGGACCGCCGCCGGCGAAAGACAGCTACCTCAACGTGCCGGCGCTGCTCGCGGCCTGCGAGATCACCGGCGCCGATGCCGTGCATCCCGGTTACGGCTTCCTGTCCGAGAATGCGCGGTTCGCCGAAATCCTCGCCGAGCACAACATCCAGTTCATCGGCCCCAAGGCCGAGCACATCCGCCGCATGGGCGACAAGATCGAGGCCAAGCGCACCGCCAAGACGCTGGGCATCCCTTGCGTTCCCGGCTCCGAGGGCGGCGTGTCGTCCGACGCCGAGGCGCTGGGCATCGCGCGCGCCATCGGCTTTCCGGTGCTGGTGAAGGCCGCGGCCGGCGGCGGCGGCCGCGGCATGAAGGTTGCGCCGCGTGAGGAAGACCTTGCGATGGCGCTCGCCACCGCGCGCGCCGAAGCCAAGGCCGCGTTCGGCGATGACGCGGTGTATCTGGAAAAATACCTGACCAAGCCGCGCCACATCGAAATCCAGGTGCTGGGCGACGGCCGCGGCAACGCCATCCATCTCGGCGAGCGTGACTGCTCGCTGCAGCGGCGGCATCAGAAGGTGTGGGAGGAAAGCCCCTCGCCTGCGCTCAACGTCGCGGCCCGTTTCGAGATCGGCGAGGTCGTGGCGCGCGCCATGCGCGAGCTGAAGTATCTCGGGCTCGGCACCGTCGAGTTCCTCTACGAGGACGGCCAGTTCTACTTCATCGAGATGAACACCCGCATCCAGGTCGAGCATCCGGTGACCGAGATGATCACCGGGCTCGATCTCGTGCTCGAGCAGATCCGGATCGCGGCCGGCGGCGAGTTGCCGTTCACGCAGCAGGACATCGAATTCCGCGGCCACGCCATCGAGTGCCGCGTCAACGCCGAGAACCCGGTGACCTTCGTGCCCTCACCCGGGAAGATCCGCTCCTACCATCCGCCTGGCGGGCTCGGTGTCCGCGTCGATTCCGCGGTGTATCAGGGCTACGCGATCCCGCCCTACTACGACTCGATGGTCGGCAAGCTGATCGTGCACGGCAAGACGCGCACCGAATGCCTGATGCGGCTCAAGCGCGCGCTCGATGAGTTCGTGGTGGACGGCATCGACACCACGCTGCCGCTGTTCCGGAAGCTTGTCCGCACCCAGGACATCATCGACGGCAACTATCACATCCACTGGCTGGAGCACTTCCTCGCCGATGGCGGCATGGCGCCGTGAGGTCACCGCCGGACTTCCAGAGCGTCAGTGCTTCGCCGATCGCATGTGGCACAGCATCGTGCACAGCCGGTCCGGATTATACGGCTTGGGAATGAAGGTCGCGCCCGGCACCGCCTGGAACTCGTCGAGGCGATGGTACGAGCCGGACGCATAGACCACCTGCAGCCCCGGCCGCAGCTCGCGCACCCGCCACGCCAGCGCGACGCCGTCCATGCCCGGTCCAAGATTGAGATCGGTCAGGAGAAGATCGCACGGCGCGCCGCAGGTCAGATGCTCGAGCGCATCCTGGGCGGTTGCCGCGGCATGGACCTCAAATCCATGCTTGATCAGTGCGTCCTCCATGAGGGCGCAGATCATGAATTCATCCTCCACCAGGAGGACCCGGGCCCCAAGGCCACTGGCTGCCATTTCTGCCTCCCCGTCTGTCCCGAACGAGCGCAACGGCAACACGGACTGCGATCAGATGTTCGCAATTTGCTTAAAATTGCGCCTGATATCGCTAAGACTTCATTAATGGCCGGTCTTGGGGCTAGACTGGCCCGGTTACACGCCTAAATCCGAGACCCGAACGCCAAAAACCAGCCCCCAGGGCAACCCAGCCCCAGGCCGAACGCCAAGGTCCATGGCCAGCCGCGAAACCGCCTTTGTCGAGATCACGCCCGAAGTGCTGCTGAAGGCCTATGCCTGCGGCATCTTCCCGATGGCGGAGAGCGCCGACGACCCCGCGCTTTATTGGATCGAGCCGGAGAAGCGCGGCATCATTCCGCTGAGCAGCTTCCACGTCGCCTCGCGGCTCGCCCGGACGGTGCGCTCCGAGCATTTCACCATCGCGATCAACCGCGACTTCCAGGGCGTGCTCGACGGCTGCGCCGAGCCCGCGCCCGGCCGCACCCGCACCTGGATCAACGCGCGCATCCGCACGCTCTATTGCAAGCTCTACGACATTGGCCACTGCCACAGCGTCGAGGCCTATGAGGGCGACACCTTGGTCGGCGGTCTCTACGGCGTGTGCCTCGGCCGCGCGTTCTTCGGCGAGAGCATGTTTCATCGCGCCCGCGACGCCTCGAAGATCGCGCTGGTGCATCTCGTGGCGCGGCTGAAGGCCTGCGGCTTCACGCTGCTCGACACGCAGTTCGTGACCAGCCATCTGCAGACCTTCGGCGCGATCGAGGTGCCGCAGCGGCAGTATCACAAGCTGCTGGAAGCATCGCTGGTCGGCGAAGCCGACTTCACGGCCTTCGCCCGCGCACCGGTGATGAGCGGCGCCGACGCGGTGGATTGGGCGCAGCGGTAAAGTTCACCGGCTAGGCCGCGCGCAACTGCTCGGTGTTCCTTCGTCGCCACAAGATCAGTATTCCGGCCAGCAGCAGGCTCGTGCAAATCGTGCTGACGACAAGCCCGAGGCCAACGCCGCGCCGGCTGGCCAGCAGGTCTCCGAGCGTCGTGCCCGCCGTGCGCGCCGCCACGACGGTGAGCCAGTACCACGGCTTCGTCATCTTCCCGAAGCGATCGGATATGAACCACACCACCAGCAGGACGACGACGAGAGCCAGCGATCCGTAGCCCAGGCCGAGCGGGGTTTCGTCAGCGACCCAGTCTCCGGCCGCCGTTCCGAGCGTGCCGGCTGCCAGCATCGTGATCCAGTAACTGGCATCCGTCGCCGGCAGCGAATGCCACCGTCCGTCCGGTCCCACGACACCGACCGGATGCACCCCACGCGCCCGATCGATCAGCAGCATCAGGACCATCAGCGCGGCAAGCAGACCCATGCACAGGAAATAGCCGAGCTTGAGATCGTGGGTTGCGAGGTCGGCCAAGTTGGTGGCTCCGGTGCGCAGCACGATGATAGCGAGCCAATAGTAGGCCTCGGTCGTGATCCGGATTCGCTTCTCGGCCCAGACGATAACCAGGAAAATCAGCGCGAGCGGCAACAGACCGCGTGTGTGGCCCAACCCCAGAATGCGCGACGCGAAGTCGCCGGTGTTGGCGCCGCACATGCTGGCCGCCAGGATGGCGGTCCAATAGCGCGCGTCGATCGTCGGCAGATTTTTTGGCGACATGATTTTCCCTGTGCCCGCCGGGCCCCATGAAATCAACACATGAAACCAACGCGGCGATCAGGCCATTCCCCGAGACTGGCCCGGATGCCGGCCCGCCCGCTGCGGCAGGATGAGCAGGCAAACAACAATACAGAACGCAATCACGGCTGACGCAATCGGGCGGCTGAGCGCCAAGCCGCCGTCGGCCACTGGCTTGTCGAGAAAATCGCCGACGGTTGCGCCGAGCGGACGCGTGAGGATGAACGCCGCCCAGAACAACAGCACATGGGAAATGCTGGTCCAGCGGTAAAGCCCGACCACGACGGCAAGCCCCGCGGCGAACACCAAGGCGCCGCCGCCGAAGCCCAGGCCGCCGGTGTCGGCCATCCAGTCTCCGAGCGCGGTGCCGAGCGTCTGCGAGAACGTAATGGCCGCCCAGTAGAAGGCCTCGACCTTCGGCGTGTTGACGGTGTTGACCGAAACGGTGCCCTGCGACCGGTACCAGAGCCCGAGCGTGGCGAGCAACGCAACAAGCAGAACCGTCGAGCCGCCGGTGTAGCCGATGCCCAGCGAGCGGTCGGCGAAATCCGCCATGGTGGTGCCGAAGGTGGTCGAGGCCACGATGGTCGCCCAGTACAGCACCGGATGGAACCTGTTTGCCAGAATCTGCGCAACGACCAGCGCGATGAGTGCAGCGAGAAACAGTACGGTTCCGGCGAGATAGCCCCAGTTCAGCGTCATGGTGACGGTATCGCCGCCGGTCTCGCCGAGAGTCGTCGCGAGGACCTTGATGATCCAGAACACCAACGTGACTTCTGGAACCTTGCTCGCCTGCCGGGGAACCGAATTGATGAAACGGGGCATCGAATCTTTCATGAGGGATCGCCTCGAAACAAATGCGCCGCGCGTGCCGCGGCGCAACGTCGACCCTGCACGTGCTTCCCAGATAAAACTTAGAACAGGCTGAGCACCGTGCCGGATCCTGGGGCGCGTATTCACGAATTGATTCACAACGACATTGTCGAGCGATGTCGGCTATTGCGGCAGCCCCAGGCTTACTCCGGCTTGAGGCCGGCAAACTTCACGACGTTGGCCCATTTCTCTGTTTCGTCAACAATGAGCTTGCTGAACTGCGCTGGCGTGCCCGCAAGCGCGGTGACGCCGATATCGGCCAGCCGTGCCTTGAATGACGGGCTGGCAAGCGCCGCATTGATTTCGCTGTTGAGCTTGTCAACAACTTCGCTCGGTGTGTTCTTGGGTGCGACGATGCCGCACCAGCCGCTTGCCTCGTACCCCGGCACAAACTCTCCGATTGCTGGGATGTCGGGCAATGCCTCGAACCGCCCTGCGCCGGCCATTGCAAGGGCGCGCAGCTTGCCGGCCTTGATATTTTCCAAGGATGACGAGATGCCGCTGAACCCAACCTGCAATTGGCCGCCTATCAAGTCGGTGAGCATCTGCGCTTCGGCTCGGTAGGCCACGATCACCAGATCGACGCCGGCCATCATCTTGAACAGCTCGGCGGCCATATTGGGCCCAACCCCCTTCGTACCCGTTCCCAGGGTGATCTTGCCCGGATTTGATTTGGCGTAGACGATCAACTCTGGGACCGTCCTGGAGGGAAACAAGGGATGCACTTCCAGAACGATCGGAATGCGATTGATCGTAGCGACAGACGCGGAGTCACGAATGAAATTGAATTTCAGATCGGCATAGAGCGTTGCGTTGATTGCGTTTGTCGCGCTTGCCACGAGAAGCGTGTATCCGTCTGCGGGCGAACGCAGGCCGGCCTCGGTGCCGATATTGCCGCCCGCGCCCGATCGATTTTCGACAATGAATGGTTGGCCGAGCCGCTCCGACAGCCACTGCCCTACAAGACGTGTGATGATGTCGAGTTGACCGCCGGCCGGAGTGGGGCAGATCAAACGTACCGGTCGCGACGGATAGGTTTGCGCGCTTGCGACCTGTGACACGGCGGGGAGAACGGCAGCGCCGGCGGCCAAATGCAGAAATCGCCGACGGGGAAGTCTCATGGCGGTCCTCGTCTCGGTCGTTTTACCGCAGAATAGCATACAACTCCAAAACGAAATTCAAGATGCTAATCTGATATGGAATTGGAAACGGGGGTGCTGAAGCAATGGCGAAGAAGAAGCCTCGGGTCACGTTTAAAATGAAGCGCATCGCGGAGGGCGATTGGCAGATCGCCGCTGAATGCGAAGGGGTGGAAACAAAATTCATCACGGGATTTAAGAGCAAAGCCGAGGTCGACGAGTGGTTGAATGGAACACGTCGGATCGATTGGTTGAGATCGCAAGGCTACGCGAAATGACAACCGGCTTTGCCACCGGCTGCATCGACGTGCCACCTGGAGCCACTATGATGCTCGCGACGTCGCTCGGGTCGCGATCCAGATGACGTGCCGGGCGCCGCCACCAGATCCGTTGGCTCGCACCCTGACTTCGTCGACTCCAAAGCCGGCCTTGTGAAGGCGAGCGCTGAACTTCTGGTTCGGCCCGGATGACCAAACGGCAAGTACC
>CAKZHN010000453.1 GCA_936924235.1 uncultured Rhodoplanes sp. | reverse complement strand
GCGCCGCGCAGGCCGAGCTCGACGCCGTGAACCTGGACTCGGGCCTGGTGTTCCAGTGGGGCGCCATCGACTTCGCGGGCGGCACCGTGGTGCACATCAACTCCGGCATCGCCGGCCTGATGGGCGCGCTCATCGTCGGCAAGCGCACCGGCTTCGGCAAGGAGCTGATGCCTCCCCACTCGCTGGTCATGACCATGATCGGCGCCTCGCTGCTGTGGGTCGGCTGGTTCGGCTTCAACGCCGGCTCCAACCTCGAAGCGACCGGCGGCGCGCCGCTCGCCATGATCAACTCGTTCATCGCCACGGCCGGCGCCGCGCTGTCCTGGATGTTCGCCGAGTGGATCATCAAGGGTAAGCCCTCGCTGCTCGGCCTGGTGTCGGGCTGCGTCGCGGGTCTCGTCGCCGTCACTCCGGCCTCCGGCTACGCGGGCCCGATGGGCGCGCTGGTGCTCGGCCTGATCGTCGGCGTGGTCTGCCTGTTCTTCGTCTCTACGGTGAAGAACATGTTCGGCTATGACGACGCGCTCGACGTGTTCGGCGTGCACTGCATCGGCGGCATCGTCGGCGCGATCGGCACCGGCATCCTGGTGGCGCCGGCGCTCGGCGGCACCGGCATCATGGACTACACCACGGGCAAGATCGCCGATTACGATTTCGCCACGCAGGTGTGGGCCCAAACCAAGGCGGTGCTGATGACGCTCGTCTGGTCCGGCGTGGGCTCAGCCATCCTCTACAAGGTGGTGGACTTCACGGTCGGGCTGCGCCCGTCGGTCGAGAAGGAGCGCGAAGGCCTCGATCTCACCGACCACGGCGAGCGTGCCTACAACATGTAACGGAACCGGCCTTGTCCGGCTTCTGCTCGGTCCTGGCACAGGATTTGAATAGAAACGGACAAGGTCGCGAGACAACGGTTGAGGCGGATACCCGGCACCGCCTCGTCCGTCGAGGGGCTCAGGTCGAAAGACCTGGGCCCCTCACCATTTGCGGCCTTTCGCGATTTTCGGCTCTCTGCGATTCAGCGCCCGCGGGTTTGCGCGGTGAGCGGTGCTCAGGACTTGGCTCGGGCGCTGCCCGATGGTTAATCACGCCTTAACCTCGCAGCCCCTATGGTGGGGAAACGCCTTCTGCGGCGGGCGATTCCGCGCCGCATAGTTCGAGTTCATGACCGCCGCCACCGCCATACAACAACCCGCCCCGCTGAAGGCCGAAGGCCGCTCGCCGTTCGTCCGGCTGCATGAGCTTCTGGCCGACATCAAGCCGGGCAAGCCCGCCATCAACCTGTCGGTCGGTGAACCACAGCACCCGATCCCGCCCTTCGTCGGGCCGGTGATTGCCGCGCATCTCAACGATTTCGGCCGTTATCCGGCCAACAAGGGCACCGAAGGCTTCCGCAAGGCCGCCGCCGCCTGGCTCGACCGGCGCTATCGCCTGGGTCGGCCAATGGACCCGGAAACCGAGGTCATCGTGCTGAACGGCACCCGCGAGGGACTGTTTCTCGGCGCGATTGCGGCCAATCGCTATGTGACCGGCCGCGCCGGCAAGCCCGCGATCCTCATTCCCAACCCGTTCTACGCCGCCTATTCGGCGGGCGCCGCGGCCGCAGGCTGCGAGCCGGTTTACCTGCCGACCACGCGCGAGACCGGCTTCCTGCCGGACCTCGATGCCATCGACGAGACACTGCTGAAGCGCACTGTCGCTTTTTTCATCGCCTCGCCGTCCAATCCGCAGGGCGCGGTCGCCGACGAGGCCTATCTCAAGCGGCTCGCCGGCATGGCGCGCCGCTACGGCTTCCTGATCTTCGCCGACGAATGCTACTGCGAGATCTACCTCAATGGCCGAGCGCCGCAGGGCATGCTCGCGGTGTCGCAGCCGGACTTCACCAATGTGGTGGTGTTCCACTCGCTGTCGAAGCGCTCGAACCTCCCCGGTCTGCGCGTCGGCTTCGCGGCCGGTGACCGACAATTCCTCGCCCGCTACGTCGAGCTGCGCAATATCGCGGCACCGCAGGTGCCGGTGCCGGCCCAGGAGGTTGCGATCGCGGCTTACGCGGACGAGGCCCATGTCGATGCGAACCGCGATCTCTACGTGGCGAAATTCGATCTCGCCGACCAGATCATCGGCAACCGCTACGGCTACAAGCGGCCGCCCGGTGGGTTCTTCCTGTGGCTCGATGTCAGCCAGCACGGCGGCGACGAGGCCGCGACCGTGAAGCTGTGGCGCGAGGGGGGCCTCCGGGTGATCCCCGGCCATTATCTCGCCCGCGACGGCGCTGACGGCCGCAATCCCGGCATGGGCTACATCCGGGTCGCGCTGGTGCAGGACAAGGAGATCACCGCCGACGCCCTGCACCGAATCGTCGAAGTGCTGGGTTAAGCGCATGATCCTGAAAAGTGCGAACCGGTTTTCGGAAAAGATCATGTGCAAGAAAACGTTAGAGCGAATCTGCAACGCTTTGGTGAGCTGACGCTTCTTTGGACTGACGGCATCTCGGACTGACGATATGGCAGCAAGCGCCCGCAGCATGGAGCTTTCGAACTGGTCGGACGAGCTGCGCAGCCTGCTCCGGCGGCGGCTGTGCGAGGCCGGCGGCTTCGTGCTGATCGGGCTTGCCGCCGTCATCGGGCTCGCGCTCGCGACCTGGTCGGTGCAGGACCCGTCGCTGAGCCACGCCACCGACGGTCCGGTGCGCAACCTGCTCGGCACGCCGGGCGCGATCGGCGCCGATCTCCTGATGCAGCTGTTCGGCCTCGCCTCCACGGTGCTGATCCTGCCGGTCGCGGTGTGGGGCTGGCGCATCGCCACCCACCGGCCGTTCGACCGCGAGTGGATGCGGCTGTCGTTCTGGCTCGCCGGCACCGCGTTCGCGGCGGGCTTTGCCGCCTGCCTGCCGAAGAGCGACCACTGGCCGCTGCCGACCGGGCTCGGCGGCGTGATCGGCGACGGTGTGCTCTATCTGCCGGCGATGGTGCTTGGGAACCTGTCGAGCGCCGGCACGCTGACGGCTTCGATCGTGTTCGGCGTCTGCACGCTTGCCACGATCATCATCGCCACCGGCTTCGGCTATCACCATCCCGACAGCGTCGATCTCGACGAGAAGTGGGCGCGTGAAGCCGCCGGCCCCGAGGACGACGAGGCCGAGCGCACCTCGATCTCGCTCGGCTGGCTGGTGCATCAGCTCCTGAGCTTCAAGGCCCGCCTCAAGCGCCTGGTGACGCGCCGCTCGGCGCTGCTGGCGTCGAAGCCCGCACCGCGCCGCACGCCGACTCCGATCGTGGGCAAGCGCGATCGCGTCGAGCCGAAGCTCGACGAAGCCGCCGAGGAGGACGAAGAGGAATACGAGGACGAGGAGGAAGAGGAAGAAGAGGCGCCGGCGCCGGCCGCGAAGAAGGCCGCGAAGCCCAAGACCTCGAAACGCTCCGGCGGCTATCAGCTTCCCGAGCTCAACCTGCTCGCCTCGCCGAAAGCCTCCGACCGCTTCGCGCCGACCCAGGAGTCAATCCAGGAGTGCGCGCAGTCGCTGGAGAGCACGCTGCAGGACTTCGGCGTGCGCGGCTCGATCATCAACGCGCGGCCAGGCCCCGTCGTCACGCTGTACGAGCTCGAGCCTGCGCCCGGCATCAAGTCGTCGCGCGTCATCGGGCTTGCCGACGACATCGCGCGCTCGATGAGCGCGCTGTCGGCCCGCGTCGCCGTGGTGTCCGGCCGAAACGCCATCGGCATCGAGCTGCCGAACGAGAAGCGCGAGAAGGTCTACTTCCGCGAGATGCTCGCCTCCGACGAATACACCGAGACCCAGGCCAAGCTGCCGCTCTGCCTCGGCAAGACCATCGGCGGCGAACCTGTGGTGGTCGATCTCGCCCGCATGCCGCATCTGCTGATCGCCGGCACCACCGGCTCGGGCAAGTCGGTCGCGATCAACACCATGATCCTGAGCCTGCTCTACCGGCTGACGCCGGACCAGTGCCGGCTGATCATGGTCGACCCCAAGATGCTCGAGCTCTCCGTCTATGACGGCATTCCACACCTGCTCACGCCAGTCGTCACCGATCCGCGCAAAGCCGTGGTCGCGCTGAAGTGGGCGGTGCGCGAGATGGAAGAGCGCTACAAGAAGATGTCGAAGGTCGGTGTGCGCAACATCGACGGCTTCAACATGCGCGTGGTCGAGGCCAAGGCCAAGGGCGAGACCATCACCCGCACGGTGCACACCGGCTACGACAAGGAATCCGGCGAGGCGATCTACGAGAAGGAGGAGCTCGAGCTCGAGCCCCTGCCCTACATCGTGGTCATCGTCGACGAGATGGCCGACCTGATGATGGTGGCCGGCAAGGACATCGAAGGCGCGGTGCAGCGCCTCGCGCAGATGGCGCGCGCCGCCGGCATCCACGTCGTCCTGGCCACCCAGCGCCCGTCGGTCGACGTCATCACCGGCACCATCAAGGCGAACTTCCCGACCCGCATCTCCTTCCAGGTCACCTCTAAGATCGACAGCCGCACCATCCTGGGCGAGCAGGGCGCCGAGCAGCTGCTCGGCCAGGGCGACATGCTCTACATGGCGGGCGGCGGCCGCATCAGCCGCGTCCACGGGCCGTTCTGCTCCGACGACGAGGTCGAGAAGGTGGTCCGCCACCTGAAGTCGCAGGGCGCGCCGCAGTACCTGGAGGCCGTCACCGCCTCCGAGGAGGAGCCCGAGCTCGACGAGGACGGCAATCCGGTGTTCGACTCGTCCGGCATGGGCCAGGCCGGCGACGCCACCGACCTCTACCAGCAGGCCGTCCAGATCGTCACACGCGACAAGAAGGCCTCCACCAGCTACATCCAGCGACGCCTGCAAATCGGCTACAATCGCGCCGCCTCCATCATGGAGCGGATGGAGCAGGAGGGCATTGTCGGCCAGGCCAACCACGCTGGAAAACGCGAAATCCTGGTTGGCCAGGAAGAGCACGCGAAGTATTGAGACTGAGACATTGCGAACACAGACCGGGGCTATAGTGCCCGGGGGCGCATCGAGAGCCGCGAAATCGCCACAGCCGGCCCCTAGGGCAACCGGCAGGGCGCGGGATCGGGGTCAGGCGGAGTACGACATGGGGAGCCGAAAGGCCGTTGTTGCGGCATTGCTGTCGGGCCTCGCCTTGGCGCTGTCGGCCGGATTGACCTGCGCCTTCGCCCAAAGCGTGCCGCTGCCCGTTCCGGCGCCGCAGCCGAAATCCTACGAGCGGCCGCAGGCGCCGCGGCCTCCGCAGCAGATCGCCCCGAACGCCCAGCAGCAGGCGCCGACGCCACAGCCGCCGCCGCGGCAAGCCGAACAGCCGGCCCAGCCGCAACAGCAGCAGTCGAGCGGCTTCCCGTCGATCTTCCCCAAGCCTCCGAACATCTTCGGCGGCTCGGGCTCCTCCACGGCCTTCGATGCGCGGCAGCGCGCGCTCGCCGACAAGGTCAGCGCCTACCTGAGCGGCGTGCGCCAGCTCCAGGGCAAGTTCGTCCAGGTCGGCCCGGACGGCAGCAAGTCGGAAGGCGAGTTCTATCTGCAGAAGCCCGGCAAGGTCCGCTTCGACTACAACCCGCCGAACCCGATCGAGATGATCGCCGACGGCCAGTCCGTGGTGGTGCGCGACCGCAAGCTCGCCACCCAGGACCTCTATCCGCTGTCGCAGACCCCGCTGCGCTTCCTGCTCGCTGATCGCATCGACCTGATGCGCGACACCAACCTGGTCGGCGTCTATGCCGACGACGTGTTCGTCACCGTGGTGATCGAGGAGCGGCAGATCATTGCCGGCACCCACCGCGTGATGCTGATGTTCGGCGCGCAGGATTTCCAGTTGCGGCAATGGACCGTGACCGATCCGCAGGGCTACGACACCACCGTGGCGGTCTACAATCTCGACGCGCGCACGCAGCCCGATCCGAACATGTTCCGCATCGATTACACGCGGCCGGTTCAGCAGGTTCAGTAAGTCGCCTGTCATTTTTGACGGCGATGCATTTGCCCCACTGCCACCACTCGCACCGCTGTCATCGCCGGGCTTGACCCGGCGATCCATGACCCGCGTCCGACAGCGGAAGTCTTACGTAAGGTTGCCGCAGGTTGACAGGTCTCATGGATGCCCGGGTCAAGCCCGGGCATGACACCGCCTGTTTGGCCACAGCATTCCGTTTAGCCAGTCTCGAACGCGCGGGACAATGCGCACCGCGCCGTGGCCAAACCCGCGCGCCGCTCTTAAATTACATCGCATGCAGCTCAAGCTCACGACCTGGAACATCAACTCGGTGCGGCTGCGCATCGACATCGTGGCCAAGTTCATCAAAGCGGTCCGGCCGGATGTGCTCTGCCTCCAGGAGACCAAGTGTCCCGACGACGCCTTTCCGCGAAAGCGCTTCAAGCGGCTCGGCTATGAGCACATCGCGCTGAACGGCCAGAAGGGCTATCACGGCGTCGCCGTGATCTCGCGGCTGCCGCTCGATTCCTTCGCGGCGAAGGGCTATTGCGGCAAGGGCGACAGCCGGCACATCGGCGTGGTGCTCGGCGAGAAGGCCAACCTCCGCGATCCGATCATGGTGCACAACTACTATGTGCCGGCCGGCGGCGACGAGCCCGACCCCGCGATCAATCCGAAGTTCGAGCACAAGCTCGCCTTCCTCGACGAGATGAAGGCTTGCGCCAACATGCTCCCGCAGCGGAACGAGCGCTCCATCGTGGTCGGTGACCTGAACGTCGCGCCGCTCGAGCACGACGTCTGGAGCCACAAGCAGCTGCTCAAGATCGTCTCGCACACGCCGATCGAGTGCGAGAAGCTCACCGCCGCGCAGCAGGCCGGCAACTGGATCGACGTGGCCCGCACCTTCGTGCCGCCAAGCGAGAAGCTCTACACGTGGTGGAGCTACCGCGCCCAGGACTGGCTCGCGGCCGACAAAGGCCGCCGGCTCGACCACATCTGGGTGTCGCAAGCGCTCGGCGACCGGCTGCAGGCCATCAAGGTGACGAAGGACGCGCGCGGCTGGGAGCGGCCGTCCGACCACGTGCCGGTGACGATGACGCTGGACGTTTAGTCCGCCATCCCGATAATCGCCCCCAAGCCGGCCGATCGAGCCGGTCTTGCGGGGGACGATGAAACATCCAAGGCGGACGGCGCTCGCCCTCGCGGCAGTCATATCGGCCGCTTTGCTCGCCGTGCCTGCGCAAGCCGCCGCCGAGAGGCTGCGCGTCGGCAAGGCGGGCCGCGACGCCTTCTCGTTCGTACCGGCCGACGTCGGCGCGCAGACCGGAATCTTCAAGAAGCACGGCGTCGATGTCGAGATCTCCAGCTTCGGCGGCGACGCCCGCATCCAGCAGGCGATGGCGGCCGACGGCATCGACGTGGCGCTGGGCTCGGGTCCCGGCCTCGCCTTCATCGCCAAGGGCTCGCCGGTCAAGGGCATCGCCGCGATGGCCGGCCCGCCGCTGCTGTTCGCGCTGATGGTGCGTGCCGACGACACGGTGAAGACCGTGGACGACCTGAAGGGCCGCAATGTCGGCGTGTCTACCGTGGGCTCGGTGACGAGCTGGATCGTGCGCGAGGTGTCGCGTCAGAAAGGCTGGGGCGTCGATGGCGTCGCGCAGGTGCCGATCGGCGACGACGCTTCGCGGATCGCGGCGCTGCGGACCAAGTCGGTCGACGCCGCGATCGTCAATCTCGCGGTCGCGCTCAACTTCGTGCAGCGCGGCGAAGGCCGCATTTTGCTGCGCTTCAACGATCTGCTGAAGGACTTCCACGTCCACGTCATCTTCGCCACCGACAAGGCGATTGCCGCAAAACCCGAAGCGCTGCGCGGCTTCCTCGCCGGCTGGTTCGACACCATCGCGTTCATGCGCGCCCACAAGGCCGACACCGTCCGCATCGCCAAGGACGTCATGGGCACCGACGAGGCCACGACCACAGCGATCTACGACGAGCTGATGCCGATGTTCTCCAACACTGGAAAGTTCGATCCCAAGGCGCTGGCCGTCCTCAGCCGCTCCTTCGTCGAAATGAAGACGTTGCCGAGCGAGCCGGATATGAGCAAGCTCATCACCGAAGCATTCCTTCCGAAAATCTAACCTCCAAAAGTAAGGACGCCGGCACATCCATGGCAAAGCTGAGACTGACCGTCGCGTGCGGCGCGTACGACATCGTCAAACCGTTGATCGAAGGCACGGTGGAGGCCGACGGCCTCGATCTGGTCTTTCTCACCGACATGGGCCCGCGCGAGCGCCACTGGCGCATGGGGCGCAAGCACGAGTTCGACGTCTGCGAGGAGAACGTCGGCGCCTATTACATGATCCGCGACCAGGGCGAGCCGCTCACCGCGATCCCGGTGTTCCTGCATCGCAGGCTTCGCCACGGCTTCGTGTTCATCAACACCGCGGCCGGCATCCGCGAACCGAAAGACCTCAACGGCAAGGTGGTCGGCGGCACTAACTTCCAGCCGGCCTCCAACATCTGGATGCGCGGCATCCTGGAAGAGCATTACGGTCTGCAGCACCGGAGCATCACCTGGCTGGTCGAGCGCAGCGAGGACGTCGCCTTCGAGCCGCCGCCCGGGCTGCGTATCGAGATGAACAAGTCGGGAAAGACGCTCAGCCAGATGCTCGCCGACGGCGACATCCCGGCGATGATCTCGCCGACATTGCCAAAGCCGTTCGTCGAAGGCGACAAACGGATCGCGCGGCTGTTTGCCGACTACAAGCAGGTCGAGATCGACTATTTCGCCAAGACCGGCATTTTTCCGATCATGCATGTGACGACGCTGAAGCAGGAGATCGCCGAGAAATACCCCTGGGCCGCGACCAACCTCACCAAGGCATTCGAGGAGGCCAAGCAGCTCGCCTATCGCCGCATCGCCAATCCGCGCATGGCGCCGCTGGTGTTCGTGCGCACCGCGGGCGAGGAGCAGGAGCGCATCTTCGGCAAGGACCCGTGGGCCTACGGACTGACGCCGGCGAACCGCAAGAACCTGGAGACGGTGCAGCGCTACGCCTACCAGCAGGGCATGATCCGGAAGATCGCGCCGCTCGACGAGCTTTTCGCCGACACCGACCTGGGCGACGTCGGCAGCGGAGCGGCGCCGGAGGAATTCTGAGCTGGTGTCCCGGCGCAATGCAGCACGAAGCGCGTTAGCGCGAAGTGATGCGCTGCAGACCCGGGACCGTTACGAACACCACCGTTGGAACGGTCCCGGATCTGCGACGCACCGCCATAGCGCGTCGAAGACGCGCGTGAACGCGCTGGTGGCGCTGCGTCGCGTCCGGGACATGAGCGGTCACCTCGGCGCGGCGCTGGTGTCCAGCAACGCGCGGATGTCGGTCATCTCGGCGAGCGCGTGGCGCGCCCGCGCCGCGATCTGGTCGCGCAGGATGTCGGCCGCCTCCGGATAGCCTTCCAGCATCTTCAGGAACAGGCTCCGCGAGATGCGGATCACGGTCGAGGGCTCGCGCGCGGTCGCGGTGGCGGGCCGCTTCGTCTCGGCAATCAGTGCGAGCTCGCCCAAAAGCGTGCCGGGGCCCGCGGTCACCTCGCCCACCGCCTTCGAGCTGCTGGCCAGCGTGAACGAGCCTTCCTGGATCACGTAGCCGCAGTCGGTGCTGTCGCCGGCATTGAACAGCACCTCGCCCTGGTGGACGTAGCGGCTCTCGGCGCCGATGGCGAGAATGCGCAGCGCAGTGCGCCCGAGCATGCGCAGCGTCGGCACCCGTTCGATGAACGCGATGTCGTCCTCGATGCTCACCTAGAGCACTCTTTCATTGCGCAGCATGATCTTTGCGAGAATCACCGGTCCCCCATCCGGCATCGTGCGCTGTCACGGCACGAGCTTGTAGCCCCCGGCATCGGTGACGAGAATCGCCGGGGCTGCGGCGTCCTTCTCGACCTTCTGCCGCAGACGATACACGTGCGTCTCGAGCGTGTGCGTGGTGACGCCGGAATTATACCCCCAGACCTCCTGGAGCAGCGTCTCGCGGGACACCGGCCGCTGGCCCGCCCGATAGAGGAAACGCAGGATCGCGGTCTCCTTCTCGGTGAGCCGGATCTTGTTGCCCTTGGGGCTGAGCAACATCTTGGCGCTCGGCCGGAACGTGTAGGGGCCGATGGTGAAGACCGCGTCCTCGCTCGCTTCGTGCTGGCGGAGCTGGGCGCGGATGCGGGCCAGCAGCACCGCAAAGCGGAACGGCTTGGTGACGTAGTCGTTGGCGCCCGACTCCAGCCCCAGGATAGTGTCGGAGTCGGTGTCGTGGCCGGTCAGCATGATGATCGGCGCCTTGAAGCCGTTCTTGCGCAGGATGCGCACCGCCTCGCGGCCGTCGACGTCGGGCAGGCCGACATCCATGATCACGAGGTCGATCTGGCCGGCCTTGGCCTCCTGCACGCCCTTGGTGCCGGAATCGACCGACACCGCCTCGAACTCGTCGTGCAGCGAAAGCTGCTCCACGAGGGCGTTCCGCAATTCGGTGTCGTCGTCGACGATCAGGATTTTTCGGCTGTTCGGCATCGAATCCGGCCTTTTCGGGCCCCAGCCCGGCGCAATTGCGCGAAGTAGAGCATTCGGGGATAAAAGAGCAAGCTCCTTGGAACTATGGATAAATATCCCAGCCGCTATGGGAAACAGCCCGATTTCGACGTTTTTTGTGCGGCGGAAGCCCGGGTTTTCCACACGGGGATGGCTGCTCGCTGGGCCATTGGCCCTGCCGGTGGCGCTGGGCCGGGGCGGGATCAAGGCCAACAAGCGCGAGGGCGACGGCGGCACCCCGCGGGGGACCTTCCGGCTCAAGCGCCTGTGGTGGCGGGCCGACCGGGTACCTAGGCCAATGACCCACCTGCCGGTCCGGCCCATCACCCCTTGGGACGGCTGGTGCGAGGATCCCTCTGACCGGCGCTACAACCAGCCGATCCGGCTCGGCAAGGACCAGCCCGGCGACCGGCTCCGGCGCCAGGACGGCCTCTACGACTTCATCATCGAGATCGACCACAACACCCGGCCACGGATCGCCGGCCGCGGCAGCGCCGTGTTCGTCCACGTCGCCCGGCCGGGCTTTGCCCCGACCGCCGGCTGTGTGGCGCTCAAGACCGACGCGCTCAAGCGGCTCCTCGCGCGACTCGGGCCCAGGACTCGCATTGTGATCGGTTGATTGGCTTTTTGCCGATTTGCTCTTGGCCGATTTACCCGGTCTTCACGATGAACCCTCGGGGACCTGAAGCGGGCCCCGATTTTAACAGAACCTGGATGGTCATCTTTTAAACCGGTTCGGTCCGGCAGGCCGTATCGCGCGACCGCCGGGGCCGGGGCGAACCGCGACATCAATCATATGACCAACGCAAGCGCATCCTCGTCTGAGACGCAGCCGCGCACCGGCCGCGAAATGATCGGCCGCGTCGTCGCGGTCAGCGGCTCCCAGATCACGGTCGGTCTCAGCGTCACGGCGCCGGCCGACGGCGGCCGGGCCACCGTCGGCAAATTCCTCGGCATCATCAGCGGCGGCATCGTCACAGTCGGCATGATCACCGAGATCTCCGAGCGGCCGCTGCGCGACCAGGACCCAAACTGCCGCAGCACCGCACAGATGGACCTGGTCGGCGAGATCCGCGCCAACGCCTCGGGCGGAGCCTATTTCCAGCGCGGCATGACCGACTATCCGATGATTGGCGAGCCCGCCGTGCTGATGAACGAGCGCGAGCTGCGGCTGGTCTACTCGAGCCGCAGCGGCAAGATCTCCAATGTCGGCATGCTGCAACAGGACCACACGATCCCGGCGCAGATCGATATCGAGCAGCTGGTCAACAAGCACTTCGCGGTGCTCGGCACCACCGGTGTCGGCAAGTCGAACGGCGTCGCGCTGCTGCTGCAGCAGACGCTCGCGGAACGGCCTGATCTGCGCATCTTCCTGATCGATCCGCACAACGAATACGCGCGCTGTTTCGGCGACAAGGCGCTGGTGCTGACGCCGCGCAACCTCCGTCTGCCATTCTGGCTGTTCAACTTCGAGGAGACGGTCGACGCCTTCTTCGGCGGCCGGCCCGGCGTCGACGAAGAGATCGAGATCCTACAGGAGGCCATCCCGCTCGCGAAAGCGGCCTACTCGCAGCTCAAGGGCGGCGCCGGCGATCGCGGCCTGATGAAGAAGAAGGACCCGCGCGATGTCGGCTACGGCGTCGACACGCCGGTGCCCTACCGCATCGAGGACCTGATCACGGTCATCGACGACCGCATGGGCAAGCTCGAGAACCGCTCGCGCGCCTCGATCTACAACAAGCTGCTCCTGCGCATCAAAACCTTCCGCAACCATCCGCGCTACGGCTTCATGTTCGAGAACGCCACCGTCGGCGGCGACACCATGGGCGAGGTGGTGAGCCACCTGTTCCGCCTGCCGACCAACGGCAAGCCGATGACCATCATGCAGCTCGCCGGTTTCCCGGCCGAGGTGATCGATTCGGTGGTGTCGGTGCTGTGCCGTATGGCCTTCGACTTCGGCCTGTGGAGCGACGGCGCCTCGCCGCTGCTGTTCGTCTGCGAGGAGGCGCACCGCTATGCGCCGGCCGACAAGAACATCGGCTTCGGCCCGACCAAGCGCGCGCTGTCGCGCATCGCCAAGGAGGGCCGCAAGTACGGCGTGTTCCTCGGCCTCGTGACACAGCGCCCGGCCGAGATCGACCAGACCATTCTGTCCCAGTGCAGCACTCTGTTCGTGATGCGCCTCTCCAACGACCGCGACCAGGCGCTCATCCGCTCGGCGGTGTCGGATGCCGGCGCCAGCATGCTGAGCTTCATTCCGACGCTCGGCACCGGCGAGGTGTTCGCGTTCGGCGCCGGCGTGCCGCTGCCGACCCGGATGAAATTCCGCGAGCTTGCGGTCAACGTGCGGCCAAGCAGCGAGTCCGGCGGCAATGTCCGCGCCACGGGCGCACCGGCCAACCGCGACATGATCGACTCCGTGATCGACCGCTGGCGCGCATCCACCATGAGCCACAAGAGCGGGCTCGACGACGACCGCATGGACACCCGCGCGGACGCCTGGGACGACATGCCACGCGGCCGCGAGGAAGCGCCGGTCTATCGCGCCGCGCCGCCACTGCAGCCTGCAGCGCCGGCCGCCCCGATGGCGCCTGCTGCTGCTCCGACGGTCGCCGCTCCTGTGCCGGCTGCGCCGGCGCCCGCTGCGGCCGCACCGGCTCCGGCACCTGTTCCGCCGCAAGCTCCGGCTGCAGCACCAACCCTGGCCGCACCACGGCCGAGCATCCTGCGCAAGCCGATCGACGGCGCGCCCGGTCCGGGAAATCCGGCACCGCTGCCGAGCCGATTCAGGACTTAGGGTTTCACCGAACCAGCAGCTGTCATAGCCGGGCTTGTCCCGGCCATCTCGCTTAGGGGTGCACTGCGCCCACCTAAGCGGGATGCCCGCGACAAGCGCGGGCATGACAGCGGAAATCGGGGCGGGACCGGTGCAAATCTCAATGCTTCTCGCGCGCGCCGAAGATGGCGCTGCCGACCCGCACATGGGTCGCACCCATGGCGATCGCCGCGGCGAAATCCGCGCTCATGCCCATCGACAGAAGCTTCAACCCATTGCGCTTGGCGATCTTTGCGGTCAGCGCGAAATGCGGCGCCGGCGCTTCCTCGGCCGGCGGGATGCACATCAACCCGTCGATGACGAGCCCGTTGGCGTCACGGCAGCGCGCCAGAAAATCATCGGCGTCCTGCGGCAGCACGCCGGCCTTCTGCGGCTCCGCGCCGGTGTTGATCTCGACGAACAGCCGCGGCCGCTTGGCCTGCTTGGCGATCTCCTTTGAAAGCGCCTCGCACAGGCTCGGCCGGTCCACCGAGTGGATGGCGTCGAACAGCGCCACCGCCTCTTTCGCCTTGTTCGATTGCAGCGGCCCGATCATGTGCAGCTCGACGCCGGGATGGCCCGCCAGCAGCGGCGGCCATTTCTTCTGCGCCTCCTGCACACGATTCTCGCCGAACACCCGCTGGCCCGCGGCCAGCACCGGCTCGATGGCGTCGGCGAAAAACGTCTTCGACACCGCGACCAGCGTCACGTCCTTGGGATCGCGCGACGCCTCGCGGCAGGCGCGCTCGATCTCGGCGCGCACCGTGGCAAGGCCCGTGTTGAGTGTCGCAGTGGTCATGGCGCATCCATAACACCGGATCGCCATCGCCAAAAGACAACGCAAAAAGCACGAGGCCCGGCGCGAACCGGGCCTCTACCTGAAATCTCGGCCGGTCGGCCTAGGCAGCGGTCTGCCACTGCTGCTGGGCTTCCTGGCTCGACTTGTTCAGGTGGATCTTCTCGTCGACCTTCTCGACCCAGGACACCGGGAAGAGATGATGCTGGTGGTCCTTGGCGTCGCTCTTGGTCAGCTTGATCAGCCCGGACTTCGCCAGATGATCGACGGTACCGACGTGCTTGCCGTCGGATCCCACGACTTCCATGTGTTCCTTGATATCCGCTTGATGGATCATCGAGCACCTCCGTTTTTGGTTGGTTTCAACACCAACGGACGGTGCCCGGCCAAGGTTCCGGGAACCTTGGCCGCAGCGCTTAAGCTTCGGGGCTCAATTCCCGCGTTTTGTACGGGCCTGCGGCACATGGCCCTGCGTCTCCCGGGCCTGGGCATCCTCACCCGACTGCGGCACGGCGGCCTGCGGCAAATCGGAGAGCGGCGGCATCAGCCCATACGCCTGGTATTCGGCCGAGATGTTCGGCCGGACCAGGCGCGCCGATGCGATGTCGACGCTGCCGGCCTGATAGTCACCCTTGCGCTGCTTCGCCATGCCGCGGCCGTAGAGCGACGCGGCTTTCTTCGGATCGACCTCCAACGCCGCGTTGTAGTCGGCGATGGCGTCGTCATATTTGCCGGCGCGCAGCAGCACGAAGCCGCGGCTGTCCAGTGCGTTGACGTAATCGGGCTGCAGACGGAGCGCCTCGTTGCAATCGGTCACCGCCTCCTGCAGGCGGCCGATCACGGCGAGCGCCCAGCAGCGTGCATTCCAGGCCGCGGCATTCTGCGGCTGGAGCTTGATCACCTGGCGATAGTCGGCGATCGCGGGCTCGTAACGCTTCTTGTTCTCGAACGCGATGGCGCGGCTGAAATAGGCCGCGACGTAGCGTGCATCGAGCTTGATGGCGCGATCGTAATCGGCGATGGCGTCGTCGGTCTTGCCCTTCTTCAGCAGCGCATTGCCGCGGTTGTTCAGCGCCACCGCGTCCTTTTCGTCGAGCTTGACCGCCTCGTTGTAGTCGGCCATGGCGCGGTCGAGCGTGCCCTGCTTCTCATAGGCCACGCCGCGGTTCACCAGCGCATCCTGGTATTTCGGGTTGAGCGCGAGCGCCTGGTCGTAGTTCTTGATCGCGCGGTCCACCTCGCCCTTGGCGAAATAGGCATTGCCGCGGTTGTAGATCGCGATGGCGTATCGGGCGTCGAGATTGATCGACTCGTCGAAATCCTGGATGGCGCGATCGTATTGCGCGCGGGCCGCGTAGGCGTTGCCGCGGTTGTTGAGCCGTACCGCATCGGGCTCGAGCTTGATGGCCTGGTCGTAATCGGCAATCGCGCGCTGATGCTGGCCCTTGTTGAAATAGGCGAGGCCGCGGTTGTTCAGCGCCGAGGCATAGTCCGGCTTGAGCTTGATCGCCTCGTCGTAGTCGGTGATCGCCTTGTCGTAATCGGAGCCCGCCGCGTAGGCGATGCCGCGGTTGTTGTAGGCCGCCGACTGCTGCGGATCGGCTTTGATCGCCTCGTCGTAGTCGGCAATCGCGCGCTCAAGCTCGCCCTTGGCGCGCCATTCGACGCCGCGGTTGGAATAGGCCAGCGCCAGCGTCTTGCCGTTGTAGGTGCCGGACTTGATGGCGCGCGTGCAGGCCGCGATCGCCTCGTCACCCGAGCTTTTGGCGCAGGTTTCCCAGTCGTCGGCAAAAGCCGGTAGCGCCATGACGGTGACGAGAAGCGCGGACGCAAAAGGCAAACGGAGCCAAGCTTGGTTTGGCATAACTCTCCCCTTGGCCTCCGCACGTTAATGTTTACAGGCCGCGAGGGGGGTGCCAACTCGATTTCAGCAATATCGTTAAGACGCGCGGCGGGCGCGATAAAGCTGGCCGTGGCTGCGCCCGTGCCGGCTAGCCTTGGTCGTCGACCTCAGGACTGGCCGATGCGTCGGGCGGCTTCGGTGCGCCATTGCCGGCCGCGCGCCTGGTCCGGTGCGCCGCGCCGGGCGCGCCCTTCCGGGCAGGCTTTCCTGAAACGCGAAATTCGCTTCGGGTCCAATGGCCGTCGCCGCGCTTGTAGCGAAGCCGGCAATGCACCGCGACGGCCTGGAACAGTTCGCCGCGGTCGAGCACCAGCGCACGGTTCAGGAGCCCGTCATGCTCGGCCGGATCGCTGAAGAACCGCGCCACGGTGCGCGTCATCAGCCCGGGCCCGGTCGACAGCCACAACAGATCATGGTCGCCGCGATTGACGCCTTCGACCGCAAGCTCCAACGCCTTGAGCAGCACCGGCTCGCCGGGCCTGGCACCGAGGAAGTTGTTGCCGATGGTGCCGTAGACCTCCTGGTAGACCGCAAGCTCGACATGCGGCGGCACGATGGTGTCGAGACCCGCGAGGCAGCGATCGTCCGCATCGACATAGAAGCCGCCTTCGATCACCAGGTAGGCAAGCCGGAACAGATCGGCCTTCTGTGCTGGATGCCGGGCGCGCATGTAGGCCCGCAGCACCTCGGTCGGATGATGCGACCGCAGAAACTCCTGCGCCGTCGCATCGTCGAACCGCTGATAGTCCCAAAGCGGATGGTGCTTCCGCCACGACTGCATGATCTCGACGATGCCGCCCGGCGGCTCGGTGTCGTTCCAATATTGCGCGATGCGCCGGGGGATTGCGGGCTGCGACTCGCTGCGGGACGCGAGCGTCTGCAGCCGCCCCGCCATGCGCATCGCCACCATCAGGCTGATCGCGGCGGCGGTGTTGTCGGGCGCGCGGCGCGCGATGTCCTGCAGCTGCGTCACCCGCTCCGGCAGCGGCAGCGCCGCGGCCTGCCGCAGCTCCGCGACGACGTCGCGATCCAGCATGAACTCGTTCAGGATCTGGCCGAGGAAGCTCTGCGAGGCGTTGAGCGAATGTCCCCGCGCCAGCCGCTGCGACGACTGCTGCCGCGTCGCGATGGCGAGGTTCTCGCGGGCGCCGTCGAGATCGAGCAGCAGCATCTGGGCGCGCGCGAGCCACATCCGCGTCCAGGAATCCGTATCCTGGATCTTCAGCGCCTCGCGATAGCAGGCCGCCGCTTCGTCGAAGCGCCAATGCGCTTCAGCGAGCTGGCCGCGAAAATCCAGGACGCGGCCCATGGCGAGGCCGGCGCGCACCGGCGGCGCCTGCAGCGCTGCGCCGGCGGCGGCGTACTGTCCGGACGCCAGCAGCAGGTCGACACGCTGCATCCAGACGCTGG
Organism: uncultured Rhodoplanes sp.; assembly: GCA_936924235.1. Lineage (GTDB taxonomy): Bacteria > Pseudomonadota > Alphaproteobacteria > Rhizobiales > Xanthobacteraceae > Z2-YC6860. Next base: position 503 of record CAKZHN010000453.1, on the reverse strand, counting down.
AGTTCGCGGCGACATCCGCCGGCAGGCCGGCCACCAAAGCGAGCGCCTCGGACCGTTCGCCGGTCAGGCGGAGCAGCTCGAGCCTGCGGGCAACGATCGCGGGATGCTGGCCGAACACCGTGGTCGCATGGTCGAGCAGCGCGACCGCGGTGTCAGCGCGCCCGGTGCTCACCGCAGCGCGGCTGGCGTTGAGATAGGGATGCAGCGCGTTGGGATGCGCCGTCATCGCCTGACACGACCATTTCAGCGCGGCTTCATCGTCTTCCGCCATCCGGGCATGCTCGGCGAGCTGGATCAGCGCCCCGAGATGATCGGGCTCGAGCTCCAGCACCTGCTGCAACAGCCGCTCGGCCTCCGCCGGGCGCCCCAGTGCGTGCTCCTCCACGGCGGCTTCGATCAAGGCCTGCTGCTGCAAGGGCGCAAGCTGAAGAACGGCCTTGAAGGCATCGGAGGCGGCCTGCCGATGGCCGCAGCGGCGCTCCAGACGGCCGAGCTCCATCAGG
>CAKZHN010000452.1 GCA_936924235.1 uncultured Rhodoplanes sp. | reverse complement strand
CTCGGCCTGGACCAGCGCCTGCTTGACCAGCACCGCGACGGTCTCGTCGTTGAGAATAGTGCCCTCGTGCATCAGGCCGTCGTGGCCGTGGCTGGTGTACGGGTCGAGCGCCACGTCGCACAGCACGCCCACTTCGGGCACAGCCTCCTTCACGGCGCGCACCGCGCGGCACACGAGGTTCTCGGCGTTCAGCGCCTCGCTGCCGTCCTCGTCACGCAGGCCCGGATCGGTGTAGGGAAACAGCGCGATGCAGGGGATCGTCAGCTTCGCGGCGCGCTCGGCGGCGCGCACGATCTCGTCGACCGGCAGCCGCTCGACGCCGGGCATCGAGGCGACCGGCGCGCGCGCGCCTTCGGCAACGAACATCGGCCAGATCAGGTCGTTGGTGGTGAGCACGTTCTCGCGCACCATGCGCCGCGCCCAGTCGGTGCGACGGTTCCGCCGCATCCGCATGGTCAGATCGAGCGGTGGCGTTTCGGCGCGGCCTTTGGCCTCGGCCGGAACGACGCGAACGCGGGATTCGATGGGGCGGCCGTATTTGATGGCCATGCGGAACGTCCTCATGGAGATTGGAAGCTTCCGGATTTTATCGCGTCCGGCCGCGGCCTGCCAGCGGGCTTGCCTGCGGCCCGGAAGTGCTATGGTTTGCGGCCCAACCGTGGAGATTTAAGCGATGACCGTTGCCGGAACGGCCTGTCGACTGCTCGTGCTGGCGCTGTGCTGCGTCGGCGCGTTCACGCTGTCCTGTTCCAGCGTTCTGGCAGCCGAGACGCTACGCGTCGGCAAGTCCACGCTGACCTCGTTCTCCTACACGCTGCTCGAGGTCGGCATGCAGGCCGGCATCTTCGCCAGGCATGGCCTCACCATCGAGTCCTCGGCGTTCGGCGGCGGGCCGCGGCTGATCCAGGCCATGACGGCCGGCGCGATCGATATCGGCCTCGACGGCGGCACCGACATGGCGCTGATCGTCAAGGGCGCGCCGATGATGGCGATCGCGCCATTGTCCGGCCAGCCGAGCGAGATGGTGGTCGCCGTGAAGGCCGGCGGCCCGGTGAAGAGCGTCGCCGATCTCAAGGGCCGCAAGATCGCCATCACCGGCGCCGGCACGCTGACCGGCTGGATCACCCGCGAGCTGGTGAAGAGCCAGGGCTGGTCCGACAGCGACATCACCTACGTGACGAGCACCAACATCGCGGCCTCCCGCGCGCTGCTCAAGGTCGGCGAGCTCGACGCCATCACCACCGACCTTTCGACCACGCTGGAGCAGCAGCGCAAAGGCGAGGAGAGCCTGCTGTTCAGCTATGGCGACCTGGTCAAGGACTTCCACATGCAGATCATCTTTGCGACCGACAAGGTGATCGCAGAGAAGCCCAACGCGGTTGCCGCCTTCATGGCCGCCTGGCTCGAAACCATCGCCTTCGTCAAAGCCAACAAAGCCAAGACCGTGGAGACCGTCCAGCAGGTGCTGGGATTCCATCCGGACGTCCTGAATGAGACCTATGACCGCGTGGTGTCGACCTACTCGACCGACGGCCGGTTCAATCCCCGCGCGCTCGCCGTGCTGGCGCGGTCCTATGTCGAGCTTAAGCTCCTCGACAAGGAGCCCGATATGACGAAGCTCACCACCGAAGCCTTCCTGCCGAAGAAGTGAGCCGCCGTGGATTTCGATCTCACCGAGGACCAGCGCGCCTTCCAGGCCACGGCGCGGCAGTTTGCCCGCGACAGCATGATGCCGAACGCGCGGGCCTGGGACGAGGGAGAGATCTTTCCGGTTGCTGAATTGCGGCAGGCCGCGGCGCTGGGCTTCGGCGGCATTTACGTGAAGGACGATGTCGGCGGCTCGGCGCTGACGCGGCTCGACGCCACCATCATCTTCGAGGAGCTGGCGCAGGGCTGCACCTCGACCGCGGCCTATATCTCGATCCACAACATGGCGGCCTGGATGATTGACGTCTTCGGCGGCGAGCCGCAGCGCCAGAAGTTTCTGCCGAAGCTCTGCACCATGGAGCATTTCGCGAGCTACTGCCTGACCGAGCCGGACTCCGGCTCTGACGCCGCGAGCCTCAAGACCAGGGCCGAGCGCCAAGGCGACCACTATGTGCTGAACGGCAGCAAGGCGTTCATCTCGGGCGGCGGCGTGTCCGACGTTTACGTCTGCATGGTGCGCACCGGCGGGGCAGGGCCGAAGGGCATCTCCTGCATTGCGGTCGAGAAGGGCACGCCGGGTTTGAGCTTCGGTGCGCAGGAGAAGAAGCTCGGCTGGAAATCGCAGCCGACCGCCATGGTGATGTTCGAAAACTGCCGCGTGCCGGCCGAGAATTTGATCGGCAACGAGGGCGACGGCTTCAAGATCGCGATGGCCGGCCTCGACGGCGGCCGGCTGAACATCGCGGCCTGCTCGATCGGTGGCGCGCAGTTCTGCCTCGACCGCACCATCGAATACATGCGCGAGCGCAAGCAGTTCGGGACCCGGCTGTCGGACTTCCAGGCGCTGCGCTTTCGCATCGCCGACTACGCGACCGAACTCGAAGCCTCGCGGCTGATGGTGCGGCGCGCGGCGCTCGCCGTCACCAATCGCGAGCCTGGCGGCACGCGGCTCGCCGCGATGGCCAAGCGCCTCGCCACCGACGCGGGCTTCGAGGCCGTCAACGGCTGCCTGCAACTGCATGGCGGCTACGGCTATCTGCGCGATCATCCGATCGAGCGTGTGCTGCGCGACGTGCGCGTGCACCAGATCCTCGAAGGCACCAATGAGGTGATGCGGCTGATCGTCAGCCGCGACATGCTGGGAAATTGAAATGGTCGGATTGCTGGCACTGGTTTGCGCAGCCGTGTTCTTCGGCGCTGCCGCGATCATCAACGTTGCCGAGCAGCCGGCGCGGCTCGCGCTCGACGACCGCGCGATGCTGCTCGAATGGCAGCGGAGCTACAACCGCGCGGCGCCGATGCAGGCAGGCCTCGCGATGGCGTCGGCGATCCTGGGCTTCGTCGCGGCGTGGCAGACGCGCGACTGGCGCTGGGCCTTGGGCGGAGCCCTTTGAGGAAGGCTTGCAGCCGCCTGGTGTTCTGCTCGGGCTCGCCGCCGTGCAGGAAGCCGATCACCGGCAAGCCTTGCGCGCGGACCGCAAGCGGGAAGCTGCCGCGGCACCGCCGAGCAGGCGAACGAACTCGCGCCGTCTCATTCAATGACCTCGTCGGCGCGCGCGAGCAGCGTTGCCGGAATGCTGATGTCCTGAGCCTTCGCGACCTTCATGTTGACGATCAGCTCGAACCGCGTCGGCAGTTGCACCGGCAGGTCGCTCGGTTTCGCGCCCTTGAAGATGCGATCAATGTAAACGGGCGCGCGCCGGTAGAGGTCGACCTGGTCGATCCCGTAGGAGATCAGTCCGCCGTCGGCGACAAAATAGCGATAGGGGTAGATCGTGGGCAGGCGCTGGCGCGCCACAAGCGACGTCATAACGTCGCGATTTTTCCGGACGGCGATAAAGGCATCCGGCATCACGACAAGGCCCACATCCCGCTGTCCGTCGAGCGCCGTAATGGCGCGTTCGATATCGGCGACGTTGCGCACGGGAGCCGCGACAGGCTCGATGCCTTGAAGGCGCGCAGCCGCCTGGAAGGGCTCGAGGTAATATTTCGAATAAGTCGCGGTGTCGGGATTGAACATCAATGCTGCACGCTTGGTGTCCGGCTTGATCTCCTTCAGGAGCTCGATCCACTTGCCGCCCAGCGAAGCCTCGAGATTGATGAAGCCCGTGATGTTGCCACCGGGGCGGGGCAGGCTCGCGACGAAGCCGCTGCCGACCGGATCGGACACGATGAGAAACACGATCGGGATGGTCTTGGTCTCGCGCTGGAGCGCGGCGGTCGGCTGCGTGGTGTGCGACACGATGAGATCGGGCTTGGACGCAACCAGCTCCCTGGCTTCGGTCTTCATCCGGTCGAGATCGGCCTGGCTCCAACGGATATCGAACTTGAGATTCTGGCCTTCGATCCAGCCGAGCGTCTTGAGCCCATCCCGGAGCGCCACGAGACCCGCCGTGGCTTGCGAGTCGCGTTCACTGCCGCTCATCAGGACGCCGATCCGGCGCACCCGATCGGACTGTTGCGCGCGCGCTGCGAACGGCCATGCCCCGGCAAATCCGGCGCCAGCGCCGAGCAACGCAAGGAAGGCGCGCCGCCTCATTCGATCACCTCGTCGGCGCTACCAACGAGTGTCGTCGTCAGGTTCAGATTGAGAGCCCGCGCGGTCTTCAGGTTGATCAGGAACTGGAAGCGGGTCTGCTGATAGAACGGCAGGTCGGAGGGTTTCGCGCCTTTCAACACCTGATCGACATATTGCGCGCCGTGACGGAAGGCGTCCGGCAGATCGACCGCATAGGCCATCAAGCCGCCGAGCTCGACGTATTCGCGATAGGGATAGATGGTCGGCAGCTTGCACTGACGGGTGAGCTCGATGATGAGCTTCCGGTTGGTGAAGTTCTCGGCTTGGTCGTGCACCAGCAGCGCGGACAGTCCGTCCTGCTGGATTGTGGCGAAGGCCCGGCGGTAGTCCGGCTCGGCGGCCTGCTCCACCGGACAGCTCACCACGGAAAGGCCCAGCGTCGGCGCCGCCGCCCGCAGGGCCTCGCCGGCGCGGCCGGCGATGTCCCAGTAGCCGGGCGAGCTGAGAAGCCCGACACGTTTGGCTTGCGGCACGGCCTCCTTCAGCAGCGCGAGGCGCTTGCTCCAGATCTCGATGCCGGCGTCCACCGCCGCGCCGGTGATGTTGCCGCCCGGATGCGCCAGGCTGTCGATCAGGCCCGCCGCAACCGGATCGTTCAGGATCGCAACGATCGGAATGCTCGTGGTCGCGGCCCTCAGACCGCGGGCCATCTCGACTCCGCTGGTGAAGATCAGGCCCGGCCGGCTGCGCACCACCGTCCGCGCCAGGGTGTCGTAGAGGTCGAGACGTCCCGCGCCGGAATAGCGTTCGACCGTGAGATTGGTGCCCTCGATATGGCCGAGCTGGCGAAGCTCGTCCTGGAACGCCCGATAGGCACGGACGTCGGTGCTGCTTCGCAGGTTGTCCAGCGGCGCCGAGGGATGGACCCAGGCGATGCGGTCCATCTTCGGCTGCTGGGCTCTGGCCGTGAATGGCCATGCCGCTGCAGCACCGCCGATCAGCGCGATGAACTCCCGCCGCCTCATGGTGCTGAACGCCTGCGTCATCCCGAATTCATGCCCTTGGCCCTGATGGTCTCGATCGACGCCGGGCTCCTGAGATAGCTGATGAAGGCTTTGGCGATTGCGGCTTCGGTGCTCTTCGCTGCAATCGCGGCGCTGAACACCAGCTCCTGCTGCAGATTGCCAGGGAAGGGGCCCGCCAGCTCGACGCCCGGCGCGATCAGCACGTTGGTGAGAAACACACCGAGCTCGGCGTCGCCCTTGGCGACAGCCTGCGGGATCTGCGCCGGCGTCGGCTGCGCCTTGATCTTCGGTTTCAAGGCGTCGGCGATGCCGAGCTTCGCGAACACGCTCAGCACATAGGCGCCGGCGGCGCTTTCCGGCAGCGTCGCGATGGATTGCGCATTCAACAGCGTCTGCTTGAACGCCTCGGGCGTGCTGACATCCGGCCTGATCAGCGCTCCGGCGCGGACCACGACGCCATAACCGACCTTGGCGATATCGATGGTCGGGCCCGCGGCGAAGCGTTCGCGGGCCGCGGCGTCTTTGTACACCTCGACCGGCACGACGCCGAGATCGAACGGCGCGTCGGAGGTGACCTGCTTGATCAGTTGCGGCGTCGAGCCGAACTGGATCGTGACCTTGTGGCCGGTCGCGCGCTCGAACTGCGGTCCGAGCTCGTTCAGCACCGTAGTCATGGAGCCGCCGGCGATCACCTTGATCTCGGCGGCCTCAGCGGTCGAAACAACCAGTGCCATCCCCAGCACCAAGCAGGCCCCGGCGTGTGCAAGCGCTCTCATGGCCATCCCCCTGCGGCCATTGTACCGCAATGGCTGGGTCAAAGTACCGCAATGCCCGATCAAAACTCAGGAAAATCCCAAGTAGAGACGCCCGGATCGACCGAGCCGGGGCCGCGCATAACGGGTGCTCGTCAAATGCTCTTTCCGGATCGCAGCGCGGGCCGTTACGATCCTTGCGCCGGGGTATTTGGAGGGGTGTGGCATGAAGCGCCGAGAGTTCATGGCTCTGGCTGGCGCTGCAGCGGTTTGGCCTGGGGCGGCCCGCGCGCAGCAGAACGATTATCCCAACCACGTGGTCAGGGTCCTGATCGGGTTCGGCCCCGGCGGCGGCACCGACACGGTCGCGCGCGTGGTGACGCAGAAGCTCCAGGAGATGGTCGGCGGCTCGGTGGTGGTCGAGAATCGACCGGGCGGCGGCGGCCGGCTTGCACCCGACACCGTCGCGAAGTCGACGCCAGACGGCTACACGCTGCTCGGCGGCGCGCCCGGCGCGCTGACGGTCGGCACCGCGATCTGGGAGAAGATGCCCTACGACATCTTCAAGGATTTCATCCCGATCTCACTGATGGCCGACTATCCGCTGGTCGTGCTCGTCAACAAGAACCATCCAGCGCAGAACATCAAAGAGCTGGTGGCGTGGCTGAAGGCCAATCCGGACAAGGCCAACTATCCGACGCCGTCGCCGGTGTTCACGCTGCCGATCGAGCACTTCAAGCTCAAGACCGGCGCGCCGGGCACCGCGATCTCCTATCGCAGCAGCAACGAGTCGATCACGAGCCTGCTCGGCGGCCAGACCGCCTTCGGTTTCGTCGAGACTCCCGTGGCGGCGCCGCAGCTCGGCTCGGGCGCCAACCTGCGGGCGCTGGCCATCACGATCCCGCAGCGCAGCTCCGATCTGCCCGAGGTGCCGACGCTGGCCGAGGCGGGCGTGCCCGACGTGGTCGGCGGAACCTGGTTCGGGCTGTTCGCTCCGACCGGGACGCCCATGCCGATCGTCAAGAAGCTCGAGGACGCCTGCCGCAAGATTGCCGCGATGGACGACTTCAAGGCGCGCATGAAAAGCCTTGCGGCCACGCCGATCGGCAGCACCGGCGAGGAGCTCGGCGCGCAGATGAAGGTCGAGGTGCAGCGCTGGACCGCGGTGGTCAAGAAGGCGAACATCAAGTTCGAGCAATAATGGAAACCGCGCCACGAAACGCTTATGGTCGGGTCAAAGGACCCGTGAGTCCGGTTTCATCAAAACAAGGGACGGAGTGAGGAATGCCCCAGTCGTATCTCGTGTGCCGCGACGATGAGCTGAAGGACGGCGACCGCCGCGTCGTGTCCTGCGACGGCACCGAAGTGGGCGTGTTCCGGGTCGATGGTGAGTTGGTCGCCTGGTACAACGAGTGTCCGCACCGGCAGGGCCCGGTCTGCCAGGGCCGGCTCTACAAGCGGGTGATCGAGCCGCTCGCCGCCGACGGCACGGTACGCGAGCTCGCTTACGAGGAGAGCGTCACCAATCTCGTCTGCTCGTGGCACGGCTACGAGTTCAATCTGAAGACCGGCGCCAACCAGGGCTACGACAAGATCAAGCTGCGCAAGGTGAAGCTCGAGCAGAAGGACGGTAATGTCTATGTCGTCGTCTGACAAGGCCCGCACCAACGACGAGTACGGCTGGATCGACCGCTACGCGGCCGATCTGCACCGCTCGGCGAAGGAGCTGGTGGAGAAGGGCGAGGCCGCGCGCGTCTCCGACGAAGCGCTGGCGCAGATCATCACCGCCGCGGTGCGGCTCTATTACGCGAAGTCGGAGCTTGAGGACCGCCCGGTGCCGGCGATCGTGCGGGAAGGGGCGCAGACCGTGACCGCGACCGAGATGCTGGTCACCGTCTCCGAGATGCTGCGCGACGTGCATCTCGGCCCGATGGAGCTCGGGCTCTGGTTTCGCAGGCGCCCCGGCGAGAACGATCCCGATCCGGCCGAAAACAATCACACCGATCACGCGACGAATATTGCAAGGAGCAAGCCATGAACCAGCCAGTGGTGGGCGTGCCGCAGATGCTGCCGGCCCAGGTGATCGACACCTCGACCGACAGCCGCGAAATCCTCCGGCATGCCAAGACCGCCGCGCGGCGACGAAAGCTGCAGGACTGGTTCGTGGTCGACGTCGACGCGCACCACGTCGAGACCGTGTCGTGGCAGGAGATCGTGCAGTACATCGACGATCCGGTGATCCGCGATCAGGCGCTCTACTTCCACCGCGACCGCGTCGGCGCGCCGCCCTACGGTCTCAACGGCGATCTCGGCCTGCGCTACCAGAGCGTCGGCGGCCGCATCCCGCATCAGGACGGACTGCGCGAGAAGGTCGAGGACGTCAGCGTGCATCGCGACGTCACGCTCACGCGGCGCGCGATGGACTCGCTCGGCGTCGACAACATGGTGGTGTTCCCGACGCCGATGCTGTTCCTCGGCATGCATCCGCAGCCCGAGATGGAGATCTGGCTGTCGCGTGCCTACAACAAATGGATGTCGGAGAAGCTTCTGTCCGCCGACGACCGCATCAAGTTCCTCGCGGTGCTGCCGTTCCACACGCCGGAGGAGTGCGAGCGCATCGTTCAGGAGAGCGCCGGCAAGAAAGGCATCATCGGCTTCGCCATTCCGTCGACGCGGCATTCGCCGGTACATCACAACAAGTACATGCGGCTCTACCGCATGATCGAGGAGACCGGCATGCCGCTCTCCTTCCACGCCGGCTATCACTGGGACGACCCGTCGCTGAAGACCGTCAACCGCTTCCTCGGCATGCACGCGCTGGGCTTTGCCTGGCCGAACATCGTGCACTGCACGAACTGGGTGCTGAACGGCATTCCGGCACGCTTCCCCAAGCTGAAGGTGATCTGGATCGAGTCCGGGCTCGCCTGGGTGCCGTTCGTGATGCAGCGGCTCGACGACCAGTTCCTGATGCGGCCGTCGGAGGCGCCGCAGCTCAAGCGGCTGCCCTCCGAATACATGCGCGATCACTGCTGGTACACGACGCAGCCGATGGAGGCGACCAACCTCAAGGCGCTGGAGTGCACGCTCGACATGATCAAGGCGGACACGCAGCTGCTCTACGCGTCGGACTGGCCGCATTTCGACTTCGACCTGCCGAGCGAGATCACCGACCTGCCGTTCCTGTCCGAGCAGGCCAAGCGCAACATCCTCGGCCTCAACGCCGCGCGGATCTTCAATCTCGATCCGAAGCCGGTGAAGCAGCTCTGAGGCGCGCGAGCGTCGACGACAAAAAGCCCGGCCGACGTGGCCGGGCTTTTTGCTTCAGTGAGACGTGACGTTAGTCGATGACCTGCACGATGCGCCGCGAGCGCTGCTCGACGATCACCGGTCGGTCGTTCACGACGGTGTAACGATAGCCGGGCCGCACGTGGTACTCGGCCGGCACGTCGTAATAGGTCACGCCTGCCTCCGGCAGCACCGTACCAACGGCGACCCGCTCCTTCACGACGACGGACGGACGGCGCTCGTGCACGACGTACTCGCGGAAGCGCGGCCGCTCGTCGACGCCCAGAATGCCTTCGACCGTGCCGGTCGCGGCGCCCACGGTGCCGCCGACGATGGCGCCGACCGGACCCGCCGCACGCCCGCCTTCCTCAGCGCCTTCCTGGGCGCCGCGCAGGGTTCCCTGAGCATGCGCGATCATCGGGAAGGCAACCGCCGCGGCGACAAGCGAAGCTTGCAGAATCGTTCTCTTCATCACGGACTCCTCATTGCTGAAAGCGCCCGTGGAGGGCGCGGACCGCATGACAACGTGATCGCACTGTCTGTGTTCCGAAGAAAACATGCGGTGGAACCCGCAGCGCTTGCGCCATGTCTTTTGCTATGCTCCACGCTATCGCTCGAAGCCATGAATCAGCCTTAACGATGAATCCTGCAGAGTCCGAAATTCTGTTCGCGCGCCGAGGCGCCGCGGGCCTCATCACGCTGAACCGGCCGCAGGCACTCAACGCTGTGACGCTCGGCATGGTGCGGGCGTTGACCGTGCAGCTTGAGGATTGGCGCAACGATCCGGCGGTGAGGCGCATCGTGGTCACCGCTGCAGGCGGCAAGGCGTTCTCCGCCGGCGGCGACATCCGCGCGCTGTACGACGCCGGCACCTCCGGCCGCCACGCCGAGATGCTGTCGTTCTACGGTGAGGAATACGTCCTCAACACCGTCATCAAGCACTACCCGAAGCCCTACGTGTCGCTGATCGACGGCATCTGCATGGGCGGTGGCGTGGGCCTCTCGGCGCATGGTTCGCATCGCGTGGCAGGCGACCGCTATCTGTTCGCCATGCCCGAGGTCGGCATCGGCTTCTTTCCTGACGTCGGCGCGACCTGGTTCCTGCCACGGATGCCGGGCGAGCTTGGCGCCTATTGCGCGCTCACGGGAGACCGGTTCGGCGCGGCCGACGGCGTGGCCGCGGGCATCGCCACGCATCGTGTGGCGTCAGCGCGATTTGCCGAGTTGAGCGAGGCGCTGTGCGGCACTGTCCCGGTTGATGCGATACTCGCGGCCTTCGCCGAGTCCGCAGGCGAAGCGAAGTTTGCCCCACACCGGGCCACCATCGACCGGCTGTTCGCCTCCGACCGCGTCGAGGACATCCTCGCGGCGCTCGACGCCGACCAGGGTGAATTCGCCCGGAAAGCCGCTGCCACCATCCGGGCCAAATCGCCGACCGCGCTGAAAGTCGCGTTGGCGCAGGTGCGCCGCGGCCGGAACCTCGCATTCGAGGCGTGCATGGCGACCGAGTTTCGCATAGTGTCCCGCGTCATCCATGACCGTGATTTCTACGAAGGGGTTCGCGCGGTGATTGTCGACAAGGACAACGCGCCAAAATGGCAGCCGGCCTCGCTTGCCGAGGTCTCCGACGCCGAGGTCGAGCGGCACTTCGCGCCGCTGCCCGGCGGCGAATGGCTGCCGCCCGAACAGGTGCGCGCGTGACCGACCAGCACGCCGTCCCGAACGATCCGATCCGCAATCTCGAGCCGGTCCATGCCGACGAGCCCGAGGCGCAGGAGGCGCGCTGGACCGGCCGGCTGGTGCTGTTCCTGCGGCTGATGGCGGTGCTGTCGCTCGCCAAGGGCCTCTACCACTGGGCCGTGGTCTGCGGTTTCACCGGCCCCGCCGACGGCTTCGAGTACCAGCCGACGCCGTGGCAGACCGCGACGATTTTCTTCGCGGTGATCGATCTGGTCGCGGCCGTGGGCCTCTGGCTCGCCGCGGCCTGGGGCGCGGTGGTCTGGCTCACCGCCGCGGTGTCGATGGCGGCCGTCGAGGTGTTCTTCCCGCAGGTCTATGGCGGGCGGATGCTGGTGGTGATGGCCGAGTTTCTGCTGCTGTTCGGCTATCTGTTCCTCGCCATTCAGTCGGCACGCGAGCATCCGAACTAGCCTTCACGGCACGTATGGCGCTATTGCCTGGCTGTAGCTTTGCGTATCCGAATGGGGAGGTTGCCGTGAATCGCCGCGAAATTCTCAAAGCCGGAATGGGCTCGCTGACCGCCATGGCCGCAGGCTTGCCGGCTGGCTTGTCAGTCTTGGGTCCAGCGCGTGCGGCAGACTGGCCGTCCAAGCAGGTCCGCGTGGTGGTGCCTTACGCTCCGGGCAGCGCCACCGACCTGGTGCCTCGCACCGTGCTGGAGCAGGTCGGCCACAACGTCGGGCAGTCCTTCGTGGTCGAGAACCGGCCGGGCGGCGGCACCACCGTGGGCTCGGCACAGGTGAAGCAGTCAGAGCCGGACGGCTACACCATGCTGATCCACTCCAACGCCATCGTCACGGTGCCGGCGATCCAGGCCAGCGTGCCCTACGATCCGGTCGCCGACTTCTCGGCCATCACGCCGCTCGGCAATGTGCCGATGGTGCTGGTGGTGGCGCCGAGCAAGGGCATCAAGAGCGTCAAGGAGCTGGTCGCGAAGGCCAAGGCCAACCCGGGCCAGATCAACTACGGCGCGGCCGGCATCGGCACGCCGCCGCACCTGGCCATGGAGCGTTTCCGCCTCGCTGCGGGCTTCGAGGGCCAGCTCGTGCCGTTCAAGGGCGCGCCGGAGGCGCTGACCGAGACGATGACCGGCCGCATCGATATCTATTTCGCGCCGATCACGCCGGCGCTGCCGCTGATCCGGGATGGCAAGTTGCTGGCGCTCACGGTGGCGAGCTCCAAGCGGGCATCCGCCTTGCCCGACGTGCCGACCTCGATCGAGGCCGGCGTGCCGGACAGCGATTTCGATTTCTGGGTCGGCTCGTTCGTGCCGAAGAAGACGCCGCGCGATGTGGTGACGAAGATGCACGACGAGATCGTCAAGGCGATCAAGAGCGCCGCGGTGCAGGAGAAACTCAAGAAGCTCGGCGTCGAGGAGCTGATCATGGAGCCGGACGCGTTCGACGCGCGGATCGCGAAGGAAGCCGCGATCGCCAAGAAGCTCGCCAAGGACGCCAAGATCGAGCCGCAATAGGCGAGGGGCTTTTTCGCTCGATCCGAAGGTTGAAGCCCTCGCGGCTTGTCGCCTCACGTCGTTCCCGGCTTTAATCGAGTCAAACCGGGAGAACGCGCATGGCAACCATCGGCTTCATCGGCCTCGGCAACATGGGTCTGCCGATGGCGCAGAACCTCATCAAGGCTGGCCACAAGGTCCAGGGCTTCGACGTCACCAAGGCGCAGGCCGACGCGCTCGCTGCGTCCGGTGGCGTCGCCGCGCCGAACGTGAGGGCGGCCGTCACCGGCGCCGAGATCGTCGTCACCATGCTGCCGGCAGGCACCCACGTCCGCGAGGTCTACACCGGCGCGGACGGCGTGCTCGCAGGCGCCGGTCCCGGCACGCTGCTGATCGATTCATCGACCATCGACGTCGAGAGCGCGCGGGCCGTCGCCGCCGCAGCCGAGAAGAAGGGGCTGCCGATGCTCGACGCTCCGGTGTCGGGCGGCACCGGCGGCGCGCAGGCCGGCACGCTCACCTTCATGGTCGGCGGCAGCGATGCAGCCTTCGAGCGAGGCAGGCCGATCCTGGAAAAGATGGGCAAGACCATCGTGCATGCCGGCGGGCCGGGCAACGGCCAGGCCGCCAAGATCTGCAACAACATGATCCTGGGCGTGTCGATGATCGTGGTGTCGGAGGCTTTCGTGCTCGCGGAGAAACTGGGCCTCGATGCGCAGAAGCTGTTCGACATCTCGTCGAAGTCGTCGGGCCAGTGCTGGTCGATGACGAGCTATTGCCCGGTGCCGGGCCTGGTGCCGGCTTCACCCGCCAACCGCGACTATCAGGCGGGCTTCACCGCCGCAATGATGCTCAAGGACCTGAAGCTCGCGCAGGACGCGGCGAAGACCGCGGGCGCCACGACGCCGCTCGGCGCCGACGCCGCCGGCGTCTATTCGCGCTACGTCGAGAGTGGGGAGGGGCCGCGCGATTTCTCCGGCATCATTCGGTTCATTCGCGGGCGTTGAGCGCGCTTCGATTCGGCGCGCCGCGCGATAGTCAGGGATATCCGGACAGTGTGGTTTTACCGCGATGGAACTTTTTCCATCGGCGGCATGTTGTCCAGGTCGTTAAGAACGACCCAGGTATGGTCTACATGACCGCTGCATCCGCCATTGCCGCTGCTATTCCGCCGCCCTCCGGCCGGAAGGTGCCATGCGAGAAGTGTCCGCTGCGCGCCGTTCACGCGCTGCGCGAGTTCTCGGCCAAGGAGCTGGAGTTCATCGCCGAGTTCAAATCCGGCGAGCTGAACGTCCAGGCTGGCACCAACATCCTGCTGCAGGGCACCAACAGCGCGCATCTCTACACGATCCTTTCGGGCTGGGCGTTCCGCTACAAATCGCTGCCCGACGGGCGCCGCCAGATCCTCAACTTCGCACTGCCGTCGGACTTCCTCGGCCTGCAGGGCTCGGTGAACAACGAGATGCAGCATTCGATCGAAGCGCTGACCGACATGACGCTCTGCGTGTTTCCGCGCGAAAAGCTGTGGAATCTCTATCGCGACTATCCGACGCTCGCCTTCGACGTCACCTGGCTCGCGGCCCGCGAGGAGCAGATCCTCGACGAGCATCTGCTCAGCATCGGACGTCGCACCGCGCTGGAGCGGCTCGCCTATCTGCTTCTCGTGGTGTTTCAGCGCGCCGAGGAGATGGGGCTGACCAAGGGCAACGCGATCTCGTTTCCGTTCACCCAGCAGCACGTCTCCGACATGCTCGGCATGTCGCTCGTTCACACCAACAAGACCTTGCGGCGGCTTTCCGCCACCAAGGCGATCCGCTGGAAGGACCGGCGCTTCGAACTCGTCGACCGCGACGCGCTGACCAGGCTCGCGAGCTACGAGCCGCCGAAGGAGCGCCAGAACCGGCCCTTCATCTGACCGGCAGCCCATAGTCTTGATTCAAACCGTTTTGACTGTCGGCCACCCGACATCGTCTGGACTTTTTCTTTTTGCGCGGCAGACGCCCAGCTATGTCAAATTTAATAGTGAAGCGATCGCCCTCCCGAATAGCTTGCGGCCTGTTGGTGGAGGGGACTTGAGGCCGATGGCGAAGATTTTCACGCCCTGCGACGTGACCGGGAAGCTGATCGACACCGGCATCGAAATCGAACGCGCGTCCTTCGCGATGCTCCCGGCCTTTGTCGGCCGGATCGCCTGTCCCCACTGCAACAGCGAGCATGAGTGGTCGAAGAGCACCGCAAGGTTCGACGACGGCGAAAAAGCGGCGCCGTAAACGCGACGACCCGGTGTTATTAATGGTGTGAGTTCGTGCTCTCGGACTCTCGCACTGCACATGCTTTCGCAGATGTTGTGACGCGGCGGCGCATTGTTGCCTTTTTTCCGTACCCGTCCGGAGCGCGGATCGTCGCAACGCCGCGTTTCATCGGCATTGCCGGAGAGGGCAGGGTGAATGCCGCGTAAAATCAAATGTGTAAATTTGAAGTTACTGCGGATTCACCTTCGGAGATAAACCCAAAGTTTATTCTACAATTTAAGCCGATCTTCAGCCGCGCCGCGTATGGTTTTGCGGATCGGCGGGAAAACAGGGCCCGCCGGCACGTTAAAAAAACGATATGGAAGGCGTCAGAAATGAAGACCGTAGTGAAAGCGGTCGAGCCGGCCGAACGTCAGGCCCGGTTTGACCTTATCCGGCCGCTCTATCTCGATGCCTTGACGCTCGTGGAGCGGCTGCATCGGCGATTGCTCGATGTCATCAAGGACGAGTTCGACCGGCGAGGCCGCTCCGACATCAATTCGGTGCAGGCGCTCTTGCTCTACAACATCGGCGACAAGGAGCTGACCGCGGGCGAGCTTCGCACGCGCGGTTACTACCTCGGCTCCAACGTCTCCTACAACCTGAAGAAGCTCGTCGAGATGGGCTTCCTCGATCACCAGCGCTCGCGCGTCGACCGCCGTTCGGTGCGCATCCGGCTGACCGACACCGGCCGCGAGGTGCGTGACATCGTCGAGGCGCTCTACCAGAAGCACGTGCGCACGGTGGAGCAGGTCGGCGGCATCAGCGCCGACGAGTTCTCGACGCTGAACAAGTCGCTGCACCGGCTCGAGCGGTTCTGGACCGACCAGATCCTCTACCGCCTTTGATCCTGAAATTGTTGATGAATTTTGTGGAGCGTGGCGCCTAAAGTGGCGCTACGTTCTACAAAAGTTCACAACGGTGCGTAGCGGTGGCGCCAGTTGGCGCCAGTCGAATAAGCCCCGTTGTGTAAGTGTCGGAAGGCCCTTTCGTCAGGCTTCATGGCCAGGCGAAAGGAAAATTCCATGGAAGACACCTTCGACTACTCCCGACGAAATGTACTTGAGCCTGACGTTGTTGACGCCCCGACTCGTCCACCAGAGCCGGTCATCTCCGGCGCCTACGTGGATCTCGAAGACCTGTCGATCGATGGGCTGGTGATCCTACGAGACCGAGTTCTCCACAAGCTTCAGGACCGCGTAGAAGCCCGCCAGGAGGAGTTGCGAGCCGAGAACGAGAGGTTGTCGGCTCTGACCCCGTCAACCGGCCCTGTGGCCGTCCTGAAGGCCAAATACGCCCACCCACATGACAAGGGAAAGACCTGGGGCGGTCGAGGCTCCAAGCCCAAGTGGGTGGAGGACTGGCTCGCTGGGGGAGGGACGCTGGAAGAGCTGAGGGGTGCCGCATAGGCACCCCTTCTTTATCGGATATGTGAACGTTTATTCTCGGCGTTGAATTGGCTGTTATCCGGCCTTCTTCGAGTTTTAAATCGACAAAGTTCGCGCCCAGGGGTCTCCGAGAAAGCCGCCCCATCAGGAGGATTCCGAACCGTCAGGCTTTTGAGGGGGTCGCCGTAGGCGACGGGCGCTAAATTCCAAATACGAGTTCGCCGGCCTTCACAATGTCTTCGGCTTTGATGTCGGTGATCTTCTCGTCTGAGAGAACCGCACGGTTGGCTTGAACGTCGGTCAGTCGCTCGAAGAAGGTCCGGATGTCTCCGGCGTTGCCGAAGTCCGCCCCACGGTTGGCGTGGTGTGCTTTGATGAGTCTTCCGACCAAGGGATAGGCGTCTTGTTCGAGGTCGTAACCATACTCGATCAGCATGTCGTCGAAGATGTCCACGAGTTCTTCCGGGGAGTAGTCCGGAAACTCGATGAAGCGAGTGAAGCGGCGCTTCAAGCCGGGGTTAGATTTGATGGCCTCTCTCATCGGCTCGGGATACCCAGCGATGATGACGCAGAGTTCGTGGCGGTGATCCTCCATGAACTTCACAAGCACGTCGATGACCTTCTTACCGAAGTCGTTTCCCCCTCCCGCGAGGGCATAAAACTCGTCGATGAAAAGCGTCCCACCAACCGCCCTGAGAAGCAGTTCTTTCACGGCGTCTTCTGAGTGGCCGATAAACTTCTTCACCAGGTCAGAACGGTCAACCTCGATAAGATCCTTCCGAGGGAGCGCTCCGTGTTCGTGAAGGGCCTTCGCCAAGATGCGGGCGAAGGTCGTTTTGCCGGTCCCCGGTCTGCCAAGTAGAACCGTGTGGAAGCTCTTGGGAAGCTTCGGGAGGCCCGCGGCAGCACGGCGCTTGTCCATCTCCGCGACCCTGGCGATTCTCACAATCTCCGCTTTCGGCCCAGCCATGCCTACGAGCTTGTCCAGCTCGGCTTGATAGCTCAAGGAGGGTTTTGAGGGCTCGGCGAAGTAGCGCGCCTGATCGCTTGAAGGGGTGGGCCTTGGAGGGCTGAGGACGTGGTAGATCGCCTGGAGGTAGTGGCCGCCATCTCGTGAAGTCATCGGGATGAACCGCTTCGTCATGCGCCTTTCGTAAAAATGGATACCGTGAACACTCGACATCTCCGTCACCAGACAGGGGATGTCGTCGGTAAAAATCGGTTCTGGGGAGTATATGACCGGCGTCATGTTTTTTTCAGAAGGGCCGAGAACGTGGGTCTCAAACTGGTCTTGGGTGATAATCATGCCTGCGATAATGAGCGATGTCGGCGCGGCGTAGGGTGGCGCAACGGGGCATAAAAAATTGGCCCCACCTGGGAGGGCAGGGCCGCGGAGCAAGCAGGGGGCTGGGGGGCTTGGTTTGCCTGCTCCGATTGCCCGGAATTTAGGAACGATCCGCGTCAGCGAAAGAGGGGTGCGACAAAAAAAAGACCCCGCACACGGAGGCGGGGCCGAAGGCCGGGGGACCGAGAAACCAGCCTCTGATGTAGCTTGCCTGACCTCGCCCGCAAACGAAAGCCGGGGGTACGCAGCACCTTTCCCCCAAGGGGAGATGACCTGCGCAGGGTTAAGAAATTGCAGCCGGAAATTGTTGCCGGGTTGCGCAAGAAAAGAGCCGGGACTTTCACCCGGCGCTGTACCCCAAACTTGAGGCCGCTCTCCGCAGTCTACGCTTTACGCTCGTGCGGTGCTGTATTTGGCGCGAGGGCCTGCATCACGAACCCCGGTTGTCGAGACCTGCAGGTATCAGGCACACGTTTTCGGCTCTCGCCGCCTCGCATAAATCCAATGGGCCAGGTCGTTACTCCGGCTCGCTGGCTTTCCAACTTCTTAGGGGCTTCCAATCCCTCAGGACGGGCTCAATGCCCATCGCCATCGGATAGCCCACAGCCTGAGTCCAAACGGCGAATCCGTCAACGCTTGGTGCTAGATTTATTTGCCGATCGGGGAGGCATCGATGCGCGGATGGATCTGGTTTGAACCGGGTGAGCTTGAAGCGATCTGGGGCAAGATGTTTGTGCAGAAGTGGGGCTACGAGACCCAGTGGGAAACGACTG
>CAKZHN010000451.1 GCA_936924235.1 uncultured Rhodoplanes sp. | reverse complement strand
TGACCGGCGCATAGGGCGCGGTCGGTTGCGACGGCAACTGCGCCACCGCCGGCGCGGTGAGCAGAAAAACGGCAGTGACGGCAAAGTGCAGGGGGCGGATGTGCATCTGTGAGGCCGAATCGACTCGGGCCACTCTAGCGCCGGAACCTCACATCCGCACGACGCGTTCCACGCCGGGGCCGTGTGTGTTACCCGATGCTCCGCACCTTCGTCACCGTGAGAGCCCCCAGATGCCCCCGACCTTCATCTCGCCGTATCTGCTGCCGGTCCTGCTGCTGATCGGCTCCAACATTTTCATGACGATCGCCTGGTACGGCCATCTGCACTACAAGCAGGTGCCGCTCTGGGGCGTGATCCTGGCGAGCTGGGGTATTGCCCTCGTGGAGTATTGTCTCGCCGTGCCGGCCAATCGCTGGGGCAGCTCGGTCTATGAGCCCGCGCAACTCAAGACCATGCAGGAGGTGATCACGCTCGTGGTGTTCGCGGGCTTCTCGGTGATCTATCTCAAGGAGGCGCTGACAGTGAATCACGTCGTGGGCTTCGCGTTGATCGCGGCGGGCGCCTTCTTCGTGTTTCGCGGGCCGCTGTGAGATTTCAGCGCGCCGGCCAGGTCCAGGCCGGCGGATCGTGATCGGGCGCCGAGGTCTCGCCCAGATTCTTTTCCAATGAGATGCGCGTTGCACCGGGCTGCTCGCTCAAAGCTGCGACCAGCGGCGCGGCGTGCGTCACCACCACGACCTGGCAGTTCTCGGCCGCTCGGGCGATCAGCCGCGCCAGCGGCGCCAGCAGGTCGGCATGCAGGCTGGTCTCCGGCTCATTCAGCACCATCAAGGGCGGCGGCCGCGGCGACAGCAGCGCCGCGACCAGCAGCAGATAGCGCAGCGTGCCGTCGGAGAGCTCGGAGCCCTTGAGCGGGCGCAAGAGCCCATGCTGGTGCACCTCGAGCTCGTAGTAGCCGCTGTTGTAGGAGGTATCGAGGCGCGAGCCGGGAAACGCGTCGGCGACCGCCTCGTGCAAGGCGCGCCCATCGCCGCCGGAATAGATCGTGGCGACAGCGGATGCGACGTCGGAGCCGTCGCCGCTCAGCACCGGCGTGTAGGTGCCGACCTGCGGCCGCCGCGCCGGCGCGTCGCGGTCGGTGCGCAGATGGTCGTAGAAGCGCCACTCGCGCATGCTCTCGCGCAGCACCAGAAGCTCCAGCGCGTCGCGCGGATCGGCGCCGTGCGTCATCATGCTGTCGAAAGGATGCAACGTGGTGATGACGTCGCGCCAGGCGCCGCCGTCGTCGCGGATGCGGACCAGCGGGCCGCGGCGCTCGGCGAAGATGTTGCTGCGCCGGATGGTCTCGCCGGTCCACACGCATTCGACCTTGATGTCGGGGTCGTGGGCGAACAGGGCATAGGCCGGCGCGGGCAGGCCGAGCTCGATCGAATAGCCGTACTGCTCGTTGGAGAAGCCGAGCTTCAGCGCCACCGGATTTTTCCGCACGGTGCCCTGAACCGGCTGGGCGCCGGATTTCATGCCGCGGGAAAACTGTTCCGGGCCGGCCCACAGCGTCGAATGCAAGCCGCCTTCGCCCGCGAGCGACTGCACGACGCGGCCCTGCGCCACGTCGGCCAGGAGCCGCAGCGACCGATAGAGGCTCGACTTGCCGCTGCCGTTCGGGCCGGTGACGACCGTCAGCCGGCCGAGCGCCAGCCTGATGTCGCGCAGCGAGCGATAGCCGGAAACAGCGAGCCGGTCGATCATGGCGGGGACATTCGCGGATGTTTCCGGCGCGGGCAAGTTGTGCGTTTGAGCCGATTGCCTAACGCCGCACGTGAATGTGATCATGTACCCGCCGGAACAACGGGTGGGACTGCATGATCAAGATGACTCCGCTGATGAAGGAATTGCTCGACAAGGCGCTGGAGGACGGCACGCCGTGCCTCGTCGGCACCGCGTCGAAGGACGGGCGGCCGCAGATCAGCCCCAAGGGTAGCGTCGCCATCTTCGACGACGACAAGCTCTGCTACTGGGAACGGAGCCATCGCTCTTCGCCCAAGCGGATCGCGGAAAATCCGTTCGTCACGGTCTACTACCGCAATCCGGCGCGGAAGGAGAATCCCTACCGCGCGGGCTGCATCCGCTTCCACGGCCGCGCGCGGATCGTCACCGGCGGGCCGGAGTGGGAGAAGGCCTGGGGCCTCACCAATCACGAGGAGCAGTCGAAGGACCCGGAGAAGAAGGGCGCCGCCGTGCTCATCGATCTCGATCTGATCGAGCAGATCGACAGCACCGTGATCATGAAAAGAGATTGAGGGAATTGCGATAATGGCTACGCACAAGCTGGACTGCTCCCACGAGACCGTGCATTGGGGCTTCTTCGACGCCAACCTCAAGCCGCTGATCACCATCGACTCCGGCGACACCATCACGATCAGCTCGTTGTCCGGCGTGGTGAACCATCTGCCGAAGCCTGAATCAGGCCTCACCGTTCCGCCCGAGCTTGTCGCGATCCATCAGAAGGTGCAGCCGCGGCTCGGCGGCCCGCACATCCTCACCGGACCGGTTGCGGTGCGCGGTGCGAAAGCCGGCCAGGTGCTCGAAGTGCGCATCAAGGCGGTCGAGCTCAATCAGGACTGGGGCTACAACACCATCCGGCCGCTCGCCGGCGCCTTGCCCGACGACTTCAAGACCATGCGGATGATCCACATCCCGCTCGACAAGAAGCGGATGATCGGAAAGCTGCCGTGGGGCCTCGACCTCGAGCTCAAGCCGTTCTTCGGCATCATGGCGGTGGCGCCGCCTGCCAACTGGGGCCCGGTGAACTCGCCGCCGCCGCGGCGCAACGGCGGCAACCTCGACAACAAGGAGCTGGTCGCCGGCACCACGCTGTTCCTGCCGATCCACACCGACGGCGCGCTGTTCTCCTGCGGCGACGGCCACGGCGTGCAGGGTGACGGCGAGGTCTGCATCACGGCGATCGAGACCGGCTTGGTCGGCACCTTCGAGCTGATCGTGCGCGATGACATGACGTTGGAATGGCCGATGGCCGAGACGCCGACCCACGTCATGACCATGGCGTTCGATCCCGATCTCGACGACTGCGTGGTGATCGCGCTGCGCAACATGATCAAGCTGATCTGCGAGCGCACCGGCATCTCGCGCGAGGACGCCTACACGCTGTGCAGCCTCGCCGCCGATCTGCGGGTGACGCAGGTCGTCAACGGCGCCAAGGGCATCCACGTCATGCTGGAGAAGAAGCTGCTGAAGAAAGGTTAGCTGCGTCTCCGATGTCATTCCGGGGCGCGCCGAAGGCGCGAACCCGGAATCCATAACCCCAAGTCGTGGTTATGGATTCCGGATCGCTGCCATAGCGCGTCAAAGACGCGCGTGAACGCGCTGATGGCGGCGCCCGGAATGACCGAGTGGAGGGGCCCGTCATCGAATTGACGCGATGCGGCGCCAATCTCGCTGTGCTAGAATCGCGCAGAACAAGGCGGCTTGGGCGACCGCTTTGATGCCGGGATACGCCCCCATGGCCCACGATCCGAAAGCCACCGCCGCGCTCGCGTTGCACCGCTTCGGGCTTGGCCCGCGCCCGGGCCAGATCGCATCCATCGCCTCTGATCCACGCGGCGCGCTGCTCGCCGAGCTCGACAAGCCCGGCATCGGCCGCGTAGCCGGCACCGGATTGATGGGCAGCGCCGAAGCCTCGCGCGCGTTGTTCGACTATCGCGCCGAGCAGCAGGCCCGCCAGATCGTCGCCAAACGCGAAGCCGAGAAACGCGAGGCCGAGCGCCAGCAGCAGGCGATGGCCGACAACGATATGTCGAAGCCTGTGATCGACGAGAATTCGCAGAAGCCCGATCCCGCGAAGGACGTCGGGCGGCAGATCTTCCTCGCCGAGGCCAAGGCGCGGATCGATGCGGCGGTCAACGCCGAGATCGGCCTGGTGGAGCGGCTGGTGTGGTTCTGGTCGAACCATTTCTGCGTCTCCGCCGACAAGATCCCGAGCATGGCCGGCGCCTACGAACGCGAGGCGATCCGGCCGCATGTGCTCGGCCGCTTCGGCGACATGCTGCAGGCGGCCGAAGGCCATCCGGCGATGCTGTTCTATCTCGACAACTGGAATTCGATCGGCCCGAATTCGGTGGCCGGCATCAACCGCAGCCGGGGCCTCAACGAGAACCTGGCGCGCGAGATCCTCGAGCTGCATACGCTCGGCGTGCGCAGCGGCTACACGCAAGGCGACGTCACCACCTTTGCCAACGTGCTGACCGGCTGGTCGATGACCGCGACCAGCAACCCGGATCACGGCGGCGAGTTCATGTTCGTCAAGCGCATGCATGAGCCCGGCGCCAAGACCGTGTTCGGCAGGAGCTACACCGCAGACGGCATCGAGCAGGGCCGCGCGGTGCTGGCCGATCTGGCGAGCCATCCCGCGACCGCGACGCACGTCGCGCAGAAGCTCGCGAAACATTTCATCGCCGACCAGCCGCCGCAGCCGGTCGTCGAGCGGCTCGCGAAGGTGTTCCGCGACACCGGCGGCGATCTGAATGCGGTGACCGTGGCGTTGGTGAAGTCCGACGAGGCGTGGACCGCGCACCGCGGCAAGCTGAAGAAGCCCGACGAATGGCTGGTGTCGGCGCTGCGCACCGGCGGCAGCAAGGCGCCGAACGTCGAGCGCGTCGCAGGCGCGCACAACATGCTGGGCGAGCCGCTGTGGCGGCCGCCGTCGCCGCAGGGCTTCTCCGACGAGGAGGGGGCCTGGCTCGACGGGCTGCCGTCGCGGCTCGATATCGCGAGCACCTACGCGGCGCGGATCTGGGACCGGCTCGATCCGCACACCATGGTGGACGAGGCGCTGGGCCCGCTCGCCTCGACCGAGACCCGCGAGCACGTCATGCGCGCCGAGAGCAAGACGCAGGCGTTCGCGCTGCTGCTGCTGTCGTCGGAATTCCAGCGGAGGTGATCATGACGTTGCTTCACGCTCCATCCCGCCGCGAGCTGATGCTGGGCGCCGGCGTGCTGTTCGCCTGGGCGCACTGGCCGAAGCTCGCGCGCGCCGAAGGCCGCGATCCGCGGATGCTGACGATCGTGCTGCGCGGCGCGCTCGACGGGCTCGCGGTCGCGGCCCCGGTCGGCGATCCGGACTGGATCAAGTTGCGCGGCGACAGGGCGCTGACGCTGGACGGCAAGCCGCCGGCGCTTTCGCTCGACTCTTTCTTTGCGCTCAATCCGGCGATGCCGAACTTGCATCGGCTCTACAAGGCCGGCCAGGCCACCATCGTGCACGCAGCGGCGACGCCCTATCGCGAGCGCTCGCATTTCGACGGCCAGGACGTGCTGGAAAGCGGTCTCGACCGCCCGGGCTCGGTGCATTCCGGCTGGCTCAACCGCGCGCTGGCTTCGCTGCTTCCCGAGCACCGCGTCGGCGACAACAAGGCCTTCGCGGTCGGCCCGGTGACGCCGCTGGTGGTGCGCGGCGCGGCGCCGGTGATGTCCTGGGTGCCGCCGAACATCAAGCAGGCGACCGATGACACCGTGCTGCGGCTGCTCGATCTCTACAATCACACCGATCCGGAGCTGGCGCGCGCGCTCGAAGGCCGCATGGGGCTGATCACGCTTGCCCGCGCCGACGCCAAGGACGGCGCGATGGAGGGCAAGCCCGCGCAGCCGCGCATCAACGGCGCGCGCGCCTATTTCGCCGAGGCCGCCGGCAGCGCCGCGAAATACCTGGCGAGGGCCGACGGGCCGCGCGTCGGCGCGCTCGCCTTCAACGGCTGGGACACGCACATCAACGAGGGCGCGGCGAGCGGGCTTCTGGCCAATCTGCTCGGCGCGCTCGACGGCGCGTTCGCGGCGATCGAAAGCAACATGGGCGAGGCGTGGCGTGAGACGGTCGTCGCCGTCGTCACCGAGTTCGGCCGCACCGCGCGCATCAACGGCACCGACGGCACGGATCATGGCACCGGCACGGTGGCGCTGCTCGCCGGCGGTGCGCTGAAGGGCGGCCGCGTGGTGGCCGACTGGCCGGGCGTGAAGGAGGCGAGCCTCTACGAGAACCGCGATCTCAAGGCCACCACCGACCTGCGCGCCGTGCTGAAGGGCTTGCTGCGCGATCATCTGCGCGTCGACGAGCGCGTGCTCGCCGACGCGGTGTTCCCAGGCAGCGCCGCGGTCAAGCCGATGGGCGGGCTCGTCGCTTCGGCTTAGGCGTCGCGTTGTTCCCGTCTGCCTTGATGAAATCGATGAACGCGCGCAGCGGTGCGGGCACCAGCCGCCGACCGGGATAATAAAGGAAAGGGCCGGAGAAGCGCTGCCACCACGGCTCCAGCACGGGCTCGAGCTTGCCGCTGTCGAGCAGCGGGCGCAGCCAGTCCTCGAACACATGCACGATGCCGGTGCCGGCGATCCCTGCCTCGACTGCCAGATCGGCCGCGCCGCCGATGCCGACCAGCAGCGGCCCCGTGGGTTGCACGCGAACAATCTCGCCGTTGCGCTCGAACTCCCATGGCGGCATCGCGCCGCTCACAAAGCGGCCGCGGATGCAGGCGTGCTCGAGCAGCTCGCGCGGATGCTTCGGCCTGCCGTGGCCGTCGAGATAGGCGGGCGCCGCGGCGGTCGCAAAGCGCTGCACGCGCGGGCCGATCGGCACCGCGATCATGTCCTGCTCCAGCTCTTCGTCGTAGCGGATGCCGGCATCGGCGCCGGCCGCGAGCACGTCGACGAAGCTGTCGTCGGCGATCACCTCCAGCGTGATGTCCGGATAGGCGGCGAGGAACCGCGGCACGATCGCGGGCAGGGTGAGCCGCGCCGCGCTGACCGGCACATTGAGCCGGAGCGTGCCGGCCGGCCGGTCGCGGAAGCCGTTCACCACGTCGAGCGCGCTTTCAACTTCGGTGAGCGCCGGACCGAGCCGGTCGAGCAGGCGCTGGCCGGCTTCGGTCGGCGCGACGCTGCGCGTGGTGCGGTTGAGAAGCCGCACGCCGAGCTGCGCCTCGAGGCGGCGGATCGCCTCGCTCAGCCCCGAGGCGCTCACGCCGCTCAGGCGCGCGCCGTCGCGGAAGCCCTTGGCCCGCGCCACCGCCACGAACGCGTTCAGGTCGCTGAGGTCCGCCTTCATTGTCCGATTCTCCGCACAGCCTGTTCCGATTATGCAGGATTATCGTACGGGCCGCCAACGGCTAGTTTCGGGGCTGACGCGAATGGAGAATGTCATGTCGAAGATCGAGCAGTCCGGCACCTTCACCCTCGGCACCCGCACCGTGAAGCGGCTCGGCTATGGCGCAATGCAGCTCGCCGGCCCCCATGTGTTCGGCCCGCCCAAGGATCCCGAGGCGGCGCGCGCGGTGCTCCGCACCGCGGTCGAGAGCGGCGTCAACCACATCGACACCTGCGACTATTACGGCCCGCACGTCACCAACAGGCTCATTCGCGAGGCACTGCATCCCTATCCGCGCGACCTCGTGCTGGTGACCAAGATCGGCGCCCGGCGCGGCGACGACGCGTCATGGATTCCGGCCTTCTCGCCCGACGAGCTCGTCCAGCAGGTGCAGGACAATCTCCGCAATCTGCGCCTCGACGTGATCGACGCGGTCAACCTGCGCAGCATGTACGGCATCCATGGACCGGCCGAAGGGCCGCTCGAGCCGCAACTCACGGCGCTCGCCGAGCTGCAGCGCAAGGGTCTCGTTCGCCATATCGGGCTGAGCAACGTGACGCCGAAGCAGATCGCGGACGCGCGCAAGATCTGCGAGATCGTCTGCGTGCAGAATTTCTACAACGTCGCGCATCGCGCTGACGATGCGCTGATCGACGATCTGGCCCGCGACCGTATCGCCTATGTGCCGTTCTTCCCGCTCGGCGGGTTCACGCCGTTGCAATCGTCCACATTGTCCGATGTGGCGAAGCGCCTCGGCGCGACGCCGATGCAGGTCGCGCTCGCCTGGCTGCTGCAGCGCGCGCCGAACATCCTGTTGATCCCCGGCACCTCGTCGGTCGCGCATCTCAAGGAGAATCTCGCAGCGGCCGAGCTCAAGCTACCGGATGATGCGGTGGCAGCGCTCAACGGGATTGCGGCGAGCGCCGCAGCGTGAAGATGCTGATGTGGTGAACGGTGGCGCAACGGGCCATCCCTCCTCTCGCGGGGAGGGACGGCGCCGCCGATGCGGCGACATACACAGATGGTTCGCCTTTCACTTCGCCGGCGTGACCTTCAGCACACGGCCGGCGTTGTTGTCGGTGACCAGATAGAGCGCGCCGTCGGGGCCCATGCGGACGTCGCGGATGCGTTCGCGAAGGCCCTGCAGCAGGCGCTCCTCGCCGGTGATCGTCTCGCCGTCGACCGAGAGCCGCACCAGCATCTGGCCCGCGAGCGCGCCGACGAACAGGCTGCCTTTCCAGCTCGGGAACAGATCGCCAGTGTAGAACGCCATGCCGGACGGCGCGATCGACGGCACCCAGTACTTGATCGGCTGCTCCATGCCGGGCATCGACGACTTGCCGCTGCCGACCGGCGTGCCGTCGTAGTTGACGCCAAAGCTGATCACCGGCCAGCCGTAGTTCTTGCCGGGCTGCGGGATGTTGACCTCGTCGCCGCCCTTGGCGCCGTGCTCGTGCTCCCAGAGCTTGCCGGTCTGCGGATGGATCGCGGCGCCCTGCATGTTGCGGTGGCCGTAGGACCAGATTTCGGGCAGTGCGTCGCTCCTTCCGGCGAAGGGATTGTCCTTGGGCACCGAGCCGTCCGGCGCGATGCGCACGATCTTGCCGAGATCGCTGGTGAGCTTCTGCGCCTCGTCGCGGTCGGTGAAGTGCTCGCCTTGCGTCAGGAACAGGTTGTTGTCGGCGCTTTGCGCGATCCGGCAGCCGAAGTGGTTGCCGCCTGAGACCGGCCCCTGCTGGTGGTAGATCACCTTCACGTCGTCGAGCTTGCCTTCACCGAGCGTGGCGCGGGCGAGCGCGGTGCGGCCGCCACCGCCCGATGGCTCGGCGAAGCAGAAATAGATCGTCTTGTTATCGGCGAAGCCGCGGTCGAGCACGACATCGAGCAAGCCGCCCTGGGCCACGGCGAACACCTTCGGCACGTTGCCGAGCGGCGCCGAGAGCTTGCCGTCGGGCGTGACGATGCGCATGCGGCCCGGCCGCTCGGTCACCAGCATGCGGCCGTCGGGCAGGAACGCCAGCGCCCAGGGATGCACGAGGCCTTCGGCCACGGTCTCGACCTTGATGTCGCCGGCGGAGGATTTGAATGTCTGGGCCTGCGCCACCTGCGGCAGCGCGAGCAAGGCAACAGCGAAAGCAAATGTTTTCGTCATGGCAATTTCCTTCCGGCACCAGTGTGCCGCGCTTCGCCGGCGAAATGGCGTCGGACGCCAACACATCTTGGTGATGAAGGTTTCTACGCGATAGGCGTGGAAATTCAGTAGGCGCGCGCCACCGTCATGGTGGTGCGCTGGCGCACCAGAAGAATGAACAGGATCGCGATGTTGACGACGTTGAAGGCGACGCCGGACGCGAAGGCCGGGATGTAATAGCCGTAGATGTCGTAGAGATAGCCGGCGAGCCATCCGCCGGTGCCCATGCCGGAGCCGGTGGCCAACAGCACGACCGGCACGCGCCAGTGCGCTTCGCTCTCCGGGTAGAGATCGCGGATGGTGAGCACATAGGCCGGAATGAGCGCGCTGAAGCCGAGCCCGAAGGCGGTCGCGACCGTGAACAATCCTGCGGTGTCCTGCGTGAACAGGAAGCCGCTCATCGCCGCACATTGCATGATCGAGCTCAGGAATGCGGTGAGCAATCCGCCGGTGCGGTCAGACAGCCAGCCCCAGCCCTGGCGGCTGAAGAAGCCCATGCCGAGCAGCACGGACAGCATGCTTGCGCCGAGCGTGCTCGAGATGCCGAGGTCGCTGCAGAACGCCACGAGATGCTGCTGCGGCATCGACATCGTGACGCAGCACAGGAAACCCGCGCAGGCGATCAGGACAAACGCCACGTTGGGGTGCCAGCCCAGCACGGTAGGCCGCGTGGCGCCACGATGGTGCACCTCGTGCGGCTTTGGCGTCTCGGGCGGTTGCCGCAAAAAGATGATCGCAAGCGGCACGATCACGATGAGTTGCAGCACGGCGAACCCGACCATGGTCGAGCGCCAGCCGAAATTCGCGATGGCACGCTCGAACAACGTCGGCCAGATGAAGCCCGCGAGATAGCCGCCGCTCGAAATCAGCGCCAGCGCTGAGCCGCGACGGCGGTCGAACCAGCGGCTGACATAGACGAACAGCGGCGCGTTGAGGCCCGCGTTGCCGAGGAGCCCCATGAACAGGCCGTGACCGACATAAAGCTGCCAGGGCTCGCCGAGCGACGAGATGCACAGGCCGATCGCGATCATCACTGAGCCGGTGATCACCGTGAGCCTGACGCCATAGGTGTTGGCGAGGCGGCCCATCAGCAATCCGCCGACGCCGACGCCGAACAGCGCGAGCGACACCGCGAGCGACGGCACCTGCCGCGCGCCGCCGGTGTCGGAGGCGATCTCCTTCAGGCCGACCGCCGTGATCCACGGGCCGCCGAACGACAGGCCAAGCATGACCAGCGACAGGCTCGCCACGATCCACGAGGCGCGGGTTTCGATTGAGCGCGGCGGCACAATGCCTGTCACTCGCGTCCCGTCGGGATGCGAATCGTCGTCGTGTATTGTCAAACCAAATCCCGGCGGATTGGCGTGGAGGAACAGGCCTGGTGCGGCATAAACCGCCTAGGCCCGGGCGAAGCCATAGTGTTACTGTCCTACAAAACACCAGGGAGGAAGTGCAATGTTAAAAGGCGTTGTCTGCTGCGCGATTGCCGCAGTCTTGTCCCTTGCATCGGCGCGCGCTGAGGACTTCCCCTCCCGTTACGTCACCATCGTGGTTCCGCTCGCCACCGGCGGCTCGACCGACACCATCGCCCGCATCATCGCCGAGGGCATGCGGCCCCATCTCGGCCAGACCGTGGTGGTCGAGAACACGCCAGGCGCCGGCGGCGCCACCGGCGTGATCCGCGTCGCACGCTCCACGCCCGACGGCTACACGGTGCAGATCGGCCAGTGGGGCACCAACGTGGCGGCCGGCGTGGTGCACAACCTGCCGATCGACCTGCTCAAGGACCTGGAGCCGGTCGGACTGATTGCGACGCAGCCCTCGCTGATCGTCGGCCGCAAGGACCTGCCGCCGAACAATTTCAAGGAGCTGGTCGAGTGGCTGAAAGCCAATCCCGGCAAGGTCTCGGTCGGCACCTCGGGCATCGGCAGCCCGAGCCATGTGTTCGGGGCGTTCTTCCAGAACACCATCCAGGCCAAGTTCGAATTCATTCCTTATCGCAGCGCTGGCGACTCGCAGAAGGATCTGGTCGGCGGCCAGGTCGACATGATCGTCGATACGGCCGCGACCTCGGGCCAGAACGTCAAGAGCGGCCTGATCAAGGCCTATGTGCTCGCCGGCAAGGACCGCTCGTCGGTGCTGCCGGACATCCCGACCGTGGATGAAGCTGGCCTGCCCGGCATGTACTTCTATTTCTGGCACGCGCTGTGGGTGCCGAAGGGCACGCCGAAGCCGGTGATCGCCAAGCTCAACGACGCACTGGTAAAGGCGGTCAACGATCCGGCGACGCACGACCGGCTGTTGAAAGCCGGTCAGGAGTTCTTCCCGGCCTCGATGATGACGCCCGATGGACTCGCCAAATTCCAGCGCGAGGAGACCGAGAAGTGGTGGCCGGTGATCAAGGCGCAGGGAATCAAGGTGCAGTAGTGCGCCGGCGATGATGGATCGCCGCGCAAGGCTGACTGCATGAGGAGTTGAGCGCAAGGCGCCCGGACGAAGGTGCCGTCACAACAACAAACAACGGGGAGGGGCGGAATGAGGAAGCTTGTTCTGGGAATCGCCGCTGTGCTGCTCGCGGGCATGGCCACGGCGCATGCACAAGGCTTCCCGTCGCGGCAGATCACGCTGATCGTGCCGTTCCCGCCCGGCGGCTCGACCGACGTCGCGGCCCGCATCATGGCCGAGAAGATGCGGCCCATTCTCGGGCAGCCGGTCATCATCGAAAATGTCGGCGGCGCCGGCGGCAGCATCGCGGTCGGCCGCGTCGCGCGCGCGGCGCCCGACGGCTACACCATCGACATCGGCCAGTGGGACACTCACGTCGGCAGCATCATCTACAACCTGAACTATGACCTGCAGACCGACTTCGAGCCGATCGGGCTGATCTCGATCAATCCGCAATTGCTGGTCGCGAAGAAAAACCTCGAAGCCAACCGGCTGAACGAGCTCGTTCCCTGGATGAAGGCGCATCCGGGCGACGCCAAGTTCGTCAACCAGAACGCTGCCGCTGCGATCTCCGGCCTGCTGCTGCAGCAACTCACCAACACCAAGCTCACGTTGATTCCCTATCGCGGCGCAGGCCCCGCGATGACCGACCTCGTCTCGGGCCAAGTCGATCTCCTGGTGGCGCAGGGCGCGGTGACGCTGCCGCAGATCCGCGGCAACTCCATCAAGGCGATCGCGAACCTGTCGCCGCAGCGCTCGGCCTCGATGCCGGACATTCCGACGTCCGACGAGACCGGCGTGCCGGGACTTTATATGTCGGGCTGGTTCGGTTTCTACGCGCCGAAGGGCACGCCGAAGGACGTGATCGGGACGCTCAACAGCGCGATGTCCAAGGTGCTGGCCGATCCGGCCGTCAAGGCGCGCTTTGCCGAACTCGGCCTCGACGTCGCGTCGCCCGAGCAGCAGAAGCCCGAAGGGCTCGCGGCCTTCCAGAAGGCCGAGATTGCGAAATGGTGGCCGATCATCAAGTCAGCCGGCATCAAGCCGGAATAACGACCGTCAATGAAAGCAAGCACCGAAAGCAGGACCGAATGGGTTTGAGAACGCTCGCTTCGATCATCGCGCTGCTCGCCGGCGTCGCGGCGCCGGCGCAGGCCGAGACCTATCCGTCGAAGCCCGTCACCGTCATCGTGCCGTTCGCGGCCGGCGGGCCGAGCGACGTGCTGGCGCGCACGCTCGCCGACAAGATGCGCGCAACGCTCAAGGAAACCGTCATCGTCGAGAACGTCACCGGCGCGGCCGGCACCATCGGCGTGACCCGCGCGGTGCGCTCGCCCGCCGACGGCTACACCTTGAGCTTCGGCCATCTCGGCACGCATGTGATCAACGGGGCGATCTATCCGCTGCCGTTCGATCTGGTCGAGGATCTCGATCCGGTGGCGCCGCTCGGCGCCAACCCGATGCTGGTGGTGAGCAAGAACGCGATCCCGGCCAAGACGCTCAAGGAGCTGCTCGACTGGGTGAAGGCCAACCAGGCCAAGGCCACGTTCGGCACCGCCGGCGTGGGCTCCGGCGCGCATTTCAGCGGCGTATTCCTGCAGAACCTGATCGGCACCCATGCGAGCTATGTGCCCTATCGCGGCACCGGCCCGGCGCTGCAGGATCTGGTCGCGGGCCAGATCGACATCATCGTCGATCAGGCGTCGAACTCGCTGCCGCAGGTGCAGGCCGGCACGATCCGCGCCTATGCGGTGACGGACAGCAAGCGGCTCTCCGTGCTGCCCGACGTGCCGACCGTCGACGAGGCCGGCCTGCCGGGTTTCCATGTCTCGCTGTGGTCGGGACTGTGGGCGCCCAAGGGCACGCCGAAGGATGTCATCGCGAAGCTCAACGAAGCGGTGCGCGCTGCGCTCGACGATCCGGCGGTGCAGAAGCGTTACAGTGAGCTCGGCCTCGAGGCGCCGGCCCCGGCGCAGCGCACGCCGGAGGCGCTGCGCGCGCAGCAGAAGGCCGAAGTGGAAAAGTGGTGGCCGGTCATCAAGGCTGCGAATGTGAAGCCGTAGAATAACAGCGAGGCCGCGGGGGCGGCGGGGGACGCTAAAATGCAACTCAAGGTAGGGAGTACGCTGCTGACGGCGTGTGTTTTGCTCGCCGCGGCTCTGCCGGCAACGGCCGACGATTATCCGAACAAACCGATCACCGTGATCGTGCCGTTCCCGGCGGGCGGCCCGACCGACGCCATCATCCGCAATATCGGCGACCGCATGCGCGCGTCGCTCGGCCAGCCGCTGATCGTGGAATATGTGTCGGGCGCGACCGGTACGATCGGCACCACACGCACCTATCGTTCGCCGCCGGATGGCTACACCATCATCTGCGGCCACAACGGCACGTTCGCGACCAACGGCGCGGTCTACGATCTGCCCTACGATCTCGTGACCGGCTTTACGCCGATCTCGCTGCTGCCGCGCAATCCGTATCTGATCGTCGTCAAGAAGGATCTGCCGGTCAACAATCTGCGCGAGTTCATGGCCTACGTGAAAGCCAATCCGGGCAAGGTCAACATGGGCCATCCCGGTGTCGGCACCGGTCCGCATCTCGTCGCGCTGCAACTGGCGAAGCTTGCCGGCGGCGCGATGAACTATGTGCCTTATCGCGGCTCGGGTCCGGCGATGGTCGATCTCGTCGCGGGCCAGATCGATCTGATGGTCGATCAGGTGCAGACGTCAGCGGCGCATGTGAAGGGCGGGACGATCAAGGCGCTGGCGATCGCGGCGCCGAAGCGCTCCGACACCGTGCCGGAGGTGCCGACCGTCGACGAGGCCGGCGCTCCGGGCCTGCATATGGCGCTGTGGTACGGCTTATGGGCGCCGGGCGGCACGCCTGCGCCGATCGTGCAGAAGCTGCAGGCCGCCGTGCAGGACGCGCTCGCCGATCCGGAGGTCCGCGGCCGGCTCACCGGGCTCGGCATGGAAGTCCCGCCGCGCGAGCAGCAGACAGCCGAAGCGCTCGTCGCGCAGCAGAAGGCCGACATCGCCACCTGGTGGCCGGTGATCAAGGCCGCCGGCATCAAGATGCAATGAGGGGGCAGCGATGACGCGCCTGTTTGCAGCTTTCATGTTCGCCGTGCTGGCGTGCGGCATGGCCGCCGCGGAGGACTATCCGTCGCGGCCGGTGACCATCATCGTGCCGTTCCCGGCGGGCGGGGCGACCGACGTGCTGACGCGCTTTCTCGCCGAGCGCCTGCGGATCGCGCTCTACCAGCCGGTCGTGATCGAGAACGTCGCAGGCGCCGCCGGCACCATCGGCGTTGGCCGCACCGTGCGCGCGCCGGCCGACGGCTACACCATCATGGTCGGCACCTCGACCACCAATCTGCTGAGCGGCGGCCTTTACCCGCTGCAGTTCGATCTGCTCAATGATCTCGAGCCGATCATCGAGATCGCCAGCGAGCCGATGATGATCGTCGGCAAGAAGGCGCTGGCGGCGAACAATCTCGAGGAACTGATCGCCTGGCTCAAGGCCAACCCGGACAAGGCCTCGGTCGGCATTCCCGGCGTCGGCGGCCAGGGCCATCTCACCGGGCTGGCGTTCCAGAAGGAGACCGGGACCAAGTTCCAGTTCGTGCCGTATCGCGGCAACGGCCCTGCGCTGCAGGACCTGATCGCAGGCCAGATCGATCTGCAGATGGAGCCCGCCTCGAACTTCTATGAGCAGGTCCGGGCCGGCACGATCAAGGCCTATGCGCTGACCTCGAAGAAGCGCGTCACCGTCGCATTCGGCATTCCGACCGCCGACGAGGCCGGGCTTCCGGAGTTCTTCGCCTCGCTGTGGTATGGCGCCTGGGCGCCCAAGGGCACGCCGCCGGCGGTCATCGCGCGGCTCAACGCCGCGATGATCGAGACGCTGGCCGATCCGCAAGTGGTGCGCCGCTTCAAGGAGCTGGGCCTCGACCGGCCGCCGCGCGAGCAGGAGACGCCGGAGGCGCTGCGCGCGTTCCAGAAGGCGGAGGCCGAAAGATGGTGGCCGATCATCAAGGCTGCCAATCTCAAGGGACAATAACAGACAGCGGCGATGATGCCGTTGCGAGAGAGACGAGGGTGGAAATGAAACGGGCAATGCTCGCCGTAGGCATCATGCTGGCGCTTGTTGCTGGCGCACGGGCGCAAGGCTTCCCGTCAAAGCCGATCACGGTGGTCATTCCGCTCGCGGCCGGCGGCGCGGTCGACACAATGGTCCGCACCATGACCGAGGCGATGCGCGGTACGCTCGGCCAGCCCATCCTGGTGGAGAACATGGGCGGTGGCGGCGGCGTGATCGGCGTCACCCGCGTCGCGCGCGCCGAGCCTGATGGCTACACGATCAGCGTCGGCACCTGGGGCACGCATGTGGTCAATTCGTTCGTGTTCTCGCCGCCCTACGATCTCGTGAAGGATTTCGAGGCGGTGGCGCTGCTGCCGAGCGTGCCGCACTGGTTCATCGCGCGAAAGAATCTGCCGCCGGCGAACCTGAAGGAGCTGGTGGACTACATGAAGGCCAACGACGGCAAGGTCACGGCGGCCTCGGTCGGCGCCGGTGGTAGCTCTGCGGTCTGCGCCTACTACCTCGGCAAGCTCACCGGCACCAAGACCACGCTGGTGCCGTATCGCGGCGGCGCGCCGGCGCTGCAGGACATCGTCGCCGGCAATGTCGACACCATGTGCGATCTGGCGGCGAACTCGCTGGCGCAGGTGAAGGCCGGCAACGTCAAGGCCTATGCGGTGACGGCGAAGAAGCGCTGGTTCGCGGCGCCCGATGTGCCGACCGTGGAAGAGGCCGGCGTGCCCGGCGTCGAGGTGATCAACTGGCTCGGCGCCTACGCGCCCAAAGGCACGCCGAAAGAGGCGGTGGCCAAGATCAACGCCGCGTTCAAGGCGGCGATGGCCGATCCGGCGGTGCGGCAGCGCATTGCCGATCAGGGACTGGAGATTCCGCCGGCCGAGCAGCAGTCGCCGGAAGCGTTCGCGGCGTACCTGAAATCCGAGATGGACAAGTGGGGCGCGGTCATCCGCGAGTCGGGCATCAAGGGGCAATAGCAGCGATGAAGAAGACGCAATGCCTGGTGCTGGCCGCGCTCGGCGCGGCGTTGCTGTCCGCTTCGACCGTTCGCGCCCAAGACTTTCCCTCGAAGCCCATCACCATGATCGTGCCGTTTCCGGCGGGTGGCGGCTCCGACATTCTCGCACGCATCGTCGCCGAGCGGATGAAGCAGCCGCTCGGCCAGCCGGTGATCGTCGAGAATGTCGGCGGCGCCGGCGGCACCATCGGCACCACGCGCGTCGCCCGCTCAGCGCCGGACGGCTACACCATCGGCTTCGGCCAGTGGACCTCCCATGTCGGCGGTGGCGCGCTCTATCCGCTGACCTTCGATCTGCTGAAGGACCTGACGCCGATCGCGCCGCTCACCACCGCCAAGCTCTGGCTGATCGGTCGCAGCGACCTGCCGGCGAACAACCTGAAGGAGCTGATCGCCTGGCTGAAGGCCAACCCGGACAAGGCGACCGGCGCGACGATCGGCGCGGGAAGCGGCACGCAGCTCTGCCTGATCTATCTGCAGCAGAACACCGGCACGAAATTCCAGCTCGTGCCGTATCGCGGTGTTGCGCCGATCATGCAGGATCTGCTGGCCGGTCATCTCGATCTGACCTGTCCGGAGGCCGGGCAGACGCTGTCGCTCTATCGCGCCGGCAAGATCAAGGCCTTCGCGGTGATGGATTCGGAGAGGTGGTTCTCGGCGCCCGACGTGCCGACCACGGACGAGGCCGGTGCGCCCGGCCTGCACATGACGTTCTGGTACGGGCTCTGGGCGCCGACTGGCACGCCGAAGGAGGCGATCGCCAAGCTCAACGCCGCGGTGATCGACACCTTCAACGATACGGCGGTCCGGCATCGCCTGACCGAGGAAGGCCAGGTGATCCCGCCGCCCGAGCAGCTCACCCCCGAGGCGCTCGGCGCGCACCACAAGGCCGAGATCGAGAAGTGGTGGCCGATGATCAAGGCCGCCGGCATCAAGGTGCAGTAGCGGCGCTATCTTGAGCAGTCTGGCCGCTTTCGCACCGGCGTAGCCCATGTCATGCTCGACATAACAAAAAGCTGACAAGCCATTCGGGAGGAAGTCGATGCGATGGGTGGTGTCGTTCCTGTTTGCGTGTGCGGTTGCGCTGAGCGGCACTTCAAGTGCACTGGCTGAGACCTATCCGTCGAAGCCCATCACCATGATCGTGCCGTTCCCGGCGGGCGGCATCACCGACATCGTGGCGCGTCTTGCGGCCGACCGGATGAAGACCACGCTCGGCCAGCCGGTGATCGTCGAGAATGTCGGCGGCGCCGGCGGCACCATCGG
>CAKZHN010000450.1 GCA_936924235.1 uncultured Rhodoplanes sp. | reverse complement strand
AGCCCGGCCCAGGCCGTCATCGTCTCCTTCGTCGTGCTGATCCTCACCCTTCTGCTCCGCCCGACCGGGCTCTTTGTGCCGACACCCAAATGATCATCAAGCGCCACAACGCGATCTTCTGGGCAGGCTTTTGCGTCATCATGGCGCTGCTGATCGTAGCGCCCATGGTGCTGCCGCCGTTCTGGCAGCGCTTCCTCACCGAGATCCTGATCTGGGGCCTGCTCGCGATGTCGTCCGACATCCTGATCGGCTACACCGGCATGGTATCGTTCGGGCACTCAGCCTTCTTCGGGCTCGGCATGTACGGCGCGGCGGCGGCGCTGATGATGGTGTCGCCGCCCAACCTGGTGCTGGCGCTGGTGTTCGGGCTCGTCGCCGCGGCTGCGGTCGCGGCCTTCGTGGCGTATTTCTCGACGCGGCTCCGCGACATCTACTTCGCCATCACCACGCTGATCTTCTCGCAGATCTTCTACGTCATCATCTTCACCTGGACCGAGGTGACGGGCGGCGAGAACGGCCTGTCGTTCCGGCGCCCCGCGCTCGGCATCCCGGGCCTGTGGACCACGCCATTCAACACCGAGACCCTGCACTGGTTCGTGCTAGCCGTGGTGGCGGGCTCCTATCTGATCCTGCGACGCATCATGCATTCGCCGTTCGGCATGGTGCTGCAGTCGATCCGCGAGAACGAGCCGCGCACCCGGGCCATCGGCTATCCGGTCGAGCGCTACAAGATCGTGGCGGTGATGCTGTCCGGCCTGTTCGCGGGTCTCGCCGGCGTGCTCTACGCGGTGCAGAATCGCTTTGCCGCGCCGGATTTCGTGTTCTTCGTCGTCTCGGGCGACGCCGTGATCTTCAACGTCATGGGCGGCATCGGCACGCTCGTCGGCCCGATCGTCGGCGCCGCCACATTCCTGCTGCTGCGTGAAGGTCTCGGCCGGCTGTTCGGCGATCAGTTTCCCTATCTGATCCCGCTGGGCTTCATCTTCATCGTCATGATCATCTTCCTGCCCCAGGGTCTCCTGGGCTTCGCGCGCCGCTGGCTCAACCGGTAGGCTCACTGGCGCGCCGGTCATTGGATCACTAACATTATTGCCGACAACGCCGTCTCATCGGGAGCAGGATTCATGGCCAAATTCGGAATCGGACAAGCGGTGCGCCGGGTCGAGGACCAGCGCTTCCTGACCGGGCAGGGCCGTTATGTCGACGACATCGTGCTGCCGGCCATGTGCCACGGCGTCAACGTGCTGTCGCCGCACGCCCATGCGAAGATCAAGCGCATCGACGTCGCGAAGGCCAAGGCCGCGCCCGGGGTGCTGCTGGTGCTGACCGGCGTCGATGTGGCGGCCGACAAGGTCGGCGCCATGACGGCGCATCTGATGCCGGAGGATTTCGGCGCGCCGAAGGGCCACCGCACCTTCCAGCCGCTGCTGGTGTCTGATCGTGTCCGCCATGTCGGCGACCGCGTCGCGTTCGTGGTCGCGGAGACGTTGGCCCAGGCGCGTGACGCCGCCGACCTGGTCGAGGTCGACTACGAGCCGCTGCCCGCGGTGGTCAACATCGAGGACGCCGCCAAGCCCGACGCGCCGAAGGTCTGGGACGACAACCCGCAGGGCAACAACGCCTTCCGCCTGATGTTCGGCGATCAGGCCGCAACCGACGCGGCCTTCGCCAAGGCCAAGCACGTGGTCAAGCTCCGCGTCGAGAACAACCGGCTGTCGCCGGTGTCGATGGAGCCGCGCGTCGCGATCGGCGAGTATGACAAGGCCAACGATTTCTACACGCTCTACACGGCGTCGCAGAATCCACACGGTGTGCGCATGGAGCTCTCGCACATCTTCCATGTGCCGGAGAACCAGATCCGCGTGGTCGCGCCCGACGTTGGCGGCGGCTTCGGGCTGAAGGGCGGACCGTTCCCCGATGATCTTCTGGTGATGTGGGCCTCGAAGAAGCTCCGCCGTCCGGTGAAGTGGGGCGCGACCCGCAGCGAGAGCATGCTCAACGACCATCACGCCCGCGAGATGGTCTATTACGGCGAGCTGGCGCTCGACGAGAACGGCAAGATCCTCGCGCTGAAAAGCAAATCGCTGTTCCAGATGGGCGCCTATTTCGTCGGCGCGGCGCTCGCCGCCGGCGCCTTCTCGATCCGCTTCGTGCCTGCGGCCTACGACATCCAGACCATGCATCTGATGTCGCAAGGCGTGTTCACCAACACCTCGCAGAGCGGGCCGTACCGCGGCGCGGGGCGCCCCGAGGCGGCGTATTTCATGGAGCGGCTCATCGAGCACGCTGCGCGCCAGATTGGCATGGAGCCGGCGGAGCTTCGCCGCCGCAATCTCATTCCGCCGAACAAGCTGCCTTACACCACGCCGACGCACTTCGTTTACGACTCGGGCGAGTTCGTGCGCCTGATGGACCAGTGCATGGCGACCGCGGACTGGAAGGGCTATGCGGCGCGCAAGAAAGAGTCGCAGAAGAACGGCAAGCTGCGCGGCCGCGCGGTGAGCTTCTATATCGAGTTTGGCGGCATCTTCAACGACCGCATGGAGATGAAGTTCGATCCATCCGGCGCGCTCACGGTCTATGGCGGTACGCATTCGCACGGCCAGGGCCATGCCACGGTGTTCGCGCAGCTCGCCCATGAGCTCCTTGGCGTGGATTTCGAGCAGATCCGCTACGTGCAGGGCGACACCGCGCAGGTTTCGATGGGCCGCGGCACCTATGGAGCGCGCAGCATGGTGGTCGGCGGCAATGCGCTGAAGGCCGCCGCCGACGCCATCATCGAGAAAGGCAAGAAGATGGCTGCCGCCATGATGGAGGCGGATGCAGGGGACATCGAATTCAAGGAGGGCACCTTCCTGGTCACCGGCACCGACAAGCAGATCAAGCTTGTGGATGTCGCCAAGGCTTCTTTTGCCCCGATGGGGCCGCTGACCAACAAGTTCGGCGTGGGCCTCGATGCAGCCGGCAGCTTCGATCCGACGCCGCCGAGCCATCCCAACGGCTCCCACGTGGTCGAGCTCGAGGTCGATCCGGAGACCGGGCAGGTGACGATCGACCGTTTCTTCGTGGTCGACGATCTCGGCCGCATCATCAACCCGATGATTGTGAAGGGCCAGCAGCAGGGCGGCGTGGTGCAGGGCATCGGCCAGGCGCTGCTGGAGCATCAGGTCTACGACCGTCAGAGCGGTCAGCTCCTGACCGGCAGCTTCATGGACTACGCGATGCCGCATGCGGCGCAGATGCCGAACGTGGATTGCGCGCTGGAAGAGATCCCCTGCAAGACCAACCCGCTTGGCGTGAAAGGCATCGGCGAAAGCGGCACCATCGGTGCGCCGCCGACCATCATCAACGCGCTGATCGATGCGCTGTCGCCGCTCGGCGTCGATCAGATCGACATGCCGGCGACGCCGTTGCGGGTCTGGGAGACGATCCAGCGCGCCAAGGGCAAGCAGGCCGCGGCCTGACGATCGAAAGTCATCGCCTGTGAAAACTTTCGTTCTGGTGCACGGCACCTGGAGCGGCGGCTGGATGTGGCGCACGGTCGCCGACCGACTGCGTGCCGAAGGTCATGCCGTCTACACCCCGACGCTCACGGGCTTGGGCGAGCGCGAGCATCTCGCCTCGCGCGAGACCAACCTCGACACCCACATCCAGGACATCGCAGGCGTGATCGCTTGCGAGCAGCTGGACGATGTGGTGCTGGTCGGCACGAGCTATGCCGGCCTGGTGATCTCCGGCGTTGCCGACCGCATCCCTGAGCAGATCGGCGCGTTGATCTATCTGAACGCGGCCTTGCCGGCGAACGGCAAGTGCATGCTCGACACCGTCTCGGCGGAGCGCCGCGCGACGGTGCAGAAGCTCGCCGACGAGCAGGGCGACGGCTATCGCGTGCCGTCGTCACTGGTGCTCGACACCGGCATCGAGAACGAGCAGGCGCGCGACGCGTTTCTCAGGCGTATGAGCCCGCACCCGCTGCCGTCGCTGCTGCAGCCGATCAGCCTGACCGGGCGATATAAGACCGTGCCGCGCAAGGCCTATGTCCTCGCCACCCGGAAGATCTCGCATCATTTCCAGGAGTATTACGACTGGGCCTCGAAGGAGCCCGGCTGGACAGCGTACACCATCGCGTCGCATCACTACCCGATGGCGACGATGCCGGAAGCGACCGCGGCATTGCTCATGGAAATCGCGGATTGAACGAATGATCGAACGCTTTGCCTATTTCAGCCCGCCGACGCGGGTTCTGTTCGGCGGCGGAACCGTCGGCGAGATCCGCGCAGAAGCGATCCGCGCCGGCATGTCCCGGCTGCTGATTCTTTGCTCCAAGGGCCGCCGCGACCTGGCGGACAGCGTCGCCGGACTGCTCGGCGATATGAGCG
This sequence comes from uncultured Rhodoplanes sp., assembly GCA_936924235.1. Lineage (GTDB taxonomy): Bacteria > Pseudomonadota > Alphaproteobacteria > Rhizobiales > Xanthobacteraceae > Z2-YC6860. The sequence goes on along the minus strand of CAKZHN010000450.1, from coordinate 13,245 downwards.
TCGGCATCTGCGACGCGGCCGTGCCGAACATGCCGCAGGACGCGTTCGATCGCGTCAGCGAGCAGCTGCAGGCCACCAAGGCCGATGCCTTCGTGGCGCTCGGCGGCGGCTCGCCCATCGGGCTTGCCAAGGCGGTGGCGGCATCGACGCGGTTTCCCTTCATCGGGGTGATCACCACGCTCTCGGGCTCGGAGATGTCGGCGCGCTGGGCGCTCGGGCGCGGCCTCGGCCGCAAGGCCGGCAACGACCAGCGCGCGCTGCCGACGGTCGCGATCTACGATCCGGACCTGATCCAGAGCCTGCCGCCACGGGTCATGGCCGCGAGCGGCATGAACGCGCTCGCCCACGCCGTGGAGTCGCTCTACGGCGAGGACACCAATCCGGTGGTCCAGACGCTTTCCGAGGACTCGATCAAGCGCTTCGCCGAGCATCTGCCCCGCGCCGCCGCGGACCCGGGCAACGCCGAGGCGCGCAGCGAAGCCCTCTACGCCGCCTGGCTCGCGGCGAATTTCCGCTCGGCCACCTGCATCCACCACGTCATCGCCCAGCAGGTCCGCCAGCTGTTCGATCTCGATCACGCCCAGACCCACGCGGCGGTGCTGCCCTATGCGCTCGCCTTCAACGCGCCGGCCATTCCGGCCGCCATGGAGACGCTGCGCCGCGCGCTCAAGACGGACGATCCGCCGGGCGCGATCTACGAGCTGAACAAGGCGCTGGGGCTGTCCACGAGCCTCGCCGGCGTCGGCATGCCGCCAGAGCGGCTCGCCGATGCGGTCGATGTCGTCATGAAGGTGAAGGGCTACAACCCGAGGCCCTATACCAGCGCCGACGTGATCGCGATTCTCGAGCGGGCGCTCGCCGGCGAGCCGCCGCCGACCGAGGCGTGAGTTAAGCCAGCGTCACGCCACCGCCCGGGCGTGTCCGCCGTCGGGCATCGCCTCGTCGTCATCGGCCGCGCCGCCGGTGATCTGGAAGAAGCCGATCTGCGTGCGCATCGCCATGGCCTGCTGCTCCAGCGCCTTGGCGGCGGCGGCGCTCTGCTCGACCAGCGCCGAGTTCTGCTGGGTCATCTCGTCCATCTTGGCGAGCGTCTGGTTGACCTGGCCGATGCCGGTCGACTGCTCGCCGCTGGCGCCTGCGATGTCGGAGACGATCGTGGCGACCTTGTTGATCGATTTGACGATCTCTTCGAGCGAGGCGCCCGCGCGGTTGACCAGCGCCACGCCCTCCTTGACCTGGCCCGAGCTCGCGCCGATCAGCCCGTTGATGTCCTTCGCGGCCTGGGCCGAGCGTTGCGCCAAGGTCCGCACCTCGGCCGCAACCACGGCGAAGCCGCGACCGGCGTCGCCGGCGCGCGCCGCCTCGACCGCGGCGTTCAGCGCCAGCAGGTTCGTCTGACGGGCAATTTCATCGATAATGCCGATGATGTCGGCGATCTTGCCTGACGAATCCTTGATCCGCGACATGGCGGCGACCGCGAGCGACACCGCCTCGCCGTTCTTCTCGGCGACCGAGCAGCTTCCGGAGGCGAACTGGTTGGCCTCCAGGGCGTTCTCGGCGTTGCGCTTCACCGTCGCTGCGATCTCCTCCATCGACGACGACGTCTCCTCCAGGCTGGTGGCCTGCTCCTCGGTGCGCCGCGACAGGTCGTCGGTGCCGGCCGAAATCTCGCGGGCCGCGCCGCTGACGTCGCGCGCCGCGTCCGAGATGGCCCGGACGGTCTGGTCGAGCCGGTCCATGGCGTCGTTGAAGTCGAGCTTGATCTGCTCGGTGGCGTCGGTGAAGCCGTCCTGCAGCCGGTAGGTGAGGTCGCCGGCGGCAAGCTTCTTCAGGCCCTCGGCAAGGGCACCGACCACGCGCGCCTGCTCGGCGGCGGCGGTGGCCCGCTCCTCGGCGAGCCGCTCCTGGGCTGTGGCGCTGGCCTGCCGCTGCTCTTCGGCGACCCGGCGCTGCTCCTCGGTGTCGTGCTCGAGCCGCGTCTTCTCGACCGCGGCATCGCGGAACACCAGGAGCGCGTTGGCCATGCGTCCGATCTCGTCGCGGCGGCCGGTCTCCGGCACCTCGGCATCGAGCCGGCCGCCGATCAGTTCGTCCATGGTGGACACGAGCCGTAGCAGCGGCTTGGAGATCCGCCGGCCGAAATAGGCCGCCAGCACGCCCGCCGCGGCGATGATCAGCGCGATCGTGACCAGCACGATGAGCCGCGACCGGGTCGCGGCCTCGGCCGCCTCGGCGTAGCGCAGGTCGGCCGCCTCCTTGACCGTGGTCAGCACCGGCTTCAGCCGGTCGTAGATCGTGGCGAGATCGTCGGCCTCGTCCTTCAGCGTGTCGGCCTGCGCCATGTAGGCCATGAAGCTCTGCCGGTAGGTGTCGAGCCGGCTGGCCAGCTCCTTCTTGATGCCGGCGTCGAGCTCGACGTCCTTGAGCTGCTTCTCGAATTCATCGATCCGCTTGTTGAAGTCGGTGCCGTACTGCTCGCCGCCGCGCAGCATGTAGTCCTTCTCGTGGCGCCGCATCATCAGCATCAGCACCGCGAGCCGCGGCTGGTCGAACTGGGCGAGCCGGCTCTCGACCTGATGCACGGCATCGCGGAGCTTGCCCTGCAGGCCGAGTTTCTCGTTGAGGCCGAGTGTCTTCTGCGCCGCCACAACGTTGTTGAAGCGCGTCATGTACATCGAAATTCCAGGCCGGATCGCCGAGACCTGCGCCAGCCGCTCGTCCTCGATCGAGCCGACCAGCGTCTCGATCTCGGCGAGGTGCGCCTGCGCCTGCTCGATCAGCTTGCCGTGCGCTTCGATCAGCGCATCGGTGCGCTTCTGCAGGAAGTCGGTCGCGATCTGCCGGGCCCGGAGCATGTCTTCGGACAGCGCCGACACCTTGCGCGTGAGTTCCGCGTTCTGGTCGGCCGTCGACTGGACGCGCGTGTCGATGGTCCAGCCGACCAGATAGATGGCGCCGACCACGATCAGGCCGCTCAGCGCGACTGCGACAATCTGCTGCCGCAGGCTGAGGCTGTTCAGGCGTGAGTGAAAGCGGGTAATCCAAGACGCGCGCCAAACACGCGGAAACGAGATACGCAATTTAGCCCCCCGGCCATCCCCAAAATACGTACGTAATTTTAGCCGCGGCCCGTTAAGCGGCGGTAAAGGAATGGTTGTTGCGCCGCAGTTCCGCTCCTGCGTGGCACCGCAATTGCTTCGAACGGACGCCGCGAAAACGCAGGCGGCAAGCCACTCTTACCTTAATCGTGCAGAGACAGATCCGATGATGCTCCGAATCTTCCCGATCCTTGCCGTTGTGGCGATGCTTGCGGCCAACGCCGCTCAAGCCAATGAGGCGTACCCGGCGCGGCCAGTGCGGCTCGTCGTTCCGTTTGCGCCGGGCGGGGTTGTCGACGTCATGGGCCGGCTGCTGGCGCAAAAGCTCGGCGAGCAGCTCGGGCAGAACTTCATCATCGAGAACCGCGGCGGCGGCGCCGGCAACACCGGCGCCGCACTGGCCCAGGCCGCGGCGCCGGACGGCTACACGATCCTGTTCACGAGCTCGACGTTCCTGGTCAACCCGGCGCTGCAGAAGGTGCCCTACGATCCGGTCGCGGGTTTCGCTCCGATCACCATCACCAGCGCGTCGCCGAACATCCTGGTGGTCAATCCGGGGCAATCCGCCAGGACAGTCGCGGAGCTCGTCGCCGCGATCCGGCAGGCGCCGGAGAAATACAGCTTCGGCTCGACCGGCTACGGCTCGCCGGCGCATCTGCAGGGCGAGATGTTCAAGCTCGCCTACAAGCTCGACCTGCAGCACGTGCCGTTCAGCGGCGGCGGCCCGGCGCTGCAGTCCGCGGTGTCCGGCCACGTGCCGATGACGTTCTCGGCCTTGCCGCCGGCCGTGCCCATGGTCCAGTCCGGCCTGCTTCGTGCGCTCGCCGTGGTCGGGCCGGAGCGCGTCGGCGCGCTGCCGGACGTGCCGACCATGGCCGAAGCCGGACTGCCGGGCTTCGACACGCAGACCAACCTGTTCGCGTTGGCGCCGGCCGGCACGCCGCAGCAGATCATCGATCTGCTCCACGACGCGTTCGGCAAGGCGATCCGCGACCCGGAGGTGCAGCAGAAATTCGCCGTGCTGGGCTTCAAGGCGGTGGGAACCACGCCGGCGGAGACCGCGCAACGCATCAAGGACGAGCTTGCGCTGTGGGTGAGGGTGGCGCGCGAGGCCAACCTGCAGCAGCAGCCGCAGTGAGTGACCCGTCATCCTGAGGCGCTCGGCCGCAGGCCGAGCCTCGAAGGGTGACGGCCTGGGTGTTGCGCCATCGTGGCCGTGCATCCTTCGAGGCCCGCCCATAGCGCGTCTAAGACGCGCGTAAACACGCTTGTGGGCGGGCGCCTCAGGATGACGGAGAGAGAGTCTTCGGTGTATTTTGGAGATAACAACGTGGTCACGAAGAACAACGTCCAGGGAGCGAAATGCTGGCACAAGCAGAGGCGGAATCCCCCGCGGCCGCCGCGGAGAACTGGCTGGCGCGGTTCGAGAGCGCGCTGACCGGGCCCGATACCGCCTCGCTCAAGGCGCTGCTTCATCCTGACAGCTATTGGCGCGATGTGCTGGCGCTGACCTGGAGCATCGACACGTTCGAAGGCCGTGACGCCATCCTGAATGAGCTTCCGGCGCACATTGCTCGCGCCAAGCCCTCCGGCTTCCGGATCGCGCGGCAGCGCACCGCGCCGCGCCGTGTGACCCGCGCCGGCACCGGTGCGCTCGAAGCGATCTTCACATTCGAAACCGCGCAAGGCCGCGGCAGTGGCGTGCTGCGGCTCATCCCCGACAAGAGCGACAGCGGCACGCTGAAGGCGTGGACGCTGCTCACGGCGCTCGACGAGCTGAAAGGGTTCGAGGAGCGGCTCGGCCGGTCACGGCCGCAGGGCAAGGCCTATTCGCGCGACTTCCGCGGCCCCAACTGGCTCGATATCCGGAAGACCACCGCCGAATATGCCGATCGCGATCCGGAGGTGATCGTGGTCGGCGGCGGACATGCCGGCCTCGGCATCGCCGCGCGCCTGGGCCAGTTGCAGGTCGACACGCTGATCGTCGACCGCGAGCCGCGCATCGGCGACAACTGGCGCAAGCGCTATCACGCGCTGGTGCTGCACAACCAGGTGCACGTCAATCATCTGCCGTACATGCCGTTCCCGCCGAGCTGGCCGGCCTATATCCCCAAGGACAAGCTCGCCGCCTGGTTCGAGGCCTACGTCGAGAGCCTGGAGCTCAACTACTGGACCGGCACCGAATTCGAAGGCGGCGCCTACGACGAAAAGGCGCAGCGCTGGTCCGTCATGCTGCGCCGGCCGGACGGCACGAAACGCGAGATGCATCCGCGCCACATCGTGATGGCCACCGGCGTCAGCGGCATTCCGAACGTTCCGGAGATCCCGACGCTGCGCAACTTCGCCGGCACGATCCTGCATTCCAGCCAATACCAGGACGCCGCCGCCTGGAAGGGCAAGAAGGTCCTCATCATCGGCTCCGGCAACAGCGGCCACGACATCGCGCAGGACCTTCACTCGGACGGCGCCACCGTCACGATCGCGCAGCGCAGTCCGACCATGATCGTCAACGTCGAGCCGAGCGCGCAGCTGCCCTACGCGCTCTACGACGAAGGCACGCCACTCGAGGACTGCGATCTCATCACGACGTCGGTTCCGCTGGCGCTTTCCAGGAAAAGCCATATCCTGCTCACCGAGCAGGCGAAAAAGCTCGACCAGGACATGCTCGACGCGCTGGCGCGGCTCGGCTTCAAGCTCGATTTCGGCGAGGACGGCACCGGCTGGCAGTTCAAATATCTCACCCGCGGCGGCGGTTATTACTTCAACGTCGGATGCTCCGACCTGATCATCAAAAAAGAGATCGGGCTGGCGCAATTCTCCGACATTGAGACGTTCGTTGCAGAAGGCGCGCGGATGAGGAGCGGCGAAACGCTGGCCGCCGACCTGATCGTGCTGGCGACCGGCTACAAGGGCCAGGAGGCTCTGGTCCGCAAGCTGTTCGGCGACAAAGTCGCGACGCGTGTCGGCCCGATCTGGGGATTTGGCGGCGGTCAGGAGCTGCGCAACATGTTCACGCGCACACCGCAGCCGGGGCTGTGGTTCATTGCCGGCAGCTTCGCGCAGTGTCGCATCTACTCGAAGTATCTCGGCCTGCAGATCAAGGCGACCGAGGCGGGCTTATTGCCAAGGTGAGCGTGCGGCGCTTCGGGCCTTGACCTGCGCGGACGTCCTGCTGATGTCGCGCGTCAACGCTTTTCCGGAGATATGTGTTTGATCCGCTGTGTGTGAGCGGCGATATCTTCAAGACTGTAAGACAAGTGCACTCTGGCGGTTGATGGCGGACGCTTTGCGACAGACAGCCCAGGGCGCCATTCCGTCGCCGGGCGGATCGGCCTCGGTGCGAAGCCGCCACCACAGTTCGGGCAGACATTCTGCAGTTTGTTTTCAGCACAGTCCGCGCAAAATGTGCATTCGTAGGAACAGATGCGGGCCGTCAACGCGTCTGCAGGCAAGTCCTTGTCGCAATACTCGCAATTCGGTCGAAGCTGCAGCGCCATGATCGCCTCCCGCGTCGATGAGATCGTAGGCTGGGCCGGGCTTGCCGATCCACTCAAAATCCACGCAGTGGCGCATCTGCTCGAGCTGCCGCGGGTGCGCACCTAGGATGCGGTTTCGCCGAACGGTCCCATCGCACCAAGCCTGACCGTCAGAAGCTCGACGTCGGTCACCGCGACATGCGGTCCCTGGCGGCAGCCTGCCGGCGTTGTCCAGAACGTGCCGGCCTCGCAGCGTCGTCCACCCGTTTCAATCGTGCCCATGAGCACCAGCACGAACTCGTCGGCCGGATGGGTGTGCACCGGGATCATCGTTCCCTTCACGAGGCGGGCGCGGTGGATCGAGCCGTCCTTCACGGGCTCGGCGAGCGGCATCAGCTCGACGCCGGGCAGGCCTTCGATCCGCATCCACCGGCCGGCATCGGGAGTCGTGAAGACCTGCTGCCCGGTCATTGTCGCTCTCTCCGGTCCATTGGTAACCTTGGGTTCAGGACAGATGGTAACCTGAGGTTTCTATATGCGGCAAGGAAAGGTTCGTCCGGCCAGGCGGGGCCTGGACAAGGCCGAGGAGCAGCGAAGCCGGAACATGCGCCAGCTTCTGCTGCGTGCCTCCCGCATCGTGAACCGGCATGTCGTCGAGGGCTTGCAGGCTCGGGGCTATTCGGGCCTGCGCTCGACGCACACGACGCTTCTCTCCAACATCGATCTCGCCGGAAGCTCGGTGACCGAGGCGGCGGAGCGCGCCAGCATCACCAAGCAGGCGATGGGGCGGCTGGCGGCCGAGCTCGAGGAGGCGGGCTATGTCCGGATCGAAACCGATCCGAAGGACGCCCGCGTTCGCGTGCTGAAGCTGACCGGGGAGGGGCGCAAGCTGATGCGCGACAGCTTCGACGTGATGGCCGACCTGGAGCAGCGCTACGCCGGTCTGATCGGACGCAGTCGGCTTGCGGCCGCCCTGCAAGGTCTGTCTGCCTTCATCGCGCAGGCGGAGTGAGCGTTCCAGTCGGGCGGGGCGCCAAGGACAGGATCAGCACGCCGGATCACCCCGGTAACGATTGCCTCACGATTATGCGGTGAGATGAAGGGCTGGGTATCATGCTCTCCCCGGGACAGATTCTCCCCGATTGAGGCCGCGCAACTATAAGATAGTATCTTTACTATCTTTGCCGCCTGGAGCTTGCCGCCTGGAGCTTGCCGCCTCAGTTCATCGACGCAATACCGAACTGCCCCGTCGTCTCGGTCGCCTGGCCGGGGCCGGCCGCAAGGCCTTCGGGCGTGATGTACTGCCGCGGCGCGACGATGAAGTGGTAGGTCTTCCCGGCGTCGGCCTTGAAGCGGTAGCTGTAGCGCCCGCCGGACGAGGTGGCGACGCTCAGCACCACCTGGCCCGGCGCGACTGCGCCGGAATAGTCGTCGGAGATCGCCATGGTGGCGACCTCGGCGCCGTTCACCGAAAGCTTCGCCGGGGTGACGATCAGGCTGGGGCTGTTCGCCCGGGAGACGGCGAGGCCGGCCATGCCGGCGGGCGGCGGCTTCTCTTCGGCGCCGTCTTGCGCCGTCAGGCAGCCGGCAAGGCCAAGACTCAAGCCGAGAATCGGGCCAAGACAGAGCCGGGACAGGGCTGGTAACGTTTGCCTCATGATTATGCGGTGAGGTGCAAGGTCGGTGCCATGCCGCCGGGATTTTGGGCGGCCGCGGCGAGGCGAGGCCCGGAGGCGATCCAGGGCCATTTTCGACGGCCGAGCCACGCCAAAATTATAAGATAGTATCTTTACTATCTTTGGATCCGGGCGTATCGTCCGGCCATGGTCGCGCAGCCGTCCCCCTCGTTTGCGAAATCATCCACCCGGGCCTTTGTGCCGGGCCGCTCCGCCTCGCTGTCCTCGCAGATCGTCGCCGACATCCGCGAGGCGCTGTTTTCCAAGATGTTCGAGCCGGGCGACTTCCTCGGCACCGAGAACGATATCGCGGCGCGCTACGGCGTCAGCCGGATCGTGGCGCGCGACGCGCTGCGCACGCTCGAAGCGCTCGGCATCGCCGAGATCAAGATGGGCAAGGGCGGCGGCGCGCGGGTGGCGCGCGGCAATCCGAACCTGTTTGCCGAGGCGCTCGCCGTGCAGCTCGACCTGATCGGCGTCAGCGCCAACGAGATCATGGATGCGCAGCGCGCGATCGAATGCCTCGCGGCCGAGCTTGCCGCCGAGCACGCCACCGACGCGGACTTCCAGAAGCTTCGCGATCTCGTCGCCGAGGCCGAAGGCAGCCTCGGCGATGCCGAGCGCTTCACGCGGCTGGGAGCGGCGTTCCATCTCGCGGTCGCCGAGGCCTCGCACAACCGCGTACTGGTGGTGCAGCTGATCTCGCTGCAGCACGTCTCCTGGCCGCGCCGCAACCCGACGCTGACCGCCACGGTCGCGCGCCGCATCGTCGACGTGCACAAGGAGCTCTTGTCGCTCATTGAAATGCGCGACGCCGCAGGCGCCCGCCGGCTGATGGACGATCACGTCAAGATGATCCGCGCCCGCCGCGTCACGGAGGACGCCAAGGCCAAGCACATGGGCTCGAAGCACTCGGGCTCAACGGATTCCGGCGTCGACTGCTGCTGACGCCAGGAACTTCGATACCAGGACAGAAACTTCAGGGACATCGAACAGAGAAGGACAAGGAGGACATCATGGCCAAGGACAAATTCATCATCGAACCGCACTTCCGCCTGCACGAGTGGGTGGCCGAGGAGAAGGGCTACTTCAAGGACGAAGGGCTCGACTACGAGTTTCGCGAGCTGGTGCAGTCGAGCGACGGCGCCTCGCAGCAGCTCGGCGACAAGGTCGGCGCGATGCAGACCTTCGAGCGCGGCCGCAAGTCGGACATCTCGTGCGCCTGCCACTGGACCGTGAACGTCGCCGCCACCAAGGGCCACGGCAAGCTGTACGGCGACGTCTATCAGGTCTCGACCTGCGGCATCTTCGTGCCGCCCGACTCCAAGGTGAAGGTGCCGGAGGATCTCGCCGGCGTGCCGATCTCGGTCGGCTACCAGTCGGGCAGCCATTACGCCACGATCCAGGCGCTCGAGCAGTTCATGCCGCAGGACAAGATCAACCTGTCGTTCAAGGATGGGCTGGTGTTCGGCCGCATGGAGAAGCTGCTCAACGGCGAGGTGCCGGCCTGCACGCTGTTCTCCGGGCCGTATTACTTCGCCGAGCAGCTCGGCTTCCGCAAGGTGGTCGACTGCACCTTCATGATGGCGACCATGCTCACCGGCGATCCCGACATGGAAGACGTGAGCAAGTTCTTCCGTGCGCTGAAGCGGGCGCAGGCCGACATCGATCTGCGGCCGGAGCTCTACACCAAGCACTACGCCAAGGAATTCCCGAAGCGCTTCCACGACAAGATGGACACGCGCCGCTGGGGCCCGGGCGAGCGCATCGTGTTCGAGCCGTATTCGCGCGAGATCTTCGAGGACTCGCGCTCCTGGATCCAGGAGCATGGCATCATCGAGAACAACGACCTCGGCTCGCAGAGCTACGAAAAATCCGTCGTGCGCCTGACGGCCTGACGCACGGCTGACTCTGTTTCTCGACTCTCTCTCCGCCTCATCCTGAGGAGCGCGGCAAAGCCGCGCGTCTCGAAGGATGGGGCGGCCTCGTTATTGCGGCCATGGTTCGAGACGCATCGCTTCGCGATGCGCCTCACCATGAGGTCGGAGGGATGTACGCGCCTGTACAACGGCAACCTGCTACCGGCACGCGCCAGCGTGTGTCGTCAAACCGTCATTTCATCCCCATAGCCTCCGTTTGGGGGACGCCACACTGGATCATTCTCAGGAGGCGTTCAGATGCCGGTTAAGTCAGTCCTTTTTCGTTTCTTCGTTTTGTCTTTCATCACGCTTTCATTGCCGCTCGGCGCTGCCACTGCAGCCCCGGTGACCGATCATCCGCGGCTCTGGCTCAACTCATCCGACCTGACCCGGCTTGGCGGCTGGGCGAGAGCCTCCAATCCGATGTTCGCGCAAGGCCTGAAGGTCGCGGCCAACACGGCGCGCGCCAATGCCGATGCGAAATGGAATTGGACCACAGGCGTCCCCAAGGCCAGCTGGCAGGACGGCGGCACCAACGACTGGGTCGGCGAGGCCACCGAGGCCTATGCGGAGTTCTTCGCCTTCATGTCGCTGGTCGATCCGAACCTCAATCAGCGTCCGCTGTGGGCGATGCGCGCCCGCACCATGCTGATGTGGGTGATGAACCAGGCCGCCCTGGGCCCGGCCTCCGGCGTCGCCTTCCGCGACCCGAATTTCATGACTGGCAATCGCCAAAATTACTGGGGCGAGGCCTGGGGCCTCACGGTCGATTGGCTCTACCCGTCGCTGTCGGCGACCGACAAGGCGACCATCCGCACGGTCTTCATGACGTGGGCGGACCAGATCTATCACGTGCCGAACCGCAGCGGGCAGGGGCCGTTCATGCCCGGCGTGCTGAACGACCCGCGGGTGCTCGGCAACGATCCGTCGCTGTCGTCTTTTGAGCAGCAGAACAATCAGCTGCAGCTGCGCTGGGCCGCCAACAACTATTTCATCGGCCAGATGCGCACGCTTTCGATGCTGGCCATGTCGTTCGATGCCGCCGACGATCCGGTCAGCGGCAGCGGCGTGGGATCGAGCCTGCGCAGCTACATCCCCGACGTGATGGGCTGGTGGCTCTATCAGGTCTACGCCGTGTTCGAGAACCGCAACACGGTCAAGCACAGGCTCGGCCTGACCGGGACCAACATCAGCCTCGGGCTCGCGACCGGCGGCCTTCCGGTCGAGGGCACGCTCTACGGCGAGTCGATCGGCTTTCTCGCGCAGGCGCTGCTCGCGATGAAGACCGCGGGCTATGACGACACCGCGACCTACGGGCCGCAGGCGGCGTTCTTCGCCAGCAACTACTGGGACAGCGTGGTCCAAGGCTTCCTGCACTACACGGCACCGACCAACATGACGGTGCCGAGCGTCTCTTACCTGGGCCCGATCTGGCCGATGGCCACCTGGAGCGACACGCTGCGCACCTGGGTCACGCCCGACTTCCTCGACACCTTCGGTCCGATCGGGCTCTACGACCGCATCACCCGCAACAGGACGCGGCTCGCCGAGAACGTCTGGATCGCCACCAACGTGCTCGAGGGCGGCGCCGGCCGGCTCTATTCGCGGGCGAGCGACATCTGGGGCAATTCCTACGCGACGCAGTCGATCCTCTATTTCATGCTGTTCGATCCGCGTGCCACAACGCCGAGCGATCCGCGGCCAGGCATTCCGCTGCAGTTCACGGCGCCTTCGATCGGCACGATCCTCGCGCGCACCGACTGGACGCCGAACGCGACCTGGTTCACCACCCGCTGCAGCTGGGAATGGATCAACCACCAGAGCGGCGACTGCGGCCAGTTCACGCTGTACCGCAAGGGCCAGTGGCTGACCAAGGAATGGGCGAACTACGCCAACGACTTCAAGGGATACCTGCCGCTCTATCACAACACGCTGAGCCTGGAGAACCGGCAGATCAATATCTCGCCGAGCATCTGGGACGTGACGCTGCAGTTTGGCGGCCAGTGGCACAATGGCGGCAGCTTCGGCGATCCGGGCGTCACGCTCAGCGCCAACGACAACTGGTCCTATGCGCTGTTCGACGCGGCCAATCTCTACAACCATCCGGACTGGTGGACGCCGGCGCGCAATGCCGACGACATCTCGACGGCGAGCCGGTCGGTGGTCTGGCTCGTGCCCGATCACGTCGTGGTCTATGACCGGGCAGACTCGAAGGCTGCGAACGAGTTCAAGCGCTTCAACCTCGTCGTGACGGCGCCGCCAACCATCACCGGGCAGACCGCCCGCAGCGTGACCAACGGGCAGGCGCTCACCGTGCAATCGGTGATGCCGTCGACCGCCACGGTGCACGAGCAGCACCTCTGGACCACCGATCCGTCGCAGGAGGTCAACGCGGTGTCCGAGCTCGACACCTCGTACACCCGGCTGGTGATCGAGGATCCGGCCAACCCGCAGTCGGTGCGCTTCCTCACCGTGCTGCAGGGCTCGGACGCATCGGACACGGCCGACACCGCGTTTCCGATCCACTCGATCCATGGCCTGCCGTTCGACGGCGTCTATTTCGCCAACACCGCGGTGGTGTTTCCGCAGACGAGCCCGGGCCGGACCAACACGGCGACCACCTATCGGGTGCCGTCGACCGTCACGCGCCATCTGATCACCGGACTGAAGCCCGGAGCGGGCTACGACGTGACGCTCGCTGCGGCCAGCGGCCAGACCACCGTAACGGTCGGGCCCGGCACCGGCTTTACGGCCGACGTCGGCGGCGTCATCGGCATCGGCTTTCCGGCGCCGTCGGCGCCCAGCCAGGGCGGTGTGATGGTCAGCCAGAATCTCGTCGGGCCATAGGTGGAGCAAGTCGCTCCGTCTGTGTCCCCAGTGAATTCACACCGAAATCGCAACAATCTTTTCTTCTCTTTCAGACCCGCTACACCGGTCATGCCTTGCTCGTCTGAAGGCCCGTCTATAGCGGCGCCCGATGACCGAGCAAGGTGCGGCCGCCGACAACGCGTGCCGCGATGGAGCGCCGAGAGGCGCCCGGGCTCCTCGCAAGGGCCCGCGCGCCCCGGGACCCCCA
>CAKZHN010000449.1 GCA_936924235.1 uncultured Rhodoplanes sp. | reverse complement strand
GGCAAACTATTGACCCAGGCAGACAAGGCGGCAGCGGTAACTAGGGTTCTCCTTCCCACCTTGTGAACGATCAGCTCATCACGCTTAATCGCGGCATACAGAGTCGTTTTTCCAACACTCACCCGTTTGCACGCGTCGGCAATGCTGTAAGCAAGTTCCTTTTGTTCCATTCTTGAATGTCTCAGTGCTTCAATGCCGGAATGGCTCCGGCGGCCGCGCCTGCGTTCCCGCAAGCACGGGATTAATCGCCAAAACTTGCGATCAGCGCAGCATTCAACCGCGATCAAGTGCGATCATTTGCGGTCACACGTAGCTCTCGGAGGGCTCGTCGGATGGTGGCGTCACTGACCGTGGCTAGGTCGTTGCTCTTAAGCCACTGATTTATCTTCCGTTCTCGTAGTCGCTCAGATACTCCCGGGCCTGGTCCGACATCGCCCCATAAAGCGACGATCGCTTGTTTTACCGCGCTCCGACGATGAGCACTCACAGCTGGGGCAGCGACTCTTGCCCGGTTTGACGATCCCTCTTGAAAGGTGTGCTCAAGCCATTTCTCAAATTCATCGAAGTAAAAGAACACCGGGCGCAAGGCCCCGCGCAGCAACGCTCCGTCCGGACCTGGCGTGTTGGGATCGTCAGGGTGGATGTGGTCACTATCTATCCCAGCTTGGATAAACCCATCTGGCATCAGCCATTGATCGGGAATCCACCCGACTGTCCTCAGACGCAATATCTCTCCGCTTTGAGGATCTCGAACGTATGCATTTAGCTCACCAGCTCGAAGCCGTTCTCGAAAGAAGACGTTGCAATCAATAGAAAATATTTGGCCATCGCCGCCGTCACCTCGATGTTTGAGTCTCTGCCGCTCCCTGTCTCTATTCATTTCCAGTAGACCAAGAACGAAAGGATCGTCTGAAATCGGAAAATCTGGATACACGTTTAGAAAGGCTCTCTTCACCAACGAGAACGCTTCCGTCAAACGGATAGCACCGGCCGGAATCGCATCGTCTGCTTTCGCAAGAATTTTCCCACGTCGCGCGCGATTCATAGATTAGACGCCTGAACCATAGGCCAGCAGGTACAAAGCATCCGCTGCACAGCCGCTCTTAAAGATATTGCAAACGGCACCGGCAAACAAAATCTACTTTCCTTATCAGTTGCCAATCAACCGCTGTTTTCGGCGAATCCACCGCACGTGGCGGGAGTGACACGCCGACGGGCGTTCGAAGTTCATTCGCTGGCGTTCAGCAACGTTCAAATTTTGCTTTGCTCTCAGAACCTTATATAGCGCCGCGCATTCGAGGCCGGCCTTACACTGCCGTTGCCTCAGTTGCTAGAACGATGTCAGACTCGACTGCACAGCGTGTCGATACCCAGCTTGGTTTGGCGCCACGTCTGCTGACGCGGCCTCAAGCTGCGGCATATTGCGGTCTCTCACCGGCGGGGTTCTCGATGTGGATCAAGCAAGGCCGACTGCCTGGCCCGATCGCCGGCACTAGCCGGTGGGACTTGAAGGCGATCGACGCGGCGCTCGACGCGCTGAGCAATCTTCAACACGCTAGCCCTGATTCAGCGTTTGATGCATGGAAGTCCAAACGTGCGCGTGGATCTTAAAGGTATTCATCGCGTCGAGATGAAGCTCGCGACCGGCGAGACACGCGTCTATCACTACGCTTGGCGTGGCGGTCCGCGCATTACGGCACAGCCCGGCACGCCAGACTTTGTGCGCCAGTACCAAGAGGCGCATGCAGCTCTCCGTGCGCCGACGGCCGGCACGTTCATGACCTTGATTGCGGCCTTCAAGGGATCGGCCGAGTACCTGCAACTGGCGCCGTCCACCGTCCGGGCCTACACCGCCTACCTGAAGCTGATCGAAGACGAATTTGGCGATATGCCGCTGGCCGCCTTGAAGGACCCGCGTGTCCGCGGCGAGTTCAAGGCATGGCGAGACCGGTTCGCAAATACGCCGCGTAAGGCCGACTACGCCTGGTCGACGCTGTCCCGCATTCTGTCATTCAGCAAGGACCGCGGCCTGATCGGCACCAATCCATGCGAGGGCGGCGGCCGGCTGTATACCGCAGACCGGACCGACAAGATCTGGCAGGACGCGGACGTCGCCTCGTTCCTCAAGGTGGCGGCGCCGGAGCTGGCGCTCGCCATGATGCTCGCGCTCTGGACCGGCCAGCGCCAAGGCGACCTGTTGCGGCTGCCGTGGTCGGCCTACGACGGCAAGCACATCCGCCTGACCCAGTCGAAAACCGGGCGGCGGATTGTCGTGCCGGCCGGCGCGCCACTGCGAACGTTGCTGGAGAGGACCGAGCGGCGCGGGCCGCTCGTTCTGACGACCACCCGAGGGCGACCGTGGACGTCCGATGGATTCCGAACGTCGTGGGGCAAGGCGTGCGGGCGAGCCGGCATCGTAGGCCTGACGTTCCACGATATTCGCGGGTCGGCGGTGGTGCGGCTCGCCCTTGCCGACGCGACGGTGCCGCAGATCGCAACGTTCACCGGCCACAGCCTGAAGGACGTCGAAGCGATCCTCGACGCGCACTACCTCGGCCGCGATGTGCAGCTCGCCGAGATCGCGGTGATGAAGCTCGAAGCGCGAACAAAGCTGTAAAACGCGCTGTAAAACGTGCCCGGTTTGTCCAATCTCACTTCGGCTAAGTGCTTGATGTGATTGGTGGGCGCACTAGGGCTCGAACCTAGGACCCGCTGATTAAGAGTCAGCTGCTCTACCAACTGAGCTATGCGCCCGGGCCACCATCGCGGGGACAGGCCCCGCAGGCCGGGTCATGTAACAAACGATGGCCGGGCTGTCCAGCAAACCGGCGGGAAAACTTCAAGGGAAATGCTCCTGATTCAACGGAAAAGCCGCCGGGCAAGGCCCGGCGGCTTCCTGGCAGCGACCGATCGTCGGGGGGCTGATGCGACCGGCGCTGCCGCTTCGGTTCCTGGCGCTGGGGGGTGGGCGTCAGGTTCCTGAAATCAGCAGCAGGCGTCAGCCGCGATGCCGCCAGCGGTGGTGCTCCATGCCGGCCCGGCCGCCCATGCGGATCAGCTCGGAGAAGCGGCGCTTCTGGCCATCGTCGAGGCTCTTGTAGAGCGGCTCCGAGGCATCGGCGAGCTTCTTCAGGCCTGCGGCGCGGGCGGTCAGCGCGTCGGCGCCTTCGCGCATGCGGGCGATGGCGTCGGGCGCGGGCTGCGCTTGGGCATTGGTGTCATGGCCGGCGCGGCGCTCGGCGCGGGCGTTCATGCGCGAGGCGCGCTCCTTGGCGAGATCGCGCAGCGCGGTCTCGACCGCGGGCCAGTTCTTCTCCTGGTCGGCGTTGAGCTTGAGCCCAGCCTTGAGCGCAGCGATGCGCGCGTCGGTGAACGCGGCAACGTCCTGTGCGCGATCCTGCGAGCTGATCTCCGCGCGCGCTCCGCGCGACGGCGCGGATTGCGCGAGCACTGCGCCTGCGCTGGCGCCTGCAAGCAGAAGAGCGATCGTTCCGGCAGCGAGTGTTTTCTTGATCATGGCCACCTCCTTGATGGCGTTGTTTGTGGCGCTGATATTGAGCCGCGCAAAAACAACCTCAAGTTAAGCTTTGGTCATGACATCGCGTTAATCCGTGCGTTAACGCAACGACTGAACGCGTGTTTATCGTCGTGGCGCGATTGTGGCCGAGATCAAGAAACGCCAGATATTAAAGCGAAAAAGCCGCGCCCTCTCGGGCGCGGCCTCACACAGTTTTGAATTATTCTTCTTCAACCAACATCGGTCGAATGCACACGCGCTTCGCTGACCGCGACGCCCCCGCGCTGACGGCGCACCATCAGCTTGTTGAGCGCGCCGAGATACGCCTTCGCCGAAGCGACGAGCGTATCCGGATCGGCGCCGCGCGCGGTGACCGAGCGGCCCTTCTCGGCGAGCCGCACCGACACCTCGGCCTGCGCGTCGGTGCCTTCGGTGACGGCGTGCACCTGATAGAGCTCGAGCACCGCCTCGTGCGGCACCAGCGTCTTGATGCAGTTGAAGATCGCGTCGACCGGGCCGTTGCCTTCGCACTCCTCGAGGACGCCGCGACCATCAATGTCGAGCTTCATCGTGGCGCGCTGCGGGCCGCGGGTCCCCGCAATGATGGAGAGCGAAACCAGCTTCACGCGATCCTGGGCGTGCGCGATCTCCTCGTCGACAAGCGCCTCGATGTCCTCGTCGTAGATCTGCTTCTTGCGGTCAGCCAAGGCCTTGAAGCGCGTGAACGCGTCTTCCAGCTGGTTGTCGCCGAGCTTGTAGCCCAATTCCTCCAGCTTATGGATGAAGGCGTGGCGGCCCGAGTGCTTGCCCATCACCAGCGAGGTCTGCTTCACGCCGACGGTCTCCGGCGTCATGATCTCGTAGGTCTGGGTGTGCTTGAGCATGCCGTCCTGGTGGATGCCGCTCTCGTGCGCGAAAGCGTTCCGCCCGACGATCGCCTTGTTGAACTGCACCGGGAACGAGGTCGCGGCCGACACGAGCTTCGAGGCGCGCGTCAGCATCGTGGCGTTGATCCCGGTCCAGAACGGCAGCACGTCGTTGCGCACGTTGATCGCCATCACGGCCTCTTCGAGCGCCGCATTGCCGGCGCGCTCGCCGATGCCGTTGATGGTGCATTCGATCTGCCGCGCGCCGCCGCTGACGCCGGCGAGCGAGTTCGCCACCGCCATGCCGAGGTCGTTGTGGCAATGCACCGAGAAGCGCGCCTGGTCCGAATTCGGCACGCGCTCGCGCAGCATCTTGATGAGCCGGAAGTACTCCTCCGGTACCGTGTAGCCGACGGTGTCGGGGATGTTGATGGTCGTGGCGCCGGCCTTGATTGCGGCCTCGACGCAACGGCAAAGGAAATCGTGCTCGGTGCGCGTAGCGTCCTCGGCCGACCACTCCACGTCATCGGTGTGGCCGCGGGCGCGGGTGACCTGCGCGATCACCATGTCGAGCACCTCGTGCGGCTCCTTCTGGAGCTTGTACTTCATGTGCACCGGCGAGGTGGACAGGAAGGTGTGGATGCGCTTGCGCTTGGCGGGCCTGATCGCCTCGGCGCAGCGGTCGATGTCCTTGAAGGCCGCGCGGCTGAGCCCGCAGATCACCGCGTTCTTGGCGCGTGTCGCGATCTCATGGACGGCGGCGAAATCGCCTTCCGAGGCGATCGGGAAGCCGGCCTCGATGATGTCGACGCCCATGTCGTCGAGCAGCTCGGCAACCTCGAGCTTCTCCTCGTGGGTCATGGTGGCGCCCGGGCACTGCTCGCCGTCGCGCAAGGTGGTGTCGAATATGACGACGCGGTCCTTCTCGGACTTCGCTGGCGTGGTCATTGGAAAAGGTCCTTCTCGGTTTGCGCCCGTCTCTCCTTGAGACCTTTGGGCGCTCTGGGGTTTCTGGTTTTCAACCGACCCCTGAGTGCCCAGGCACAAATGCCCAGCCGGCCCTCAGGGGCAGCTAAGAAGCAGGAGCCCGAGAATGAGGGCGGCAGCCGGCCGGGCGGAACCCGCCCCCGGAGCGAACGCGCAAGTGAAACGGCGCGCAGGCATTGCCAAAGAACCCTCTTGGTTGACCGTCCCAGGATGGCGAAACGGGGTTAATCGCGCGTTAACCCAGGGCGGTTCGATGGCGCTTATGTAACGGATCGGGTGGGCGGCCTGCAAGGCCCCCGCCACCCCGATTTCCTGTCAGGCCATCTGCTGGCGGGGCGCCACGATCCGCAGTGCCGCAGCCGCGTCAGAAGCCAAAATCCCGGTGCACGCGCCAGCGGTCGCCCCAGGACACCGGCGTGGTGAGCTTGACCGTCGCGCCGTACTGCGTGCTGCTGTCGAGCTTGGCAGTTTCGGTGAAGCCGAAGGCCGAGGAGCGCAGATCGACGGACTGCGAGCTGTTGAACCAAGTCACGTGTCCACCGAGGCTGACGGTGAGCGGCTGATTGAAGAAGCAGTTTGGGCAGACCGTCCTGGAAATGCCGGCGCCGAGGTCGAAGCCGGTCACCCAGGTCGACGTGCTCCCTTGTTCTAGCTTGCCGCCGAAGCCGGTCTGGTCGCTGCTCAGCGAGAGCTTCTGCTCCTGGAACAACGCGCCGGGCGCGACCCAGACATAGGTCCCCGGCGTGATCGGCGCACGGATCTCGACAAACGGATTCACCACCGCGCCCGGGTCGAGCGTCGCGATCACGTGCCCGTTCGTCGAAGTGGTGTTGTGACGCACGATGTCGAACAGCGTCATCGTTCCGGTGGCGTTGACGCCGCCGTTGAGGCCGAACGACATCGAGACGCCGTTGCCGAGCTGTGACGAGTACTTCAGCTGGGCGTAGAAGTCGCCGCCGCTGGCGTTGCTGCTGAAGCTGCCGGGGGCCTGAATGCCAGTGCTCGAATAGCTCGACGAGGTGTGAGTCCACAGCCCGCCGCCCATCAGCGCAAAGTTCAGCGGACCTGCGACCGTCGTGTAGGTTCGCAGCGTGCCGTATTCGGTTTGCGTGCGGGTGTCGGCGGTCTGGAAGCTGCCCCATTGGGCGTCGGTGCGGATATAGCCGCAAATCTTTGGAGTGTCCGCGTAGACCCCCGGTATTGGTCCGAGGCAGTTATAGACCCGTTGCCCCGCGGCACGCGTCGGACACGTCGCGCCGTCGGCGTAGTAGGACCCTCGGCCATATCCGCCGCAGATCGTGCCTTCGCGGAGTGTCGGGAAGCTGCCGACTCTGATGCAGGTTTCTGTGCCCGGGACGTAGTAGAAGCCTTCGCCGTAGAGCGAACAGACTTTGACATATTCGACGGGCTTTGCGGCTTGAGCCTGCGGCGATGGCGCGATCCAGATGGCCATCAGACATGCGACGAACAACGCGATGCGAATCGAGCACTTCCCTGACATGACTGCCCCCAATCACGCACTTGGAATTGCCTGACTTTAGCCCCATGTGCGGCACGCGACAACATGCGCGGCAGGCCCTGTGAGGAGGGCTGGAAAAGCGCCGAAAACGCAGCCACTTGGTCACAACGAGCAACGGCGGGCGTTCAACTCTGCGGCGCGGCGCCGGCCCATTGCTCGCGAAGAAATCCGACCACGAAGGGCAGCATCATCGGGTCGAGATCGGCGGGGCCACGCACGATGCGGATGTCGGCGAGCTCCGGCGGATCCTGCCGCTTGATGAACGTCATGATCCGCTCGCGCAGCGCCACGGCATCCTCGCGCGCCTGCATGATCTTCAGATGCGCGATCTGCGCGCCGGCGAACACCGAATGCCAGCATGGCTCCGCCTCGACCTGCGCCGGCGTGAGCCCGGTCTCCTCCTCGACCTCGCGCCAGACGCTCGCTGTGAGATCGACGCTGCCGCCCTTGACGTCACTGAGGTCGGGCGTGCCGGCCGGAAAGTAGATTTTCCCGGCCTGCGCGGTGTGCGGCCCCATCACGCCGAGAAGAAATGCGCCATCCGCCGAGCGCAATGCGCCCTGGGAGAAGCAGTCGCGCACGCCGGCTTCCGGGTTGCCCCAGTCGATCCAGGAGATGAAGCTTGCGTAATCGGTCTGAAGATAAGAGCCGCGGAACACCGCGCCGTCGACCGCATGCTCATAGAGCATCAGGACTTGGCCGTTGAACAGCGCCGGCCGCTCGGCCTTGCGGCGGGCGAAATGCGCGTCGATCTCGGCGCGCCGCGATCGCGCGAAGGGCCACGGGCGCGGCGCGTAAGCCATATCGAGCCGCTCGATCCGTACCACCCGCACATCGGTCATGGCGGACATGGACCGCACAACGGCGCAAGGGTCAAGCCTCGTTTGTGATCAGCGCCGCCGCGGTTCAATTCAATCGCAATTCGGTGATGTGCCGCGGATCGGCCTCGAGCTCGCCGCGCTCGACGCGCTTCACCAGGTCGGTCAGCACTGCGTTGGCGCGGCACGGCAGGCCGAGCCTCTCGCCCTCGCGCACGATGAGTCCGTTGAGAAACTCGATCTCGGTGCGGCGGCCCTTCTGCATGTCCTGCCCCATCGACGGGCGCTGCTCGCCCGCGGTGCGCTTGCCCTGGCGGAAGCGCTCCTCGTCGCAGGCGCGCATCGCGGCCTCATCGCCCTCGCCGGCCCGCGCGATGGTCTCGGGCGGCAAATGGTAGATGTCCTCGAGCTGATAGCCGAGCGCCTGGCCGATGCGAATGGCCTCGCTGCCGACGCGTGTCGAAAAATGCCGGATCGGATCGCTGGCGAGCGCCGCGCCGCCGGCAAGCCCGGTGCAGGCCGCGATGCCGTTGGCCATGGCGTTTGTGACGAGCTTCGACCAGCGCTCGCCCCAGAGGTTGTTGGTCACCTTGGCGCTATCGGCGTAGGCCACTAGCCGGCAGACTTCGTTGGCGCGCTCGGTGACGCGGCCGTGCACCTCGCCGGCGCGGAACACGGTGTGAGCCGCGCCGCCCTTGCCGGCGCCGCGATGAATGAGGCCCGGCTCCGGCAGGTTGACCGTGATGCTTGAAGCAATGCAGCCGAGCGTCTTGCCCCAGCCGACGATGCCGGCGATGGTCTCCTCGTTCATGCAGTTCTGCAGCGACACGACGAAACCGTCGGGCGCCAGATATTGCCGGATCAGCGTCGTCGCCCAGGCGGTGTCGTAGGACTTCATGCAGACGAAGGCGATGTCGACCGGCGGCTCTTTCGCGAGCTGCTGCGCGTCGGTGACGTGCAGCGCGCGCACCGGCACGGTGAATTCCGGCACGTCTCGGGCGTGCGTGACGCGCAAACCATGCTTGCGCATGTGCTCGACATGCGCGGGCCACGGATCGATGAAGGTGACATCCTCGCCGGCCTGCACCATGTGCGCGCCGGCGTAGCCGCCGACCGCACCGGTGCCCATGATCGCAATCTTGCGGCCCATGCTGTCCCTCCCCAGGAATTTGCCGATGTTTTGGGGACAGCTTAGCGCGGAGGGAGCGCCGATGTCAGGCCTCGAGCGTACCTTCGCTGACCAGCACGGCGTCGCCACCGACCGTGGCGCCCGTCAGCGTTCCGCCGTGAATAGTGAGCGACAGATGGATCAAGCTCGGTCGGTTCATCTCATAGCCCTGCTCGATGGTGAAACCGTGCTTGCCGTCGCGATGGCCGGCGGCGAGCGGCCCGGCGAAGGCCGCTGCCGCAGACCCCGTGGCCGGGTCCTCGAACACACCCAGCCCCGGCGCGAACATGCGGGCGTGGAACGAGTGTTTCGGATTGGCGACCTCCTGGCAGAACACATACGCGGCCTGCGGATCGTTCGGACCGAACGCCTCGTTCCAGCGGCCCATGTCGGGCCGGGCCCGGGCGACGGCGTCGAGGCTCTTCACCGGGACGAAGGTCATGGGATTGCCGGCGGTCCAGCGCTCGGCACTGTAGTCGCCGGTGCCGATGTCGCCCGGCGCGAGGCTTAAAGCGCCGGCGAGCTTGTCGAGGTCAGGCACGGGATCGAGACGCTCGGGCAATTTCGGAATATCGAAGCTGGCGCGCCCGCCGCCGTGGAGCGGGAGAACCGAGCAGCTGACGAGACCGATCTGTTCTTCCAGCACGATCTCGCGCGTGGCGTCGCCGCCATCGAGATGGGCGAGCAGCACCGCGGTGCCGACCGTGGGATGACCGGCGAAGGGAATCTCCCGGCCCGGCGTGAAGATGCGCAGCCGCGCACGGTGCTTCGGATCGGCCGGTGGATAAACGAACACCGTCTCGGGCAGGTTGAACTCGCGGGCGATGGCCTGCATCGTCGCGGCCTCAAGCCCGCCGGCCTCAAGCACCACCGCCAGCGGATTGCCGGCAAAGCGCTGCGTCGTAAAGACGTCCAGGGTGAAGTAGCGCCGTCGCATCGCTCCCTCCTGTCAGAATGACTCCGCGCGGAACGTCGCGCTCGGTTTCACCAGCTCGTCCTGGGCTTCAATCAGAAGGATTTCGCGCGAGCCCGCTTCCGCAGTGCGCTTGAGAATGCCGAACACCGACGACGCCGCACGCGACAGCGCCTCCGGCGCCGAGCCCGTTCGAATGAGATGGGCGAGGAACAGCGCCGAGATCACGTCGCCGGCGCCGTTCGCGGCAATCGGCAGCATCGGCGTCCGCAGCCGGTAGGAGCCGGTGTCGTCGCAGGTCACGAGCTCGATGGCGCCGTCCGGCGTCTCGTCGCTCATCAGCGAGGTCACCATCACGATGCGTGGCCCCATGTGGCGCAGCGCATGCGCGGCCTGCAACACCTCGCCGGTGTTGCGCGTAGAGCGCCCGGTGAGATGACCGAGCTCGAACAGGTTCGGCGTCGCGACGTCGGCGGCCGGGATCGCCTGCTGGCGGATGAAGTCGGCGACGCCCGGCTGCACATAGACGCCTTTGCCGGTGTCGCCGATCACCGGATCGCAGCAGTATTGCGCCTGCGGGTTGGCCGCCTTGACGCGGGCCACGGCGTCGAGGATCGCGGGCCCGATCTCGGCCGAGCCGACATAGCCCGACAGCACGCCATCGCAGCTGCGCAGCATGCCGCGTTCGTCGATGCCCTGCACCAGGTCGCCGATCAGGCTGCCCTCGAAGGCATGGCCGCGCCAGCCGCCATAGCCCGGATGGTTGGAGAACTGCACGGTGTGCACCGGCCAGACCTCGACGCCGATGCGCTGCAGGGCGAACACCGCGGCGGAATTGCCGACATGGCCGTAAGCGACGTGCGACTGGATCGAGAGGATGTTCATGGCGGCGCTACCTGAGCGATGGGTATCGCTAGCGTGCCACGCCCGGCGCGACAAATGAATTGGATTGACGGGTTTGATCGAGACCGTTGATTTCAGGCGGCCTCAAAAACGAAGGGGCCGCGGTCGGTGCCGCGGCCCCTCGATCTCACACGATTTGGCCGGCTATTTGGCCCCGGTCGTGCCCGCCGCATCGACGAACTTGTTGGTGTAGGTCTTCGACAGGTCGATCTTGGCGTTCTTGACCTCCGGCGACGACTGGCTGAAGACGTCGAGCACGGCCTGCGCGCCCTTCGGGTCCATCTTGCCGGTGGTCGAATACATCGGGATCGTGTTCTTCAGCGCCGCGAGATAAAGCGCCTTGTCGGGGCCGACAAGGTTCTCCGGCATCTTGGCCATGATCTCCTCGGCCGAGTGGGAGTGGATCCACTTCAGCGTCGCGAGGATGGCGTTGGTCAACGCCTGGATCTCCTTCGGGTGCGCCGCGATCCAGGCGCTCTTGGTGTAGAGCGCGCCGCCCGGATATTCGCCGCCGAACACCTCGAGCGTGTCGTGCTGGGTGCGGGTGTCGCTGAGGATCTTCAGGTCCTTGTTGCGGCCCTGAAGCTGGGTAATCGCGGGGTCGAGCATCACGGCGGCGTCAACCGAGCCCTGCTCCATGGCGGCGACCGCGGTCGCTGCGAGGCCGATGCCGACCACGCCCACCGAGTTGGTGTCGACGCCGTTCTTTGAGAGCAGATACTTCAGGAAGAAGTCGGTCGAGGAACCCGGCGCGCTGACGCCGACCTTCTTGTCCTTGAGGTCCTTCACCGAGTTGATCTTGCCGGTTTGCTTGGGCCCGACCACCAGCGCCAGGCCCGGATAGCGGTCATAGACCACGAAGGCTTCGAGCGCCTGGTTCTTGGCGGCGAGATTGACGCAGTGGTCGAAATAGCCGGACACGACGTCGGCGCTGCCGCCGATCACCGCGGTGAGCGACTGCGAGCCGCCCTTGAAGTCGACCAGCTCGACCTCGACGCCGGCCTTTTTGTACTCGCCAAGCTGCTCGGCCAGCATGGTCGGCAGGTAGCAGAGGCAGCCGGCGCCGCCGACCGCGATGGTGACCTTGTCCGCGACCGCAACCCCGGCCGTCAGCGCCAGCGCGCCGAGCGCCGCCAGCATGGTTCGGATCGATTTGCCCGTCGATTTGCCCATTGGTCGTTTCTCCCTCAAGCGAATTTTGCCGCACCATAGGGCAGCCCGGGCACGGTGCCTAGCGGACTAAAGGCTGATCAGGTGCGGGTTTCGGCCACAGCCGGCCGCCAGACCAGCAGGCGGTTCTCGACCAGCGTGACGATCCAGTCGATCGCGACCACGAACACCGCGAGCACGAACATGCCGGCGAACACGCCGGCGACGTCGAACACGCCTTCGGCCTGCTGGATGATGTAGCCGAGCCCCGCCGCCGAGCCGAGATATTCGCCGACCACGGCGCCGACCACGGCGAAGCCGACCGAGGTGTGCAGCGAGGAGAACATCCACGACAACGCCGACGGCCAGTAGACATGGCGCATCAACTGGCGGTCGTTCATGCCGAGCATGCGGGCGTTGGCGAGCACCGTGGGGCTCACCTCCTTGACGCCCTGATAGACGTTGAAGAACACGATGAAGAACACCAGCGTCACGCCGAGCGCAACCTTCGACCAGATGCCGAGCCCGAACCACAGCGTGAAGATCGGCGCCAGCACCACGCGCGGCAGCGCGTTGATCATCTTGACGTAAGGATCGAACACCGCGGCGGTGCGCGGCTGCTGCGCGAACCAGAAGCCGATCAGCACGCCCGCAACCGAACCGATGACGAAGGCCAGCATCGATTCAAGCAGCGTGATCCAGAGATGCTTCCAGATCGTGCCGTCGACGAACCACTTGACGATGCGCTGGACCACGTCGACCGGCGTGGAGAAGAAGAACGGCGGCAACAACGTGATGCCGCCGATCGGAAATGTGGTGAGCACATACCAGGCCGCGACCGCGACCACGGCGATGAGAAGCTGCAACGAGAGGAGCGTGGCTCGTGACAAAGCTTAAGCTCCCCTCGTCCGCATCTCTGGCATCCCTCGCCTTGTTAGGGCTTCGAGAACGTGCCGATCAGGCCTGCCGCGCCTTTGGCGTGGCCGTCGAGCGCCTTGATCACTTCGTCGCGGGTCATGCCGGGCTGCAGCGCCGTGGGCTCGAGATCGGTCGCCATCAGCACGAAGGTGTAGTGGTGCGGCGAGCCGGGCGGTGTGCAGGGCCCGAAGTAGTGCGGCAGCCCCATCAGGCTCTTGCCGCCGACATACTTGTCGGTCTGCTTGCTCACCTCGCCTTCGGCGAAGCCGGTCACCGACACCGGGATGCCGTAGGCGACCCAGTGGCTGACGCCGCCCGGCGGCCGGCCTTCCGGATCGAACATCAGCAGCGCATAGCTCTTGGTGCCCGCGGGCGGATTGGCCCAGGACAGCGCCGGCGACACGTTCTCGCCGACGCAATTCGGATTCTGCTTGTTGTTGCCGGCCATCTTGGCGGGCAGCCGTTCGCCGTCCTTGAAGCTCGACGACGACAGCGTGAAAGCGGCCTGGGCGTACGCGCCGCCGCTGCTCAGCGTCAACGCGAGACCCGCGGCCAACGCGAAACTTCCGATCCGACTCAATGCAAACATGAGGTTTCCTCTTGCTGATACGACAATGGTTTTTTGGTTTTGTGCGCGGATTGTATCGGGGCGTGCATAACGGGCGCAACGGGGCTCGCGGCCTTCTCTTGTCGGGGACACTTTCTGGATCATGCGCTAGCCGCCGCCGGTCTGCGCGTAGCCTTTCATCACTTCGTCCTTGAGCTTGTCCCAGATTTCACGATGCAGCCTGTGAAACGCGGGATCGAGTTTGACCTCGGAAATGTCGCGCGGCCGCGGCAGCGGCACCGTCCAGTCGCCGATGATGCGGGCGGCGGGACCAGCCGACATGATGACGACGCGGTCCGACAGCGCGATCGCTTCCTCCAGATCGTGGGTGACGAACATCACCGCCTTCTTGTCCGCGCTCCACAGTTCGAGCAGCAGGTTGCCCATGATCTGCCGGGTCTGGGCGTCGAGCGGACCGAACGGCTCATCCATCAGGAGGATCTTCGGATCGCGGATCAGCACCTGGGCCAGACCCACACGCTTCCGCTGGCCGCCGGACAGCATGTGCGGATAGCGTGGGCCGAAGGTGCCGAGGCCGACCCGGCCGAGCCACTCCTGCGCGCGACGGCGCGCTTCCGCGCGCGGCGTGCCCGCGGTCTCGAGCCCGATGGCGACGTTCTCGATCGCGGTCTTCCAGGGGAACAGCGCTTCGGACTGGAACAGGTAGCCGGCCTTCCGATTGAGGCCGGGGAGCCCGGCGCCGAATATCTGCACGCTTCCCTGCGACGGCGGAAACAGCCCGGCCGTGACGTTGAGCAGCGTTGATTTGCCGCATCCGGTAGGCCCCACGATGGAGACGAATTCGCCGTCGGCGACGTCCAGCGAGGCGTGCTCCACCGCCGTATAGGTGCCCCCGCCGGCGAGGCGGAAGCTGATGGTCACATCGGCGAGAGAAACCGCGGTACCGCGCGTCTGCGCTGCTGCCCGCGTGACGCCGGGCCCTGTGGCGCCGTCGGTCATGGTTCCTCCCCTCGCCGGTCCCTTCCGGCCGCGGGGCAAGCTACCGGGACACCATTCCCTTGATCAACCCGGCATCGATCAGCAGGCGGTTGAAGCGGCGCGTCTCGGCGCCTTTTGCGCACAGGAAGAACTGGCCTTCGCAGCGGTTGAAGATGCGCTTCTGCTCCGCGAACGTTGCATCGAGCGGCACGCCCGCGGCCTCCAGCACCACGAGCGGCAGATAGGCGGCGTCGAGCCCGGTGATCGCCGACGACAGGTCGGCCGGCTTGAAGTTCAGCGGCTCGATTGCGTAGTAGGTGGTGAAGTAGCGCGGATCGTTGGCGTCGATGCGGCGGCCGATCCCGACATTGTCCAAGGTCGGATCGATGATGCGCTTGGCGAACAGCGGCTGGTGGTCGCCGAAGCGGACGATCAGGAACGGCTCGTTCGGAAAGTCGCGCTTGAGCCGCTCGACAAAGCCCTTGTAGGCCCGCGCGCTCATCTCCTGGCGCCGCAGGTATTCGTCGACGCGATGGCCCTCGACGCTGACATTGCCGAGGTCGCGCCAGTCGGTCGCGAGGTCCGGCCGCCAGCGCAGATCCCACGGAAAGTGGTTCGCCATCAGATAGCTCAGCACGAACATCGGACCGCCGCTCTTTTCCCGGCCGATCAGGTCGGAGGCGGCGTTGTAGTAGAAGTCGTCGGTCTCGACCTCGCGGCTGTGCAGGTCCTTGGCGTCGAGGAAATGGTCGATGCCCAGCGTCTTCTGGAAGTAGCGCGCGCTCAGGAAGGCGCCGAGCCAGGGATAGATGCTGTAGGTGCGATAGCCGCATTCGTGCAGCGCGTTGGGCAGGCTGCGGGTGACGCGGCCGGCGGCGATGCGGGTGACGAACTCGGCGAAGTGGCCGAACGAGCGCGCCGAGAGCCCGCTCAGCACGTTGTATTCGGTGTACCAGGTCGGGCCGCCGGCGCCCTCGATCATGAGCGCGCGGTTCTTGCCGTCGAACGAGGTGAAGTGGCTTCGATAGTTCGGCGGCACCTTGACGCCCGGCACCGCGCTGATGTCGAAGCTCGACTCGTCGAGCACCAGCACGATATGCGGCAGCTTCTGCGCCGCCGGGCAAGCCGGCGGCGGCACCGCAGGCAGCCGGCCGTCCGAGAAGCCGTCGGCATCGAGCAGGCCACGGGTCGTCAGATCGACCATGGCGAGCACGCCGGAACGGGCGAACTGCGACACGTAGTCGACCGACACGAAGGCCTTCTCGCGATCCATCGGATGGGCGAAGGACAGCAGCGTCAGCGCCAGCAGGCTCGTGAACGCGCCGAGCGCGGCCCAGCGACGGCGGGTGCGCAACGGATCGAGCCACCAGAACAGCGCGATCAGCGGCAGCACGGCCGCGCCCGTGCCCATCACCCACCATTTCAGATTGGGATAGACCGTCATCAGGAACGAGACGGTGTCGGCGTCGATGATCAGGACGTCGATGAAATTCGCGCTCATCGCGAGCACGTCCTGCTTGAACTGCGACAGCAGGATCAGCACGACGATCATGACCAGCGAGATCGAGGCCGCCACCACCGGGCGGCGGATCAGCGCCAGCCACGCGCCGTTCAGGAACGTCCAGGCCAGCAGGAAGGCGGTGCGGGGAACGAAGTCGTCCTCGGTCCGCAGCAGGATGCCGAGGGCGGCGAGATGCAGCAGGCCCAGCACGCAATACGCCAGCCGCGGCTCGAGGGACCGGGCGGTAATCCAATGACGACGGAAAAAAGCTAACGCGGGCGGCATGTTACGGGCGCCGCACCCCGGATTATGCACAACTCTGCTGCCGGCAGCGGAACCGTTGTCATCATTCTGCAATAAAATTGTCAACGCAAGTTCAAACAGCTGTTTGGCTTATTGATTTCGTTGGAATAAAGCGCCGCGTCGTGTGCTGCGGCGCATCCTGCCTCAAAACAAGACGGGCCCGCGTGGCGGGCCCGTCCGGAAGCCAGGGTGTTGGGCGCGGATCAGTTCTTGGACCGATCCACCAGAGCCCGCTGCTTGATCCACGGCATCATCTCGCGGAGCTTGGCGCCGACCTGCTCGATCGGGTGCTCGGCAAGCCGCGCGCGGGTCGCCTTGAACGAGGTCTGGTTGACCTTGTTCTCCAGCATCCAGTCGCGGGTGAACTTGCCGGACTGGATGTCGGACAGGACCTTCTTCATCTCGGCCTTGGTCTCGGGCGT
Organism: uncultured Rhodoplanes sp.; assembly: GCA_936924235.1. GTDB lineage: Bacteria > Pseudomonadota > Alphaproteobacteria > Rhizobiales > Xanthobacteraceae > Z2-YC6860. The sequence continues at coordinate 1,093 of CAKZHN010000449.1, read as the reverse complement.
CACGATCCGCGGGCCGGTGACGTATTCGCCGTATTCGGCGGTGTTCGACACCGAGTAGTTCATGTTGGCGATGCCGCCTTCGTAGATCAGGTCGACGATCAGCTTCACCTCGTGGACGCACTCGAAATAAGCCATCTCGGGGGCGTAGCCGGCCTCGACCAGGGTCTCGTAGCCGGCCTTCATCAGCTCGACCAGGCCGCCGCAGAGCACGGACTGCTCGCCGAACAGGTCGGTCTCGCATTCTTCCTTGAAGGTCGTCTCGATGATGCCGGCGCGGCCGCCGCCAATCGCCGAGGCATAGGACAGGCCGAGGTCGTGGGCATTGCCCGACGAGTCCTTGTGGATCGCGATCAGGCACGGCACGCCCGCGCCGCGCTGGTACTCGCCGCGCACGGTGTGGCCCGGGCCCTTCGGCGCGACCATCAGGACGTCGAGGTCGGCCCGCGGCTCGATCAGGTTGAAGTGCACGTTGAGACCGTGGGCGAACATGATCGCCGCGCCGTTCTTCAGGTTGGCGTGCAGATGGTCGCGGTAGATGTCGCCCTGGAGCTCGTCGGGGGTGAGCATCATCACCACGTCGGCCCACTTGGCGGCCTCGGCCACCTCCATGACCTTGAATTTCTCGGCCTCGGCCTTCTTCACGCCCGCCGAGGTCTTGCGCAGCGCAATGGCGACGTCCTTGACGCCGGAATCGCGCATATTGAGCGCATGGGCATGGCCCTGGCTGCCATAGCCGACGACGGCGACCTTCTTGCCCTTGATCAGGTTCAGGTCGGCATCACGATCGTAATAAACACGCATGAGTCTGTATCCCTAGGAGGCCACGGGCCCGGCCGCAGTTTTGCCCGTGGTGCTTCTAGGGTGGATAGCCCGCCGGGACAAGCCCGGCGGGGGCCGCGGAAAGCCGCCGAAACAGGGCCCCGGCACCCTCCGGCCGCGCGGCCGGCGGGCCATGGCCGTGCCATCCGGGCACGGTTTTGATCGTCAGATTCAATTGTCAAACAGCCCGCGCTCACCCACGCGCGTCAACCTCGACAGCCACGCAGGCGTGCGCCATCGGCCCCGGGTGTGAGTTCGGCGCTGGGGCGGCGCC
>CAKZHN010000448.1 GCA_936924235.1 uncultured Rhodoplanes sp. | reverse complement strand
GTCCCTGGCATACGGGGCTTGGGAACCGACGCGCCGGCACGCGTGCGAAATCACATCGGGGATCGTTCCGGGCGCGACGGTGCGGGCCTTCCGCAGCCGTCCGGCAAGCTGATCGATCGACGTTTCGTCTCTGGAAACCTGCAGCATGGCGCTGCTCCCATGGCCGGGTGCGAGTTCGTCGCCATGCCGAAAATGGAGAATGCGCCATAAAGAAGCGAGACGAGCCCCAGGACGCAGTTATAGGAATGTCATAGTCACAGTTGACCTCTTGCCGGGGGTCCGGTTTGCTAGGCCATCCGAGCCGGGAAAAACGTGCCAGCAGCGCCGTTCGCGCTCGAGGAGAGTGTCCATGCCGATCGTCAACCGCGTCGCCGACCTGCACGACGAGATCAAGGCCTGGCGGCATGATCTTCACGCCCATCCGGAGATCCTGTTCGACGTGCATCGCACCGCCGGCGTCGTCGCCGAGAAGCTGAAGAGCTTCGGTTGCGACGAGATCGTCACCGGCATCGGCCGCACCGGCGTGGTCGGCGTGATACGCGGCAGGAAAGGCGGTAGCGCTCGCACCATCGGGCTCCGCGCCGACATGGACGCACTGCCGATCACGGAAGCCACCGGGCTCTCGTACGCCTCGAAGAACGACGGCAAGATGCACGCCTGCGGCCATGACGGCCACACCGCGATGCTGCTGGGGGCCGCGAAGTACCTCGCCGAGACCCGCAATTTCGACGGCACGGCGGTCGTGATCTTCCAGCCGGCCGAGGAGGGCGGCGGCGGCGGCCGCGAGATGGTCAAGGACGGCATGATGGACCGCTTCCGGGTCGAGGAGGTCTACGGCATGCACAACTATCCGGGCATTCCGCTCGGCGAGTTCGCGATCCGCTCCGGCCCGATGATGGCGGCAGCCGATCGCATCTATATCGACATCGAAGGGCTCGGCGGGCATGCGGCGCGGCCGCACACCTCGATCGACACCATCGTTGTGGGGGCCGCGATCATCAACCAGCTCCAGACCATCGTGTCACGCAACGTCGATCCGCTGGAATCTGCCGTGGTCTCGATCACCCAGTTCCATGCCGGCACCGCCGACAACATCATCCCGCAGACCGGGCAACTGCGCGGCACGGCGCGCAGCCTGACCGAGGGCACTCGCGATCTGGTCGAGAAGCGGGTGCGCGAGGTGGTGGACGGCACCGCGAAGCTCTACGGCGCCAAAGCCACGCTGACCTACAAGCGCGACTATCCGGTGACACGTAACCACGACCGGCAGACGTCGTTTGCGGCGGAGATCGCGGCCGACGTGGTCGGCAAGGACCGGGTCGACACCGGGACCCCGCCGGTGATGGGCGCCGAGGATTTCTCGTTCATGCTCGAGGCGCGGCCCGGGGCCTTCATCTTCCTCGGCAACGGCGACAGCGCGGGGCTGCATCACCCGCAATACAACTTCGACGACGAGATCATCCCGATTGGGACGTCGTATTGGGTGAAGCTGGTCGAGACCGCGCTGCGCGGCTAGCGCATGTCCCGGAAAAGTGGGCACCGGTTTTCCGAAAAGGACATGCGCAAATAAGATCAGTGCCGTGGCGTTGCGCGCTACGGCACTGGCTCGACGGCGCGGCGTTCCTCGGCCGGAATCGGAGCCGGCGCCGGCTGCGGTGCGATGGCGGGACGCCGCCAGCGCATATCGATGATCCGGTCTTCCAGTCCCTGCCAGAACGAGAAGTCGTTGATGCGGCTGCGCTCGAGCAGCGCCATGGCCACCGACGCGAGGAACGGCAGCGCCTGCACCGCGAGCGCCGCGGCGAACAGGTTGGACTGATAGACCCGGTTGTAGTTCGTCACGTAGAGCAGGATCGCGATTCCCAGCAGCAGCCCGCCAAACACGGCCTCCCAGAAGGCCGGAAATTCCGTGCGGCGCTTGGCGCCGCCCTTGGCGGTGACCACGAAGGGCAGGCCGTCCTTGACGATGCCGGTGCCGACCGCGCGGGCGACCGACCACTGCAGCGCCATCGCGGCGATCACCGAGCCCACCATCTGGCGCGGCTTGATCGAAACCCGCAACCGGTACAGCGCGACGAAGTGAATGAACGCCACCGCGAAGGTGGTGAGAATCGGCAGCGTCAGGACCTGGTCCGGCACGACCGAGACAATCTTGCCGTGGAGCTCGGTCCACAAGTCTTTCTTGAGCGGGCCGTACTTGTAGATGTCGTAGAGGAGCAGCAGCGGCGGTCCGAGCAGGATCCAGACCAGATTGAGGCCTGCCATCAGCACGCCGATGCTTTCCGCGCCGAGCCACGACATCCAGCCCAACAGGAACTCGCGCTTCTGCTCGCTACTCAGGCTGCTGCGGCCCGGCAGGAAGCGGCGCCAGTGCTTCTTCATGATCTGGAAGCCGCCATAGGCCCAGCGGTCGCGCTGGCGCTTGTAGCCCTGGTAGCTGTCCGGCAGGAGGCCGTGGCCGTAGCGGCGGTTGGTGTAGTGCGAGGTCCAGCCGAGCTCGAGGATGGTGAGGCCGAGATCGGTGTCTTCGCAGATCGTGTCGCTCGACCAGTTGCCGGCTGCGATCAGCGCCTCGCGGCGGATCAGGCACATGGTGCCGTGGGTGACGATGGCGTTATGCTCGTTCCGCTGCACCATGCCGATGTCGAAGAAGCCGGCATATTCGCCGTTCATCGCGTCGTGCATCAGGCTGCGGCCGGCGTCGCGATGGTCCTGCGGCGCCTGGATCAGGCCGACCTTGGGATCGGCGAACAGCGGCACCAGGTCCTTCAGCCAGTCGGGCTGGACCATGTAGTCGGCATCGAGGATGCCGATGATCTCGGCGTCCTCGGCGGTGCGGGTCAGCGCAAGCCGGAGCGCGCCGGCCTTGAAGCCTTCGAGCTTGTCCTCGCGGACGAACTTGAAGCGCTCGCCGAGCAGCCGGCAGTGCTCCTCGACCGACTGCCACATCGCCGGATCGGGCGTGTTGTTGATCACCAGCACGCATTCGAAGTTCGGATAGTTCAGCCGCGCCACCGAATCGAGCGTGAGCTTCAGCATCTCCGGCGGCTCGCGATAGGCCGGGATGTGGATCGACACCTTGGGCGGATTGGGCAGCTCCGGCACCATCGGCGGCGCCGTGATCAGCCGCGCAGGCTTTTTCCCAAACGCGATCGCCGCTATGTCCTCGATGCGGGTCAGCGCCACGAAGATCATCGGCACCAGCAGCGCCAGCGCGAGACCAAACGCGAAGGCGGCACCCGGCACGAAGTAGTGGCCATTCCAGTAGGCGAACAGGATGGCGAGCCAGGCGCCGGCGATATGGGCGGCGGTGGCGAGCAGCGCCGCCTGTCCGAAGGTGGCTCCGGCCAGCGCCAGGATCGGCAGCGACAGCAGCACGCCGATCGCAACCGCGATCGCGGTCAGCTTCCAGTGATCCGGATTGTGGATCGGCCCGGTCCAGGAGAACTTCGGCTGCCGCGAGGCATCAAAGAAGCCCCAGTACGGACCAGGGCCGCCTTCGAACTTGGCCTTTTCGGGCTGATCGTAGGCTTCGATGATATTGTAATCGATGCCGAGCTGCTCGGCGCGGCTGACGAAATTGCGCAGCACCGCAGCCTGGGTCAGCGGATCCGGCTGCGCGTCATTGCGGTTCGGCCCGGCGCTCGGCCAGCCGAACTCGGCGACGACGATGCGCTTGCCCGGATAGGATTGTCCGAGCTGGTCATACTTCTGGATCGCAAAGTCGACGGCTTGATTCGCCGGGATGCCTTCCCAGTACGGCAGGATGTGTGCGCCGATAAAATCGACCGCCGAGGCGAGCGACGGATGGAAGAACCATTGGCTTTGGATTTCGCCGGTCGTGACCGGAAGTCCGGTTTCGCGCTTGATGCGCTGGATCACCCGGATCAGCCGCTGGACGTTGTTCTCGTCCTTGGCCCACTGCTTGTCTTCCTTGGTACGAGCGTTGTTCAGCCGCTCGGCTTCGTCGCGAAGGAGACTCGCTTCGTTGTTCTCCCGCTCCGAGGTCTTGGGGAGGCCCAGGCCCAGATTGCCGAGCGGGATCGTCGTGTCGGTATAGATCGTCTCGTTGCCGACAACGATGCTGTCGATGTTGCGGTACTTTTTGGCCAGCGAAATGACCGACAGAATTTCTTTCTCGTTGCGAGCTTCGTCAGTGCTGAGCCACGCACCGAGCGAGACCCGCAGGCCGAGATCGCCGGCAATCCTCGGCACCTCTTCCACACCGCGGGTTGCCGAATAGGTTCGGACCATCCGGGTGTACGGCGCGATGACCTCAAGGTCGGCCTTGATCTGCTCGGGGGGGCAAGCCGTCGGATCGGGTTTGGCTGGCTCTGCTTGCGCAGGGCTGAGACTCTCGGGCCCAGAGCTCTTCTCGGGCTCCTTCGGCGCCTCCACGAAGGCGCATCCCTTGTAGAACGGCGTGTAGGACACGCTGGGCAATTGCCCGCGGAAGCCCGGTGCACCGATCACATCGCGAGAGAGGGTCCATGCCCCGGCATGCATGCATGCCACGGCCACAACGCCGACAAGTGCGACGAAGCGCATCTAACAAAACCAGGCGGGGCTTGAGACGTCCGGCGCCAACCCGTCCCCTGGGTGGGCCATCGCTGCTTGGCAGCTTACCTCATTCGAGGTCATGTGACTATATACCCACGGTCGTGGCGTTTTGATGACAGCGTTTGTTATTGGGTCGCCCACCAACAATCTCAGCGGCTCGGGGTTCCCGAGGTCTTGGGAGGCGCCGGCGAATTGTTGGCGGGCGCTGGTGTCGCACCCTGGGGCGCGGCCGGTGCCGGCTCGGCCTTGGCGGGAGCCGCCGGTGCCGGCTGGGCAGCGGCCGCCGCCGCCGGAGCCGCGGCTGCCGCCGCAGTGGTCGCTACCGGATTGATCCAGCAGCTATGAGCCTTGGCCGGCACGTCCCGCGCGTCGCGCGGGTTGATGCTGGCAGTTTGCCGGAGCACGCAGCGGAAGGCGGACTGGATGTGCGGACCGGGGCAGCCGAACCGGTCGTAGAGGTCGAGGTTCCGGAACGCGGCGTCCATGTCGCTCCGGTACAGAAGGGTCACAACATTGCGTCCAAGAAAGACACACTCGGCATTGCCGGCCGGGCCGCTGATCTGGCGGGCTGCTTCGGCGAACTCTTCGGCCCGCCGTTGCTGGCCTTCGTCCGTCGGCTGGCCTTGGGCGGGCTTGTCGGCCGGCTTGGCGTCGTTGTTCTGGGCCGAGGCAGGTAGGGAAGCGAACAGACACGAGGCCGCGAGCAATGCAGCGAGGCTCAGACGCAGGGGGGAGAACATGAGGCCTTTTTTCTTGCTTGAGTTTTGCGATCCATCGATCGCGATTTGTGTCTGTTGAATGGGTCCGATTTGCGGCTTCGCCGCAGATTGTTCGATGCTGAGATTGCCATTCCCTATCGCTTTGTCCAGCGCTAGGCGACGGATTGATTAAAGTGTCGCATCATGTCAGCGGACCGACACATCGCGGAACAATGCAAGCTGAACGTTGATGCATAAACCTGTCAGTCTGTTCACTTTAGCGGCTGCAACCATCGTCGCGTGCTGGTGGTGGCTCGGCGCTCCGGTCCCGATGCCGCCGTCGCCGCTCGCCTCCGGCGAGAAGCTCTATTGCATCTCCTACGCGCCGTTCCGCGGCCTGCAGACGCCGCTCGATTTTTCGATGCGGGTCGAAGCGTGGCAGATCGAGGAGGATCTGGCCGAGCTTGCCAAGGTCACCGATTGCATCCGCACCTATTCGGTCGATGTCGGGCTGGACCAGGTTCCTGAAATCGCGCAGCGGCACGGCCTGAAGATGCTGCTCGGGATCTGGGTGTCGAGCCATCCCGATCGCACGAAGTACCAGATCGAAACCGGTGTCGCGCTGGTCAACCGCTTTCCCGACACGATCCGCGCCGTGGTGGTCGGCAACGAGGCGCTGCTGCGCGGCGAGATTTCGGCGGCGAAGCTTCGCGAGTACATCACGAGCGTGAAGCAGCAGGTGAAGGCGCCGGTCACCTATGCGGATGTCTGGGAGTTCTGGCAGAAGAATCGCGAGCTCGCGAGCGCCGTCGATTTCGTCACCGCGCATATCCTGCCGTATTGGGAGGACGATCCGATCTCGGCCGACAAGGCCGCCGAGCATATCGGCGCGATCCGCAAGCGCATCGCGGAGGATTTTCCCGGCAAGGAAATCCTGATCGGCGAGTTCGGCTGGCCGAGCGCCGGCCGGATGCGCGAGGGCGCGCTGCCGTCGCCGTCGACGCAGGCGCGCGTGCTGGCCGATGTGCTCAAGCGCGGCAAGCAGGATGGCTTCCGCGTCAACCTGATCGAGGCATTCGACCAGCCGTGGAAGCGCTACCTCGAAGGCACCGTCGGGGGGCATTGGGGAATCCTCGACGACGCGACGCGGCGGCCCAAGTTTGCCTGGGGCGCGCCGGTGTCGAACCATCCGAACTGGATATGGCAGGCGGCGGGCGGCGTCGCGTTGGCTGCGGTGGTGTTCGTCATGGCGACGCTCGCGGCGAGACGCAGCCGAAAGGATGATCCGCCGGACAACCGCGCCTGGATCGCGATTGCATTGAGCGCGGTCGCGGGCGGCGTGTTCATCGGCTGGACCATCGAGAACATCCCGGTCGAAAGCCTCGGCGTCTGGGCCTGGATTCGTTCACTGGCCTTTGCCGCGGTGGCGATCGGTGCGCCGATTGCGGCGGCTGCCGCGTTGGCCGCGTCGCGCCCTGTGCCGGCGTTCGGCGAGCTGATCGGCCCGCGCGCGCAGCGCGTGCGCGGCGCGCTGAGCGTGACGCTGGGGTTCTTGCTCATCGTCCTGACCGTGCTCGCGGTGCAAGCGGCGCTCGCGCTGTCCTTCGACCCGCGCTATCGCGATTTTCCGTTCGCGCCGATGACGGCAGCGGCCGTGCCGTTTCTGCTGTTGTCGCTGACCGGCGCCAGAGCAGAAGGCGCGCGCTTTCTTGCCGAAATGGCAGCCGCCCTGGTGCTGACGCTGTGCGCGGCGTTCATCGTCTGGAACGAGACGCTCGCCAATTGGCAGGCGCTGTGGTTTGCCGCGACCCTGGTCGCTCTTGCGATCAGCCTTGCGCGGGGGCGGGCCGCGCCAGGCTGAGGATCAGGGCCGCCACGGCCAGCGCCGACAGCAGCGTATTATAGAGCACGATGCCGGCACCGCCCGCGATCAGCGCGATGGCGAACGGCGCGAGTGACGGCCGGCACAGATTGAACAGCGCGGCGGCAAGCGCCGCGATCCCGAACACGTGCTGCTGGAACAGCACGATGGTTGCGTGGCGGCCCGTGCACAGCCAGCTTGATGCGGTCTCGCAGCCGATCCCGATCACGGAGTTCTGGATCACCACGTAGCGCATGACGAAACCGTAGGTCAGCGCAATGGCCGCGATGACAGCCAAGCCGATGGCTTGGCGCAATGTGGGGCGGTAGAGCGAACGGTCCATGCGGGCATTGTGCCCGAACGTTCAGTGGGCCGCGACCCGCTGTCCGTCATACATCGCGGGCTGGCAGACCCCGCCCATGGCGGTGATCGCGGCGCAGAAGCGCGCCGCCTTGGAGGCGTCGTTGATCGGGCCGGCGATCAGCCGGTACTCCATGCCGCCGCGAGGATGCTCGCGCGGCAGCACGACAGGCTTCAGGCCCTGCAGCAGCCCGCCATGGCGGCGCAGCGTGTTGTTCCAGTTCATCCGCGCCGCGTCCTCCGACGGACTGCCGCCGAGGTCGAGGCCGAACTGCCGCTTGGTCACCGTGGCGGTGGTCGCTGGGTTGGTGGTCGCAGTGTTGCTTTGCTGGAGGGAGGTGGCCGGGGCGGGATGCGCCGGCGCGACAGGTTCAAGTGAGGACGCATCCGGCCCTGAGAGCGTCGACGTGAATTCCTCGATGGGCTTCAGCGATGCCTGAGGCTGCGGCGGAGGTTGGGGCTGCACGCTTGCCAGCGGCACCGGCGGCCTTGCCGGCGTGACGGTCTGCGGCGCTGTGACGACTGGCGGCGGCGCAACCGCTGCGATCGGAGGCGGGGCGGGCGGCGTGACGGGCTGCACCTGCTCGGCCGGCGTCTTCACGGCTTTCTCGAAGCGCGTGATCGAGCCGGTCATGTCGTCGACGCTGTGCTCCACCGCCGCGAGCCTCGTGAGCAGGCGCTCACGATCGGCGGTCAGCGCGCGGACGGTTTCGGCAAGCCTGCGGCCTTCATTGGCATCGAGCGGACGCGCAGCCTGGACGCCGGTCGGCGCCACAATCTCGCGGATCTGTTGGGCGGCGTAACGGGCCCGGTCGAAGCCGGCGTCGGTCGTGCCGGAAAAGACCGCGATAACCAGCGACAACGCTGCAGCGAGGCCCCATCCGCATATTCGCCAGAGTTCGCGCATTCCAACCGTTCCACTGGGCGCCAAACCGCGCCGATTGCATTCCAACCCAAAATCACACCGCTTTACGCGTTGTTGAGGTCTGAACAGCTCGAATCACTCGTTCGAAAGAACTATCAGATTCGCCGCACGGGAACCTCTGTCCTGTGTCGGCTGACATTTCGGATCAGCGAGGGCGCTTTTTTCCTGACGAATGCTCGGTTATGACGGCCCGGTTATGATGGCCAATCGCCGCGGGGGAGAGTCGCGCGGCCGGGAGAATCGATGAGCAACCGAACTTGTCTGGCGATCGTGCTCGCGGCCGGCGAGGGCACGCGAATGCGCTCATCGCTGCCCAAGGTGCTGCACAAGGTCGCCGGCCGGTCGCTGGTGGCGCATGTGCTGCATGCGCTCTGCGGTGCGGGCGGCACCCGGACCGCCGTGGTGGTCGGGCCCGACCGCGAGGACGTCGCCGCCGAGGTCCGCGCGCAGATGCCCGGCGCCGAGATCTTCGTGCAGCGCGAGCGCCGCGGCACCGCGCATGCGGTGCTGGCCGCGCGGGCCGCCCTCGAGAAAGGCGCCGACGATATCCTGATTGTCTTCGGCGACACGCCGCTGATCCTGCCGCAGACGCTGGCCAAGCTCCGCCAGGCCTTGGCGGACGGCGCAACCGTCGCAGTGCTGGGCTTCAAGCCGGCCGATCCCACCGGCTACGGACGGCTGGTGACGCAAGGTGCGGAGCTTCTGGCCATCGTCGAGCATGCCGACGCGACCGAGGCGCAACGCGCCATCGCGCTCTGCAACGGCGGGCTGATGGCCTTCGACGGCAAGCATGCGTTGTCGATTTTAGACAAGATCGGCAACGACAATCGCAAGGGCGAATTCTATCTGACCGACGCAGTGGCGATCGCGCGCAAACTTGGTCTGCGCGCCGTGGCCCTCGAAGTGGCGGAGGATGAAGTGAGCGGCATCAACACCAAGGCACAATTGGCCGAAGCCGAGGCGGTCACCCAGCGCCGCCTGCGGCTCGCGGCCATGGAGGCGGGCGTCACGCTGGTTGCGCCAGACACCGTGCAGCTTTGCACCGACACCAAGTTCGGCAAGGACGTCACCGTCGAGCCTTATGTGGTGTTCGGCCCGGGCGTCACGGTGGCGGACGGCGCCACCATCCGCTCGTTCTCGCATCTGCAGGGCGCCGAGGTCGGCCGGAACGCGATCGTCGGTCCTTATGCGCGGCTACGCCCGGGCGCCAGGCTCGAGGCCGACGTCCACATCGGCAACTTCGTCGAGGTTAAGGAGGCGCTGATCGAGCAGGGCGCCAAGGCCAACCATCTGACCTACATCGGCGACGCCCGGGTCGGCGCCGGCTCCAACATCGGGGCCGGCACCATCACCTGCAATTATGACGGCGAGGCCAAGCACCGCACCGACATCGGCAAGGGCGCCTTTGTCGGGTCCAATTCGTCGCTGGTTGCGCCGGTGACCATCGGCGACGGCGCCTATATCGGATCGGGCTCGGTCATCACCGCCGACGTGCCGCCCGATTCACTTGCCATCGGACGTGGCAGACAAACCGTTAAGGAAGGCTGGGCCAAGCGCCTTCGGGACCTCAAGTCGCTGGTCAAAAAGAAGGCATAAATCTCTGTTTAAACATGATGTTCTTGTTTCGCCTGTATCGCACTTTATTTTGACACAGTGAGACATGCATTTTGATTTTCCGGAAACCCGTACCGGCGCATAAAGATCGCAAAAGCCGGCTGGGTAGGGGGTAAGGCGATTTGTGCGGGATTGTTGGGATTCTCGGCCATGAGCCGGTGGCGGGGCAGCTCGTCGACGCGCTCAAGCGTCTCGAATATCGCGGCTATGACTCGGCGGGCGTCGCCACGCTCGAAGGCGGGGCGCTGACGCGCCGCCGCGCCGAGGGCAAGCTGCGCAACCTGGAAGGCCGGCTGCGCGACGCGCCGCTCAACGGCACCATCGGCATCGGCCACACCCGCTGGGCGACCCACGGCAAGCCCACCGAGAGCAACGCCCATCCGCATGCCACCGACCGCATCGCGGTCGTGCACAACGGCATCATCGAGAATTTCCGTGAGCTGCGCGACGAGCTGGAGAAGGCCGGCGCGAAGTTCGCGAGCGAGACCGACACCGAGGTCGTGGCCCATCTCGTCACCGAGGAGATGAAGAAGGGCAAGAAGCCGGTCGACGCCGTTGCGGCGTGCCTGCCGCGCCTGCGTGGTGCCTTCGCGCTGGCGTTTCTGTTCGCTGGCGAGGAGGACCTGTTGATTGGCGCCCGCAAGGGCTCGCCACTTGCGGTCGGCCACGGCGACGGCGAGATGTTCCTGGGCTCCGACGCCATCGCGCTTGCGCCGTTCACCGACACCGTCAGCTATCTCGAGGACGGCGACTGGGCCGTGGTCACGCGCCAGAGCGTCGAGATCCGCAACGCCGCCGGCAAGACCGTCGAGCGTCCGGTGCTCAAGTCCAACGCCTCGGCGTTCCTTGTCGACAAGGGCAATCACCGCCATTTCATGGCGAAGGAAATCCACGAGCAGCCGGAGGTGGTCGGCCACACGCTCGCGCATTACCTCGACATGGCGAACGAGCGCGTCGCGTTGCCGATGAAGCTGCCGTTCGACTTCAACAAGATCGAGCGGGTGGCGATCTCGGCCTGCGGCACGGCCTATTACGCGGGTCTCGTCGCCAAATACTGGTTCGAGCGCTTCGCGCGGCTGCCGGTCGAGATCGACGTCGCCTCCGAGTTCCGCTATCGCGAGGCGCCGTTCTCACCGGGCAATCTGGCGCTGTTCGTCTCGCAGTCGGGCGAGACCGCCGATACGCTGGCGACGCTGCGCTACGCCAAAGAGCAGAAGCAGCACGTGCTCTCGGTGGTCAACGTTCAGACCTCGACGATCGCGCGCGAAAGCGACGTGGTGATGCCGACGCTGGCGGGTCCCGAGATCGGCGTGGCCTCGACCAAGGCTTTCACCTGCCAACTCGCCACGCTGCTGTGCCTGACGATTGCTGCTGGCCGCGCCCGCGGCGTGCTGTCGGAGGAGGACGAGCGCAATCTCGTCCGCGCCATGGTCGAGGTGCCCCGCCACATGTCGGACGCGTTGCGGCTCGAGCCGCAGATCGAGGCACTGGCCCGCGATCTCGCCAAGGCCAAGGACGTCCTCTATCTCGGCCGCGGCACCGCCTATCCGCTGGCGCTCGAGGGCGCGTTGAAGCTGAAGGAAATCTCCTACATCCACGCCGAAGGCTATGCGGCGGGCGAGCTCAAGCACGGCCCCATCGCGCTGATCGACGAGACCATGCCGGTGGTCGTGGTGGCGCCGTTCGACAAGAGCGCGCGGCGCGAGGGTGTCTTCGAGAAGACGGTGTCGAACATGCAGGAGGTCGCGGCCCGCGGCGGCCGGATCATCCTGATCACCGATCCCAAAGGCGCGGCCGAGGCCGCCGCCTTGTCGCTGTCGACGCTGGTGCTGCCCGACATGGCGAACACGGTTACGCCCATCGTCTATGCCATCCCGGTGCAGCTGATGGCCTATCATACCGCCGTGAACATGGGCACCGACGTCGACCAGCCACGCAACCTTGCGAAGTCGGTGACGGTTGAGTGAAGAAGAGCCCCGATCGATCTAGGCCAAGAAACTTCAGGCCATGAGCCCGTCCAACGACAAACCTGGAATGCCTCCGGCGATGACCGTCTCGGACATCGCGCCGCCGCCGCCGACCCATGGTCCGCTCGGCCGGCTGCGCAACTACTTCCTGACCGGCCTCATCCTGGTCGGGCCGATCTACATCACCATCAACCTGACCTGGTGGCTGGTGAACTGGGTGGACGACGCGATGCGGCCGTTCATTCCGGTCAGCCTGCGCGCCGAGACCTACCTGCCTTTCAAGATTCCCGGCTACGGCGTGATCATCGCGCTGTTCGCGCTGACCCTGCTCGGGTTCCTCACCGCCAACCTGGTCGGCCGCTCGCTGGTCGAGTTCGGCGAGAGCCTGCTCAGCCGGATGCCGATCGTGCGGCCGATCTACAAGACCATGAAGCAGATCTTCGAGACGCTGTTCTCGAAATCCGGCTCGGGTTTCGGCAAGGTGGCGCTGGCGGAGTTTCCGGCCGGTATGTGGTCGGTGGTGTTTATCGCCGCGCAGCCGAGCCCGGACATCGCGGCGCGGCTGCCGGGCGACGATTTCGTCTCGTGCTTCCTGCCGTGTACGCCGAACCCGACCACCGGATTCTTCTTCTATGCGCCGCGCAGCCAGGTGATCGAGCTGGATGTGACCGTCGAGCAGGCGATGACCCTGATCATGTCGGCCGGCATGGCGCAGCCCAATGCTGACGCGCAGAAGAAGCTCGCCACGCTGGTGGAGAACGGCCGGGCCAAGGCCGTTGCCGCAGCACCGCCGGTCGCGCCGGTGAACGGCGGCTGACGGCCCGCTCAGCCGGAAAGGCTTTGCAGCCGGGCGTGTTTGCGCCAGGTGGCCGGCGGCACGCCGAAACCCTGCTTGAAGGCGCGGTTGAACGCAGACTCGGATTCGTAACCCACGAGCTCTGCGATGCGCGCCAGCGGCGCGTCGCCGTTGCGCAACTCCTGCGCCGCGACCTGGATGCGCCAGCGCGCCAGATAGCGCATCGGCGGCTCGCCGATCAGCTTCGTGAAACGATCAGCCAGCGCTGAACGCGACAGCCCGACCTCGCGCCCGAGATCGTCGACCGTCCAGGCATGCGCGACCTGGCCGTGCAGCAGCGACAGCGCGCGCGACACGAACGGATCCTTGAGACCGGCCAGCCAGCCGGTCTGCTCGTCGGATAGCGCTTCCACGTAGCTGCGCACCGCCTCGACGAACAGCAGCTCCGACATCTTCGCCAGCACCGCTTCGGAGCCGGAGCGGCGTGCCGCCACCTCCGAGGCTGCGAACTCCAGCGTGCTCCTGATCCAGGCGCCGGCGGCGCCCTGGCGGGTGTCGAACTTGAGCAGCGGCGGCAGCGCCTCGGCCAACGGATTGCCGTCGAGCCTGTCGCAGCCGAGATAGCCGCAGACAATACGGGTCGGCTCGCCGCCGCCGCCGTGATTGATCACGGCGAGGCCAGCGCCGTTCGGAGCCTGGACGATCTGGTGCGTCGGTACCGGCGGCCGATCGAGATGGCTTCCCATCAGGTGCAAGTCGTTGTGCGGCAGGATCATCACCTGTCCGGCTTCGAACTCCATCGGCTCGCTGCCGGGGAGCTGCGCCAGCGCCCGTCCGGACGTCACATAATGATAGAGCACCACTTGATCGGCGCCCTTGAGAAACGGGCTGCCATCGCGCGGCATCGGCTTCGACTCGATGCACCACGGCGCCGTGAACTCGGCCTGCAGGAATACGCCGCCCTTCAATCGGATGACGCGCAGCAGGTCTGAAAGTGCATCCATGGCCAGGACAATGGGTTCAGGCGTCTCGAGTCTGGCGTTTTGGGCAAGACATCCGGCGTGCGCGTCATACGCGCTCCCCTGGCCGGCGACTATATCAGCGCCGCGACGCGCTCAAAACCGGATGCGGTTACGGCTGCGTCGAAACATCGCAACGAATGTATTGATGGAGAGCATTGTGAGCATGAACTGGACGGTGCCGTTTTGGGCGCCGGAAAAGGTTGGAAAGCCGTGGCTGCGCCGTTTCATCGACGCAGCGGACCGGCAGTGGGGTGCCCACCGCCGGCGGCGCGAGGAGCATCGGGCGATCGAGCTGCTCAGCGCGATGAGCGATCGCGAGCTCAAGGACATCGGCCTGATCCGCTCCGAGATCGCCACGGCCGTCAACATCGTACCGCTTGACGCGGCCGGACTGGGCGGCGGTCACGAGGTGCAAGGCACCAAATGGCGCGGCGTCGCCCGCGCTGTTCGTTAGATCATTTTCAGCAAAGGACAGAAAACAATGACGACCAAGACCATGCATCCGGAAACCATGATGCTGCACGCCGGGCCTCGTTGCGACGTCGGCACCGGCGCCGTGGCGGTGCCGATCTTCCAGACCTCGTCCTATCAGTTTCGCAACACCGAGCATGCTGCGAATCTGTTCGGACTGAAGGAGTTCGGCCAGATCTATTCGCGCATCGGCAGCCCGACAACCGACGCGCTCGAGCAGAAGATGGCGGCGATGGAAGGCGGCGTCGCCGCGCTCGCGGTCAGCTCCGGGCAGGCCGCGTCCACGGTCGCGATCCAGAACCTGTGCCGGCCGGGCGACAACGTCATCAGCTCGACCGATCTCTACGGCGGCACCTGGAATCTGTTCGCCAACACGCTGCCGACGATGGGTATCGAGGTTCGCTTCGTCGATCCGTCCGATCCGGAAGCCTTCCGCCGCGCCACCGATGCGCGCACGCGCGCCTACTACGCCGAGACCCTGCCGAA
The DNA here is from genome assembly GCA_936924235.1 of uncultured Rhodoplanes sp. GTDB lineage: Bacteria > Pseudomonadota > Alphaproteobacteria > Rhizobiales > Xanthobacteraceae > Z2-YC6860. Next base: position 3,008 of record CAKZHN010000448.1, on the reverse strand, counting down.
CCCGAAGCTGACGGTGTTTCCGATCGGCGAGGTGGCGGCGATCGGGCGCGAGCTCGGCGTGCCGCTGATCGTCGACAACACCGCTGCGCCCCTGATCTGCCGGCCGTTCGATCACGGCGCGGCCGTGGTGGTGCACTCGCTGACCAAGTATGTCGGCGGCCACGGCACCTCGATCGGCGGCATCATCATCGACGGCGGCAACTTCGGCTGGACGGCCCACAAGGACCGCTTCGCCACGCTCAACGAGCCCGACCCTAGCTATCACGGCGCGGTGTGGACCGAAGCGGTGAAGCCGCTCGGCCCGATCGCCTACATCATCCGCGCCCGTGTCGTGCTGTTGCGCGACATGGGCATGTGCCTGAGCCCCTTCAACGCGTTCCAGTTCATCCAGGGGCTGGAGACGCTGGCGCTGCGGATGCGCGAGCATTGCAGCAACGCCGCCGAGGTGGCGCTGCATCTGCAGCGGCATCCCGATGTGTCGCGCGTCATCTATCCGGGACTGCACGAGGACAAGGAGCAGCTCCGCCGCGCGCAGAAATACATGAAGGGTTACGGCGGCCTGGTCGGCTTCGAGCTGAAGAGCGGCCGCGAGGCCGGCGCGCGCTTCATCGATGCGCTGAAGCTGTTCTATCATGTCGCCAATATCGGCGACGTGCGCTCGCTGGCGATCCATCCGGCGAGCACCACGCACTCGCAGCTCAGCCCGGAAGACCAGCTCGCGAGCGGCGTGACCCCGGGCTATGTCCGGCTGTCGGTCGGTATCGAGCACATCGACGACATCCTGGCCGACCTCAACCAGGCGCTAGAGGTCGCGGCGGGCGGGGTCGCCAAGGCGGCATAGCAGCTAAGAGCGGTTCCATAACGGTGGATGACGTCCCGGCGCATATTGTTGTGCATATGTGCCGGGACGTAGGCTTCCCGTCCTAACTGCCGGGGAGCGAATCATGGGTTTCGCACAAGCGCTAGCGTCGGGCTTCAAGAACTACGTCAATTTCAGCGGACGTGCGTGTCGATCCGAGTATTGGTTCTGGGTGGTGTGGATGATCATTCTCGGGATCATCACCGCCGTGATCGACCACACGGTCCTGAGCGAAATGGAGTGGTCGCCGGTCAATACGATTTTCAATTTGGCGACGTTCCTGCCGAGCCTTGCCCTTGGTATCCGCCGCCTTCATGACATCGACCGCACCGGCTGGTGGACGCTGATCGCGCTGACCATCATCGGCCTGATCCTGCTGCTGGTCTGGGCCTGCATGAAGGGCACGACCGGCCAGAACCGCTTCGGTCACGATCCGCTCGGCGGCTCCTGACCGCTATCCGGCGCGCAGCAGCCGGATCGCCTCGTCGCGTTCGAAGAGATACAGCAGATGCCGCAACGCCTCGCCACGTGGCGAGGCGAGGTGCGGATCGCGTGACAGAATGAGCGCCGCGTCATCGCGCGCGGCCGGAATGAGCTTGCCGTGCACCTCGATGCGGGCGATGCGGAATCCCGGCACGCCGCTCTGCTTGGTGCCCAGCAGATCGCCTTCGCCGCGCAAACGTAAATCCTCCTCGGCGATGCGAAAGCCGTCCTCGGTGTCGCGCATGATCGCAAGGCGCGCCTTGGCGGTTTCGCCGAGCGGTCCGCGGTAGAGCAGGAGACAGGTCGAGCGGTCGCGCCCGCGGCCGATCCGGCCACGAAGCTGATGGAGCTGCGCGAGACCGAAGCGCTCGGCGTGCTCGATCACCATCACGGTCGCGGCCGGCACGTCGACGCCGACCTCGATCACGGTGGTCGCCACGAGCAACTGCGTCTCCCCAGCCGAGAAGCGCGCCATGGCGCGGTCCTTGTCGGCGCCCTTCATCTGGCCGTGGACGATGTCGACCTTGGCGCCGAACTGCTTCTTGAGGTCGGTGAAGCGGTCCTCGGCCGCGGCCAGATCGCTCGTCTCGGACTCAGCCACCAGGGGGCAAACCCAGTAGACGCGCTTGCCCTCGCTGACGGCGCGGCCGACCGCGGCCACCACTTCGCTGAGGCGGTCGAGCGGGATGGTCCGGGTGTCGATCGGCTGGCGGCCGGCGGGCTTCTCGCGCAGCTCGGAGATTTCCATGTCGCCAAAATAAGTGAGCACCAGCGTGCGCGGGATCGGCGTCGCAGTGAGCACCAGCATATCGACCGCCTCGCCCTTGCGGGCGAGCGCCAGGCGCTGGTGCACGCCGAAGCGGTGCTGCTCGTCGATGATGGCGAGCGCGAGATCGCGGAACGCGACCTCGTCCTGGAACAACGCGTGCGTGCCGACCACGAGATCGAGCTCACCGATCGCGAGCCGCTGCAGCGTCTCGTCGCGCTCCCTGCCGCGCTCGCGGCCGGTCAGCACCGCGACGCGGATGCCGGCCTTCTCGGCGAGCGGCGCAATGGTCGCGAGATGCTGCCGCGCGAGGATCTCGGTCGGCGCCATCAGCGCAGCCTGCCTTCCGGCCTCGATCACGGTCGCGGCCGCCATCAGCGCCACCACGGTCTTGCCCGAGCCGACGTCGCCCTGCAGCAGCCGGATCATGCGTTGCGGCCGCGCCAGATCGGTGACGATGTCGTCGACCGCGCGGCCCTGCGACGGCGTCAGCGCATAGGGTAGGGCCTTGGCGACTTTCGCCCGCAGGATGCCTTCGCCGGAGCTGCCGCGGCCGGGCAGGCTCTTCTGATGTTGCCGGACAAGGCCGAGAGCCAGCTGGCCCGCCAGGAATTCATCGTAGGCAAGCCGCGACCATGCCGGCGTTTCCGGCAAAACGGACGTGGGCTCGGCCGGATGATGCAGTGCCTTGAGCGCATCGGCGAAGGCCGGGAAGTCGTTGCGCGCGAGCCAGGCCTCATCCTGCCATTCCGGCAGCTTCGGGATCTTCGTCAGCGCCGCCTCAGCCGCCTTGCGCACCACGTTGAGCGACAGCCCTTCGGTCAGCGGATAGACCGGCTCGACCAGCGGCAGCTTGTGCAATTCCTCGTCGCTGACCACGCGGTCGGGATGCACCATCTG
>CAKZHN010000447.1 GCA_936924235.1 uncultured Rhodoplanes sp. | reverse complement strand
GGTGCAAGTGTTTTCCGTGTTGTTGGAAGAGATCACGGATGGCCGGCTCGCGTATCACGCCGTCGTCACCGTCTCCCGCGCACTGCTGGGCTTTGCACTCGCCGCCGCGATCGGCATTCCGTTCGCGGCCGCCATGGCGCGCTCCGAGACCTGGCGAAACCTGTTCGAGCCGATCTTCTTTCTCGGCTATCCGATACCCAAGATCGCGCTGTTTCCGGTGTTCACCTACATCTTCGGCATCGGCACGCCGTCGAAGATCGCGTTCACGGTCCTCGAATGCCTCTATCCGATCGTGGTGACCTGCTATTTCGGCTTCCGCGGCATCCAGACCCGACTGGTCTGGACCGCGCAGAACTTCGGCGCGAGCAGAACCACCATCCTGCGGCGGGTGATCATGCCGGCAGCGCTGCCGAGCATCTTCTCGGGGCTGCGCATTGCGCTGCCGGTCGCCATCATCGTGGTGGTCATCACCGAGATGATCGGCGACTCGATCGGGCTCGGCTATTACATCACGATCTGGAGCACGCGGTTCTCGTTCGCCAACGTCTACGCGGCGATCATCGTCATCGGCCTGTGCGGGCTGGTGCTCGACCAGGCGCTGTTGCTGTTGCGCCGCCGCGCTGTCTATTGGCAGCGTGAGACGGCGTGAGTGTGCGAACCATGTTGTCGCGCGGCACCAATGAAAGCGGACTGATCGGCAAGCCGCTGCGCCGCCGCGAGGATGTCCGCTTCGTCCAGGGCAGGGGCCGCTACGTCGATGACGTGCAACTGCCGGGCACGGCGTGGTGCGCCTTCGTGCGCAGCCCGCACGCGCATGCGCGCATCCGCTCCATCGACACCGCCGCCGCCACCGCCCTGCCCGGCGTGAAGGCGGTGCTGACGGGCGCGGACTGGGACAAGGCCGGCCACGGCGAGCTGACCGTCGTCCACCCGATGCCGTTCGGCGACGGCCGTCCGATGAACTGCTCGCCGCGGCCGGCCTTCGCCCGCGACACAGTCCATCACGTCGGCGACATCGTCGCAGCCGTGATCGGCGAGACGCGGTTTGCCGCCGAAGACGGCGCCGAAGCCGTCGCGATCGACTACGAGCCGCTGCCCGCGGTGACCACCACGCGCGACGCAGTCGCGGCCGGCGCGCCGCTGGTGCATCCGGAGTTCGGCAGCAATCTCGTTTTCGAGATCGAGCGCGGTTCACGCGACAAGACCGAGGCTGCGTTCGCCTCCGCCGCCAAGGTGGTGGAGTTGCATCTGAAGAACAGCCGGCTCTCCGCCAATCCGATGGAGCCGCGCGCGTATCTGTGCGACTATGACGCCGCCAACGACCGCTACACGCTCTATGCCACCAGCCAGCAACCGCATTACCTGCGCCGCTGGCTGTCGGTCTACACGCTGCACATCCCCGAGCACAAAATCCGCGTGATCTCGCCAGACGTCGGCGGCGGCTTCGGCGTCAAAGGCTTCTTCGCCACCGAAGTGTCGACCGTGGTCTGGGCGTCGCAGATCCTGCGCCGGCCGGTGAAATGGACCTCGACCCGCACCGAGACGTTTCTCTCCGACGCGCAGGCGCGCGACCACGACACCGTCGCGCGCATGGGCTTCGCCGAGGACGGCCGCATCGTCGCCATGCAGATCGACACGCTGGCTGCGCTCGGCGGCTATCTGAGCAACTTCGCGCCGAGCATTCCCGGCAATTCCTATCCGCAGACCGTCACCGGGCTCTATCGCACGCCGAACCTGCATCTGCGCGTGCGTGGGGTCTACACCAACACCGTGCCGATCGATGCCTATCGCGGCTCGGGCCGGCCCGAGGCGACCTGGAACAACGAACGGCTGCTGGAGCGCGGCGCGCGCGAGCTCGGCATCGACGTGGTCGAGATGCGCAAGCGCAATCTGATCGGCCCCGGCGATTTTCCCTATCCGGCACCGGGCGGCAGAGTCTACGACTCTGGCGATCCGCCTCTGCTGCTCGCAAGGCTGCTGGAGCTCGCAGACTACAAAAAGCTTCGCAACGAGCAGGCCACGCTTCGCAAGCAGGGCGTGCTGATGGGCATCGGGCTTGCCGCCTTCATCGACAAGGCCGGCACCGGGCCAAGCGGCAATCTCGCCAAGCGCGGCGGGCTGCATGGCGGCTGGGAAAGCGCGGTGGTCCGCGTGCACAGCGACGGCAAGGTGACGATCTTTTCCGGCAGCCACTCGCACGGGCAGGGGCACGAGATCACCTTCTGCCAGATTGCGGCCGATCGTCTCGGGCTGCCGATCGACGACATCCAATTGGTCGAAGGCGACACCGACCGCATCCCGTTCGGCAACGGCACCTGGGGCGCGCGCTCGCTCTCGGTCGGCGGCACTGCGATCTATCGTGCCGCCGACAAGGTGATCGCCAAGGCCACGCGTTTTGCCGCCCACATGATGGAATGCGCGCCGGACGACATCGAGTACCGCAACGGCATGTTCCGGGTGCGCGGCACCGACCGGCAGGTCACGTTCGCCCATGTCGCCGACGTCGCCTATCACGGCGCCGCGCTGCCCGCCGACGGCTCGCTCGATCCGGGGCTTGAGATCACCGAATTCTACGATCCGCCGGACACCAACGACCCGCAGGCGATGCATCTCGCCGTGGTGATCGTCGATCCGGACACCGGCAAGGTCACGCTGCGCGACATGTATGCGGCCGACGATTGCGGGATCATCGTCAATCCGATGATCGTCGAGGGTCAGGTCCATGGCGGGCTGGCGCAGGGCATCGGCCAGGCTTTGCGCGAGCACATCGTCTACGAGGCCGACACCGGCCAGCTTCTGACCGCGAGCTTCATGGACTACGGCATGCCGCGCGCCCACGACATGCCGTCGTTCCACACCACCTTCATCGAGACGCCGGCGCCGAGCAACCCGCTCGGCGTCAAGGGCGGCAGCGAGAGCGGAACGATCGGCGCGCCGGCCGCGATCGGCAACGCCGTGATCGACGCGCTGTGGCACCTCGGCGTGCGCGACATCACGCTGCCGATCACCTCCGAGACGGTCTGGCGTGCGATGCGCGAGGCGCATGGCCGGAAGGGATCATGACATTGACGATGCAATTCAAGAGTGGAAACCTCGATCCATGAACAGCAAAGCGCCCGACATCGCCAAGCGAATTGCCGACGAGCTTGCGTCCTGCGACGTCAAGCTCGTGGCGAGCCTGCCCGACAACTGGCTGATGAATGTCATCAAGCTGATCGACAGCGACAGCCGCTTCACCCACGTGCCGGTCAATCGCGAGGAGTCCGCGATCGGGCTCTGCTCGGGCGCCTATATGGGCGCGATGGGCTCGGCGGCGCTGATGGGTGCGTCCGGCTTCATGACGGTGATCTACGCCATCACCAAGATCAACTACACTTACGAAATCCCGCTGTTCCTGCTGCTGACCCTGCGCGGCGCGGGCGGCGACCATCACAAGCACCACATCTCCAACGGGCTTTATCTCCGGCCGGTGCTGGACGCGATCAACATGCCGTATCAGGTCATCGACGATCCCAAGGACGTCGGCCTGATCTCGCGCAGCTATCATCACACCCGCACCTTCTCGCGGCCGATGGTGGTGCTGTTCACCCGCGATCTGCTCCGCGGCAACGTGGGAGGGCACTGATGAAATATCTCGACGCCTTCCGCACGCTCGCCAAGCACCGCAAGGATGAGATCGTCGTCACGTCCGCGGGTAATTCCGGCCAGGCCTGGTGGGCCGCGACCCGCGACACCGAGGCGACATTCTATCTCGACGCCTCGATGAGCCTCTCGACCATGTTCTCGTCGGGGCTGGCGTTGGCGCGGCCCGAGTTGAAGATCTGGGCCTTCATGGGCGACGGCGCGTTCTGCATGAACCCCGGCATGCTGATGGTCGAGCGGCAGATGAATCTGCCGAACCTGACGCACATCCTGGTGTCGAACCGCGTCTATGGCGCGACCTCCAACGCCGAGCTGCCGAATTTTTCCGACAATGACTATGGCGCCATCGCGCGCGCGATGGGACTGGAGCGCGTGTTCGAGTTCCGCGATCTCAACGCGCTGGAGCGGGATTTCCCGAGCGTGGTGTCGGGCAACAGCAGCGGGCACACCTTCGTGGTGCTCGAAGTCGAGCCGTTCTCGGACGCCGAGCAGAAGCTTGAGCAGCCGCCGTTCGACGGTCCGGAGTTGAAATTCCGCTTCGGCCGTTACGTGGAGAAGCGGACCGATTGCGACATCTTCGGCTACCGGCTCTGACCGGCCGTCCGGGATGCACGGGCAAGGAGGCAGGCATGTTTGAGGTCATCCCGCTCAGCGCCCATGTCGGCGCCGAAATCCGCGGCATCGATTTCTCCCGCGAGGTCGATGCGGCGACGCGCGACGCGCTCTATGCGGCCTGGCTCAAGCATCTGGTGCTCGTGGTCCGCGGCCAGAATCTCACGGCCGACGATCAGCGCCGCTTCACCACGATGTTCGGCGAGATCCAGCCGCCGCGCTCGCGACCCGGCCAGCGCGACCCGAACAATCCGGTGATGTGGATCGCCAACGCCACCATCGACGGCCAGCGCGGCGAGCTGCCGGAAGGCGACATGCAGTTCCACGCCGACCAGTGCTACTACGAGAATCCGGCGAAGGGCGCGGTGCTCTACGGCATCGAGATTCCGTCGAAGGGCGGCAACACGCTGTTCTCCAGCACCTATGCGGCCCATGACTCGCTGCCGGCCGCGCTGCGCGAGCGCGCCGAGCGCATGCAGGTGCTGTTCCTCTACGACTACGAGAAGAACGCCAACCGCAAGGCGCCGACCGACTGGGCCGATGCGCCGCGCTACATCCATCCGGCCGTGATTGTGCATCCGGAGACCGGCCGGCGCTGCCTGCTGGTGAACCGGCTTATGGCCGATAGCGTGGTGGGCCTGCCGCGCGCTGAAAGCGATGCGATGATCGAGGAGCTCTGCCTCGCCTCGGAGAAGCCCGCGCACATCTACGAGCACGTCTGGCGGCCGGGCGATCTCTTGATCTGGGACAATCGCTGCACCTTGCACGCCCGCACCGATTTCGATCCGGCCGAACGGCGCGTGCTCCGGCGCATGGCGATCCGCGGCCAGCGGCCGATTCCGGCGGTGGCGGCCTAGCCCAACCGGCTCAGCCCTTGTAGCCGAAAGTCCAGGGCAGCCAGAGCGTGATCGCCGGGAACAGGATCAGGATAAACAGCACGATCGTCAGCGGCACGCAGAACTGCCAGATCTCGCGGTTGATCTCGCGCATCGGGACGCCGGTCAGCGCCGACAGCACGAACAGGATCAGGCCGTAGGGCGGCGTGATCTGCGCGATCATGAAGTTGAGGATTACGACAAGACCGAAGTGCACCAGGTCGATGCCCAGGCTTTTCGCCGCCGGCAGCAGCACCGGCACGAACACCAGCAGCATCACGGCGCCGTCGAGCACCGTGCCGAGGACCAGGAACATCACGTTGACGGCGAACTGGAAGCCGAGCGGCGTGAGGTTGAAGCCCGTGATCCAGGCGGCGAGGCCCTGCGCCACGCCTTCGCGCTCCAGCGCGAAGTTGACGATGAAGGACGACACGATCAGCATCATCACCACGGTCGATTGCCGCGCCGACAGAGCGAACACCGCGTAGAGTGTCTTCAGGCCGAGATTGCGGTAGATGCCGACACCAATGAGCATCGCCCAGAACGCCGCGACCGCGGCGGCTTCGGTCGGCGTGAAGATGCCGCCCCAGATGCCGCCGAGCAGCACCACCGGCAGCGAGAACGGAATGAGCGCCCGGCCGAACACCCGCGGCAGTTCGCGCAGCGGCACGGCATTGCCGTAAGGGAGCCCGCGGCGGCGGCCGATCCAGGCAATGAGCACCATCAGGCTCACGGCCATGAGCAGGCCCGGGATCACGCCCGAGAGAAACAGCGCGCCGACCGAGACGCCGCTCAGGATCGCGTAGATCACCATCGGGATCGACGGCGGGATGATCGGGCCCAGGCAAGACGCGGCGGCCGTGATCGCGACCGCGAGCCCCGCCGGATAGTTGCCGACCTTGCGCATCATCTGGATCGCCACCATGCCGGCGCCAGCGGCGTCGCTCACGGCGCTGCCCGACATGCTGGAGATCACGACGTTCATCAGCACGGTGACATGGCCGAGCCCCGCGCGCGTCCGGCCGATCACCGCGTCGGCCGCGGCCCAGATCCGCTCCGAGATGGTCGCGGCGTTCATGACATTGCCGGCGAGGATGAACATCGGGATCGCCAGCAACACGTTGAGCTGGAAGGCCGAGTTGAGCGTCTGGTCGACGATCAGGCCGATGTCCTGCTGGCTCACCCAGAGATAGACCAGGCCGCAGCCGAACATCATCAGCGCGATCGAGAAGCGCAGCATCGCAAACACGATGAAGGCCGCGCACATCAGGAGGATCGGATCGCGCAGCACTTTCGGTGGTCCTCAGCCCAGCACGTTGGCGCGCTCGTCGGCGCGCACCACCGCGACCTCGTCGCGCCAGTTCGGCCGGGCGAGCCGCACAAGCTTCAGCACGGCGCGCACGATCACCGAGACCCAGAACACCACGAAGCAGGAATAGACGATGTCGAGCCGCCATTGCAGCGCGTTGGTGCGCTCACGCCAGAGAAAGCGCACGAAGTCGTAGACGGTCGGCAGCGCCACGAGAAACATCACGGCGACCAGAAGCGCGCCCAGGGCCTGGATGATGCGGCGGCCACGCTCGCCGACGAGATCATAGATGCCGTCGAAGGTGACCTGCTCGCGCTCGGTGATGACGAAGGCCTCGGTGAGGAACACGAGCCACAGGAAGATCACCATGATGACTTCGTCGGCCCAGACGATCGGCTTGGCGAACACGTAACGCGCAGCGATCCCCGCGAGGAACAGCAGGAACATCGCCGCGAAGGCCGTGGCAGAGACGGCCTCGGCCGCGGTCCTCAAATGGCTGAGCAGCCGCGCCATCACTTGGTGGCGACGGTCTGCTGCATCAGGTCCTTGTTCCAGGCCTTGGCGAAGTCCGAGGCGGCATAGACCTTGTCGGCCCGGTCATGGAACGGCTTCATGTCGACTGTCGTGACGGTCAAACCCTGCGTCTTCAGCCGGTCGGCGACCTGCTTCTCGTCATTCAGCCGCGCCTCGTTGTTCTGCGCCGCCGCGGTCGCGGCCGCGGCGCTGACCACCTTCTTCTGCTCGCCCGAGAGCTTGTCCCAGGTCTGCTTGCGCAGCGCATAGAACACCGGCTGGATCATGTGAGCGGTCAGCACCACCTGCTCGGTGACCTCGTAGAACTTCGCCGCGTTCATGATGGTCAGCGGATTTTCCTGGCCGTCGATCGAGCCGGTCTTCAGCGCGAGATACACCTCCGGCATGGCCATCGGCGTCGGCGTGACGCCGAGCGCCTCGCCGAGCACCAGCCACTCCGGCCCGCCGGCCATGCGGAGCTTGACGCCGTTCAGATCGGCCGGCGCCTTGACGTCGCGCTTGGTGCGCAGGTTGAGCTGGCGGGTGCCGAGATAGGTCGTCGCCAGGATGACGATGTCCATCTTGTCGACGACGTCCTTCTTGTAGCGCTCGCCGATCGGGCCATTCATCGTCTTGGTGACGTGGTCCCAGTCGCGGAACAGGAAGGCGCGGTTGAGGAAGCCCCATTCCGGAATCTGCTGCGCGACCTCGAAGGTCGTCATGGTGCTCATCTCGAGATTGCCGCGCTGGATCGCCGGCACCTCGGTGCCCTGGCGGAACAGGCTCGATCCCGGATGCAGCCGCACCTCGAATTGGTTCGGCGCGGCCTTGTCGACCTCGTCCTTGAAGCGCTCCAACGATTTGGAGAGGAAGTCGGGCGGCGGCGCCGCGGTCGAGAAGCGCAGCAGGATCTTGTCCTGGGCGGCGGCCGGATGGGCCGTTGCGATGGCGGCGGCCAGCACAAGTCCGCTGATGCGAATGATGGCGTTCACGCGTGTCTCCCCAGTGACCTCATTGGAACCGGCGGCCGGCGCCGTGGGCGCGGCGGCGGGTTCCAAATACCGACGATGGATTGTAGCTCAAAGCCCGCGGCTGTCCCGTCCATTCGGACCGCTTTGCGCAGCATAAACCAGCAGGGAGACTTGAACCGGCAAGGAGATTTGGCTGCGTGCAGCCGAAAACGACGAGAGACCCGTTGCGCTCGGCGTCGGGCCTCTCGCTGTTGAGGGCTTGTGACCCCCATCCGTCCGGACAACCGTACAACATCGGTGGAAAGCGATTGTTCCTGGGGAACCATCATGCGGCTGCGGGTTGAATCGGGAGGAGGTCCCGATGGTCCGCGAAAGCCCTGCTCAACCTGCACCGCCGGGGAAGGAACCCTATCCGGCCGAAAAGGCGCGAGGCGCAACGATCGACTTGCGCCGGCCGTGGCAGCGGTATGTGTTCATCGGCGGCCTCGTCGGCATCGTGGTGCTGCTGCTCGTGCTGCGGCTGCTGACCGGCTGAGCCCGGCAACTCAGCCGCCTTCCTCGATCACCGAGGCGCGGACATCGTCCTCGATCAGCTTCCAGATGTGATCCACATAGGCGACGAACTCAGGCTTGCGCTTGATGTCGAGGCCGCGCGGGCGCGGCAGATCGATCGTCACCGCCTCCTGCAGGCGGCCCGGCCGCCGCGCGAACACCAGCACACGGTCGGCGAGGAACACCGCCTCGTCGATCTGATGGGTGACGAACACAACGGTCTTGCGGCCCTGTTCCCAGATGCGAAGGAGCTCGGTCTGCATGATCTCGCGGGTCTGCGCGTCGAGCGCCGCGAACGGCTCGTCCATCAGCAGCACCTCGGGATCGATCGCAAGCGCGCGGGCGAGGTTCACGCGCTGGCGCATGCCGCCGGAGAGCTGCCGCGGATAGTAGTTCTCGAAGCCGCCGAGGCCGACCAGCTTCAACAGATCGAGCGTGCGCTTTCGTTCCGACTGTCCGACCCGGCCCGCGACCTCCGGGCCGATCAGCGCATTCGACAGCACCGTGCGCCACGGCAGCAGGCTGTCGTTCTGGAACACGAAGCCGCGGCGGCCGCCCGGGCCGCGCAGCGGCTCACCGTCGAGCAGGATGGTGCCCGACGTTGCGGGCTCCAGGCCTGCGACCATGCGCAGGAACGTGGTCTTGCCGCAGCCGCTCGGCCCGACCACGGCGATGAACTCGCCACTGTCGACCGCAAGGCTCAGCTCCCTCAGCGCTTCGAGCTCGCCGAACTTCTTGCTGAGGCCTGTGATTTCGAGCTTGCGCGCCATGGTCTAGTCCTTGGTCCAAGGCACGAGCTTCTTTTCGACCCAGCCGAAGCCGGCCGTCATGGCGATACCGGCGACCGCGAGCACGATCACACCGGCGAACAGGTCCGGCATGTTGAAGGCGTCCGCGGACTGGCTGATCAGCCGGCCAAGGCCGGCGCGTGAGCCGAACAGCTCCGCGACCACGACGCCAATGAGACCGCGGCCGATGCCGAGCTTGAGGCCGGCCAGGATGAAGGGCAGGGCGGAGGGCAACGACACCTTGAAGAAGATCTGACGGCCGCTCGCGCCGAAGCTTCGCAGCATCTCGATCAGGCGGTCGCTCGTGGTGCGCAGCCCCGCCTCGGTGTTGATCGTCACCGGGAACAGCACCAGGAAGATCACCACCAGCACCTTCGACCAGATGCCGATGCCCAGCCAGAGAATGAACAGCGGCGCGAGCGCGATGGTCGGCGTGGCGTAGAGGCCGGAGATCCACGGCTGCAGCGCCTGCTTGAAGCGTTCGCTGCTCGCCATGCCGAGGCCGAAGGCGATGCCGATCGCGCTTGCGATCACGTAACCCAGCACGAACTCCTGCGCGCTGACCGCGATATGGCGCCCCATCTCGCCGGTGAGGCACAGCTTCCAGATCGCGACCGCGATCTGCGACGGCGCCGCCAGAAACAGCGCGTTCGACACCAGGAAGCGGCTGACCACCTCCCAGAGCAGCAGGCCGCCGGCAACGGACAGGAAACCGGCCAAATGGTTCTGGCGGAGGCGCTCCCACATGTCAGTCGGCAATCTCAGTCACGCCGGGCAGGAACAGCCGGTCCACGGAAAAGTCTTGCGGGATGTCGCCGAGCGCCTTCAGCGCATCGACGAGCTTGCCGAGCTTCGATCTGGAAATCTTGCCCGTGGCTTCGAGATACTTCCCCTTGATCAGGAAGTCATAGGCGAGCTCCACGTCGGCTTGCTTGATCTTCGAGACCTTCATCAGGATCTGCACCGCCTCGTCGCGATTGGCCGGATCGTACAGCCAGGCCATGCTTTTGGTGTAGACGTCGATGACCTTCCGCACCGTGGCCTTGTTGTTCGCGGCCCAGTTGGTGTTCACCGAGATGCCGGCAAACGGCATGTCGACATAGTCGACGGTGTTGCCCAGAAGGCTGAAGCCCGCCGACTGGGCGTGGAAGTTGAACGGCGGCGTCAGGATCGCGGCATCGACCGCGCCGGCCTGCAGCGCCGAGAAGCGCGCCGAGGTGGCGCCGGCAAACGTCATGTCGAACTCGCCGGGCTTGACGCCGTTCGGCTCCAGCATGCGCTCGACGAAGATGCGGGTGATGTCCTTGGCGCCGCCGACCGAAATCATCTTGCCCTTGAGCTCGGCGATGCTCTTCATGCCGGGCTTGCCGATCAGCGAATAGGGCGGCGCCTGGACCTCCAGGCGGATGAGCGCCAGCGGCGCGCCCTTCTCGATGGCGCGGATCGGATCGACCAGGCCGGAATTGGTGGAGAAATGCGCCGAGCCCGCCGCGACCTGCTGGATCACCGCGGCGTTCGACTGCGCGTAGACGATGTCGGGCGTGAGACCCGCGGCGGTGAAGAAGCCCTTCTCGTGCGCCACTGCGCTCGGCCAGAAGTTGGCAGACGACGAGCCGACCGAGATCAGCGTCACGGTCTCGGCCGCCGTTGCGGGCTGCGCGAGCGATGTCGGCGCGATGGATGTCACGGCGAGAATCGCCACCGCGGACATCAGACGCTTCATCGGGGCCCCCATCGCGCTGTACTCAATCGCCCATCTTGACGATATCGGGCATCACCAGCGTTCCCATGTCGAAGTCGGGCGGCAGGTCGCCGAGCTGCTGCATGGCCGCGACGATCGCCTTGATCCTGGTGCGCGAGACGACGCCGTTCGGCTCGAAGAACTTGCCCTTGACCAGGAAGTCATAGGACTTCTCGCAGTCCTCGGCCTTGATCTTGCTGACCTCGGCCAGGATCTGCACCGCCTCGGCGCGGTTCTTCGGATCGTAGAACCACGCCACGCTCTTCAGGTGCGCGGCGAGCATCCGCCGCAGCACGTCCTTGTTCTTCTCGGCCCAGCCGCGGTTGACGATCGAACCCGAGAACGGCAGCTCCGGCGCGTAGTCGACGGTCAGACCGAGTTCGTTGTAGCCCGCCGCCACCGCCTGGAAATTGTAGGGCGGCACCACGATGGTCGCGTCGACCGCGCCGGCCTGCAGCGCGGAGGCGCGCGCTGGGGTGGCGCCGGCGAACACCATGTCGAACTCGCCGGGCTTGACGCCGTTCGGCTCCAGCATGCGCTCGACATAGATGCGGGTGATGTCCTTGGGCCCGCCGAGCGAGATCACCTTGCCCTTGAGATCCTTCATGGACTTGATCGCGGGCTTGGAGATCAGCGCGTAAGGCGGCGCCTGCAGCTCGAGACGGACGATCGCGACAGGCGCCTTTTGCGACACCGCGCGGATCGGATCGACCAGCCCGGTCGACATGGTGATGTCGAGCGAGCCCGCCGCAAGCTGCTGCACAAGATTTGCGCTCGACTGCACGTAGACCACGTCGAGCTTGATGTTCTCCGCCTCGAAAAACCCCTTCTTCTGGCCGATGAACACCGGCCAGATGTTGGACGAGGCCGAACCCACGGTGCCGATCGTGACCATGTCGGCGGCGCGCGCGGACGGCTGTGCCGCTAGACCTGAGCCTAGCAGCAACAGCGCAAACGCAACGCGGCGCCAAACCATCATCTTCGGCCTCCTGCCGCCCGCTTCTTCGCGGGCTGCTTGCTCTCCGGCACGCCCTCCATCTGGGCGAGGTAATGCCTTGCAATTTCCGAGCCGGTCGCCTTCCAGACCTTCTTGTGCTTGCAGATGTATTTCAGCGCCGCGTCGAAGGCGCCGATCCGGTGCGGCACGCCGATCAGGTACGGATGCAGCGCGATCGCCATGACGCGGCCGGACTTCGCCCCCTCTTTGTAAAGCACGTCGAACTGGTCGCAGATCATCTTGGCGAAGCCTTCGGCTGAGACAAAACGCCGCTCGATCGCCGACTTGTCGTTGAGCTGCTGGGTGTAGGGCATCGCCACGATGGTGCGGCCGTCGTCCATCGTCATCTGGTAGGGCTGGTCGTCATTGCACCAGTCCGCGACATACTCGCAGCCGTTGTCGATCAGATGGTCGAGCGAGTCCCAGGTTTCCTGCAGGCCCGCGCTGAGCCAGCCCTTCGGACGCTTGCCGGTGTGCTTCTCGATCGTCGCAAAGGTGTTGCGGACGATCTGCGCCTCTTCGCCGGGCTCGGCCTCGTTGAGGCGGCGGGTGTTGCTCTCGTTGTGGCCCATCCACTCCCACTTGAGCTTTTCGCCTTCCTCGATGATGCGAGGGTGCTCCGCGCAGAGGTTCGAGTTGAGCGCGACCGTGCCGCGGATGTCGTACTTGTCGAGCGTTTCCATGATGCGGAACACGCCGACGCGATTGCCGTAGTCGCGCTCGCTCCACATCACGACGTCGGGGATCTTGGCGCCGGCGCCGTAGCCGCCGGGTTTTTCCATCATCGAGAAGTATTCGATGTTGGGGATGATCCACAGCGCGACGTGCGCGCCGCCCGGCCATTCCAGTCGCGGGCGGTCGATGATCGGCGAATAGGGAAACGGACCGTAGGAACGCGGCTTCATGTCAGCTCGCCTTCTTCACGGCGAGACCGTCGAGGTGCTTGACCACCTCGTCGACGCGCATGACGTCGGTGTACTTGTGGTGCATGTCGAACAGGTTGACCTTGTGCGACAGCATGCTGCGGTCGAAGCAGCATTCCTCGACCACCGTGACGTGGAAGCCGGCCGAATAGGCATCGACCGAGGAGGCGCGCACGCAGCCCGAGGTGCTTTCGCCGCAGACGATGATGCTCTGGATGCCGAGCTGCGTCAGATGCGCCATGATCGGCGTGCCGTAGAACGCCGAGGCGCGCTGCTTGGTGATGACGACGTCGCCAGTCTGCGGCTTGAACTCGGGCCTGATCTGGTAGAGGTCGGGATCGAGCTGCACGCGCTGGCGCCGCGTCGCGGTGACGCGCGACGGGATGCTGTCGAGGCGGGTGTCCGAGGTGGTGTAGAAGATCGGGATGCCGGCCGCGCGGGCGGCGGCGAACAACCGCTTGGTCGGCTCGATCGCCGCATGGGCGTTCTCGCCGCAGGTCGACGGATAGGTGTTGTGGAGCTGCGCCACGGGCTTCGCGCCGCCCTGATAGGCAAGCTCGTAGAGGTCGATGGCGAGCAGCGCAGGCGAGGGGCCGACGAAGGTCTTGCGGGCGTAGTGCTTGTAGATGTCGAGGACGTCCGGCGGCACGGTGTCCTTCCAGCAATGGTTCTCGAAATCGTCGGCCATGGTGCTCTCCCTTGAGCTCGATCCGGCAAGGCGCTGAGCCTAACGAGGAAGCTTCAAACGTCAAAGCACCGCGTGACGCATCAGCCATGCGGGCGGTGTTCCCGTCCGTGGAAAGGGGTCGGGGCCTTTCGCAACGATTGCCGCGCTTATTTGAGCTGGTCCGCGACCTTGGCGATGGCGGACTTGGCGCAGTTCTCGTCGCCCTCCTGGGATGATCCGCTGACACCGACCGCGCCGATGGTTTCGTCGCCCACCTTGATCGGCACGCCGCCGCCGAGCGGGATCACGTCCGTAAGCATGCGCTGGCCGGCGAGCGCGGTCTCGCTGCGCTTGGCCCATTCAAGCGACGTCTGACGGAAGGTCCGCGCCGTGTAGGCCTTGCGGCGCGCGAGATCGAAACCGTGCGGCGGCGAGGCGTCGCCGCGGATCCAGACGCGGACCTGGCCGTTGCGGTCGACCACCGCGACCGAGAGGCCTGTTCCGTTGGGCGTGCATTCCATCGCGGCGTCGGCGATCGCACGCGCCAGCGGCGTCGAGATGTTGCGCTCGGAGATCACGCCCTGGGCGTGGGCAACGACCGGTGACGCGAGCATGACAAACGCGCCCGCAAGCGCCTTGGTGAGCGGCGACATGGCTTTCTCTCCCTTGTGCCGCTAGTCGAGCGGTTCGAGCTTCACGATCGAAGCGCCGTGATTGCTGCCGACCCAGAACACCGGCCGCGCTCCGCTGTCGTCGACGAACACGCGGCGGATGTTGGTGGACTTCGGCAGCAGATACTCGACGAACTCGCCGGTCTTGGTGTCGAGCCGCGCCACCTGGTCGTTCAGCATCGATCCGGTCCAGACCTCGCCGTTCTTGGTGGAGACCACGTCATAGGGCGCGCTCCACGGCGTCGGCAGCTTCCACTCCTTGATGGTCTCGGTCTTGGGATCGAACAGGCCGATGCCGTTGGCGCCGTATTCGGCGAACCACAGCCGGTTCTGCTCGTCCACACGGCCGCGGCGCGGCCGCGCCTGCGGCGTCGGCGTGGTCCAGATGCGGACCAGCCCGTCCTTGGCGTTGCGGAGCCCGACATGGGTCGCGCTGAAGCCGAGCTGGTAGACGTTGTTGTTGAGGTCAGTCGGCATGCCGTAGGCGCGGACCTGCCGGCCGGCCGGGTCCTTGGCCTGGCCCATGTTCTCCCACTGGCCGCTCGCGATATCGAGCCGGTAGCCGTAGTGGTCCTCCTGGTTGTTGCTCCACACCTTGCCGTCCACGTCGGAATGCTGTGGCGACACCATCGAGGCCTGGGTCGACGCCGTCTGCCAGTCCTTCGGGAACGGATAGGCCTTCACCTCGTGGGTCTTGCGGTCGATCCGGGAAATGCCGGCCTGATACATCATCGACAGCCAGATGTTGCCCTGCGGATCGAACTCGAGATCGAGGCCGCCCTTGGGCTGTTCGGGCTTCAGCACCGGGATCGCAATGTCCTTCACGGCGCCGGTCTTGGGGTCGAGCATGCCGACATACTGATTGCCGAAGTCGGAGTACCAGGCCTTGCCGTCGGCATCGACGATCACGTCATGCGGCAGCGCTTCCTTGCGCGGCAGGTCGTACTCGGTGACGATGACGCGGGTGGCGCGGCCCTTCGGCCGCGGCAGGGTCTTGAAGTCGTACTCGGTCGCTTCGGGATTGCCGCGCGAGAGGCTCGCGAGATATTCCGCGGCGGCCTTTGCGGCGTCACCGGTGACGGCAGGCCGCTCGCCGCGCGGACCGGGCAGCAGCGGCTGCGGATGGGTCGGTGTCGAGCCCGGCGAATAGCGCGACATGCGCAGGAACACCTGCTCGAATTCGGCCGGGCTGTGCGCCGAGGTCAAGACGCGTTGCAGCGTGTGGCAGCCGACGCACTGGGTGAGGAAGGCCTTCTGCTTGTCCTCGCCCGGCATGCTGATCAGCCACTCGCCGCTCGACAGCTGCGCCGTGATGTTCTTGACCGTGCCGAGCTTGAGGTCGGCGGTGGCGGCCGCGCCTGCGCTGACTTCGGCGGTCTTCGGTCCGTCGAGCTTGTAACCGATGGCGCGGATCGAGATCGCGTAGCTGCCGGGCTCCAGGCGATCAGCCGGAAATGCGTAGCGGCCTTGGTCGTTGGTCACCACCGTGACGGTGACGCTCGAGCCGGCCTTCCTGGCGCTGACCAGAACGCCTTCCATCTTGGGCTCGCCGGCCGACGAGACTTGACCGGTCAGCGCCGCCGATTGCGCCTGCGCGCCGGGAGTCTGCAACAGAACAACGCAAATGCTTGCGAGAACCGGCCAGAAGCCAAGTCGCATGATCGCCTCCCCAAAATGTGCGGTGGCGTTCGTTCGCGCCACTCTCGGGAAAGCATAGCGTCGATCACAGCCGCCCGGAAGGATGCTCCGGGCGGTTGGGCCGGCCAGGATCGTTACGCCGTCAGCAGCTTTTCCAGCCGGATCGGCAGCTGGCGGATGCGCACGCCGGTGGCGTGATAGACCGCATTGGCCACGGCCGCCGCGGTGCCGACATTGGCCAATTCGCCGATGCCTTTGACGCCCATCGGGTTGACGAAATCGTCCCGCTCGGGGACCAGGATGATGTCGACGTCGGCGATGTCGGCGTTCACCGGGATCATGTAGTCGGCGAGATTGTCATTGACGTAGCGCGCGTTGCGCGGATCGATCTCGGTCGCCTCGTGCAGCGCTGACGACACGCCCCAGATCATGCCGCCGAGATACTGGCTGCGCGCGGTGCGCGTGTTCATCAGCCGGCCGGCCGCGAACGCGCCGACCATGCGCGGCACCCGGATCTCGCGGGTCAGCGCATGCACCCGCACCTCGACGAACTCGGCGCCGAGCGCGTACATCAGCTTCTCGCCCTGCGAGCCGCCGCCGAGGAACGGCGTGCCCGCGTAGAGCTTCTTGATGGTGTCGGGCTTGCCGCCCGGCGGCAGGAACTCGGCGTATTCCTCGATCGCGCCGACGCCGAGCCGCTTGAACTGATCTTCGAGGGTGTTGCCACCGCCGGAGCCGCTGCCAACGGTCGACGGCGGCTGCGACAGCCGCGCCTTGATGGCCTCGCAGGCCTTCATCACCACGGAGCAGCAGCTTGCGGTCTGGTTCGAGCCGCCGGCGACCGGTGCGGGCGGCAGCGCGCTGTCGCCGGTCTCGACCTCGACGGCCGACACCGGGATGCCGAGCTGATCGGCCGCGGTCTGCGCGACGACGGTGCGCACGCCGACGCCGATCTCGTGGGCCGCGATCTGCACATGGGCTTCGCCGTTGGCCTGCAGCCGTACGCGCGCGGTCGCAGCGCCCACATGGGTCGGATAGACCGCGCTGGCGCAGCCCCAGCCGATCAGCCAGTCGCCGTCGCGCATCGAGCCCGGCCTGGAATCACGATCCTTCCAGCCGAAGCGTTCTGCGGCCTGGTCGTAGCAGGTCATCAGCGAGCGGCTCGACCACGGCTTGCCGGTCGCGTCGGTCATGGAGTCGTTGACGCGGCGGAATTCCACCGGGTCCAGGTCGAGCTCGGCGGCGAGCTCGTCCATCGCGCTTTCGAGCGCATAGATATAAGGAACGACCGGCGGCGAGCGCATGAAGCCCGGGGTGTTGCGGTCGGCGTGCACGAGATTGACGTGCGTCTGCACGGCGCCGAAGCCGTAGAGCCTGGCGCTGTCCTCGACGCCCGCGACCGCATAAGGGTCGGGCCGCGATGTCAGCTCCCAGCCCTCGTGGATGAAGCTTTTGATCTTGCCGTCACGATCCGCGCCCATGCGGATGCGATGGCGCGTCTCGGCCCGATAGGTCGCGATGGTGAAGCCCTGGTCGCGGGTGGCGACCAGCTTCACCGGGCGGTTCAGCTTCCGCGCCGCGAACGCCACCAGCGGCGAGCGCGGCGTGACCTGCGCCTTGGAGCCGAACGCGCCGCCAACGAACGGGCTGATGACGCGAACCTTGTCGGCCGGCATGTCGAGCGCCTTGGCGAGGCCGGCCTTGAGGCCATAGACGAACTGGCTCGGCTCGAACACCGTCAGCTCGCCGTCGCGCCACACGCAAGTCGTGGTGAACAGCTCGATCGGATTGTGATGCTGCGTCGGCGTGCCGTAGGCGACGTCGATCATGG
>CAKZHN010000446.1 GCA_936924235.1 uncultured Rhodoplanes sp. | reverse complement strand
CCAGGAGGTCCAAGCCGATGGTCAACCGAACGGTCCGCGCAGTGGACGCCGCTCAAGCCTCAACTAGTTGTGGAGGTCGGCTACGATCACTATTCGGGCGACCGCTTCCGTCACGGCACCAGTCTTTTGCGTTGGCGGCCCGATAAGGCGCCACGGCAATGCACGTGGGATCAAGTGCCAGACAAAGGCGGAAGCCTGCTCAAGCTGCTGCGATGACCAGCAAGGCGGTTCGGGACGCGCGTGAAGGCTTTCCATAGCGCCAGGCGAGAGAGGGAAGGTGGGCAACACGCGTGCTCACCTTTCCTCGTCAAAGCATATTAGGCCGCTTCGTCCTGGGCTTCCGCGTTGACCAACTCCTTGGCAAGGCCAGTGAGGGTCTCGTCGGTAGCTTCCTCTTCTTTCAGCGTGGTCTCGAGGAGGGTGGCGGCATCATCCAGGCCGAGCTCCTCAGCCCAAGTCCGCAACGTGCCGTAGCGCGAAATCTCATAGTGCTCGACGGCTTGCGCCGCGGCCAACAAGCCGGCATCAAGCGCGGGCGAGCCCTTGTACTCCGACATAATTTCCTTGCCCTCTTCGAGGATTCCCTCGATCGCCGCGCACTTCTTGCCTTGCGGCTTGGCATCGATCGCGCCGAACACCTCCTCAAGGCGCGTAACCTGCTCCTCGGTCTCGGTTGCGTGCTTCTCAAAGGCCGCACGCAGCTCGTCACTCTCGGCCGCCTTCGCCATTTTCGGGAGCGCGGCGAGGATCTTCTTCTCGGCGTAATAGATGTCTTTCAGCGTGTCGTGGAACAGCTCATCGAGCTTCTTAGGTTCTTTCGCCATAGCGACATCCTTCTCATCCATATCGGGGAACGGCCTGCTGGCCGCCCCCGTAACGCCGGCTTGCCCGGCAGTGTTCCCGCTGCAGCGGCTCTCCGGAGGTGCTTTCAATTCCTGGATCAAGGCGCGCAAGGCCTCGACTTCTGCCGCTTCGGGCGGAATGCCATGATCGACATGCATGCAGAGGCGTTCCGCGAGCTGTAGGACTTCTTGGACCTTTTTTTCCCGATCCATAACATTCGCCCGATGCATTTTCTTCTAGATGCGCGCGGGAAGTATCTCCGCCGCAGCGCCGAGCCGGAAGCCTGGTCAAGATTTCTGACCCGACGCCTCTTGCTTTGGGACCGCGTCCGCGTTGACGGAAAGCTTGACCGTATCGCCTTCGACGGCTCCCACGAGCTGAAGGTCGATGTAGTGATGGTGGCCCTCGTGACCGGGACCGCTGTCTTTTTTGATCAGCTTGATCCGACTTCCCTCGACCCGATCAACGGTGCCGACGGCAGCGCCGTTTTTCCCAATAACTTTCATGTGCTCTTTGACATCCGCCATTCGTGTTCTCCTGTGTTGAGGATCAAAGCTCCCGTTTTGGGCAAGTTCCTTTTCGCCCATCTAATGCGGTGCTTGGAACACGAACCGCGGCACCCCGTTGACCGCGCAGCTTCATCGCCTTGCGGTGCCGGGGAGGCCCGGGCCGATAAAAGATGGTCGAAGGCGAGAAGGCCCGGGGCTTTGCCTCGGGCCTTTTGGCTGCGTGACCAACGTTGAACGTCGTTCCACCGTCGAAGGCCGTATTCAGACCTAGAAACGGCCCGCGTTCTGTGGCGTAAACCTAATGAGGATGTGATGACTGAGATTGACCAAGTCCAGAAAATCCGCGAGCGCGCGTTCGCGATATGGGAGGAGGAGGGCCGCCCCGTAGGCCGGGATCGCGAGCACTGGCTTCAAGCGAAAAAGGAGCTCGGGTTCAGCGCGCAACATGACGCCGCACCAGCCAAAACAGGCGCGGCTGCTCCGAAGGAATGAAACGCGACCAAAAAATGAAATTGCTGCCCGTCCTTGTCAGGCGGGCCGCAACGCATCGCACGCATGGAAGCTTAGCAGGGGCGCCCGCTTGCCGTTGTGCCCTGACCGGCCGGGCCGCTCGCGCCTGATTGATTTGGCGCGCTGCGGTCGGTCGAGCCGCGTTCCGAACCTGCTGCGACCGGAGAGCCCCCACCACCGGACGCGCCTGTCGATTTGTCAGCACAGCCGGAT
Source organism: uncultured Rhodoplanes sp. (assembly GCA_936924235.1). GTDB lineage: Bacteria > Pseudomonadota > Alphaproteobacteria > Rhizobiales > Xanthobacteraceae > Z2-YC6860. Next base: position 21,913 of record CAKZHN010000446.1, on the reverse strand, counting down.
GGAGCCGCGGCGCCAGTGGTGCCCGACGGGGTCGAAGGAGCGGTCTGCACCGCGCCACCGCTGGGAGCATTCGGGTTCGCCGCGGGGTTGGGATTCGGATTGGACTGCGCTGCAGCGGCTAGAATGCCGCCACAGAGGATAGCCGATACCAGAGTTAGTTTTGCTTTCATGGGTCCCTCGGGTCGCACGTCACTGACGGGAGAAGCCGCGCATGCGTGGCGGGAAAATCAGCGGATGGCTGTGATGACAGGCCGGCCTGCGCTATCGGGCGCGGAACGTCGCATCCCCCATGCCGTTGTTCGATGAAGGCCTTCTTAAGGAGAACACGGTGGATACCGCAACCCACAGTGCCAGCGCTGCGGTAGTGCGACCGAGCTTGTCACGATGATCGCGCCGCTAGGCAGTGAGCCCGGCCATCACATCTTCCGTTGCGAGAAATGCCGCGAGTTTACCTGGCGCCAATGGCGCGCAACCGGCGATCTGCAAGACACCCCTTAAACTCAGCGCGGTGTGCCAGCGCTTTTTGCCGCCTGCACCGCATTCGGCGAGTCGTCGTGCCGCCAATCTTCATGCCCGCAAGAGACGCAGCGCATAATCACCGTCGGCGGCAAACCAATACGCCCGGCGAAGCTCGCAACGCTGCCGCAGCGCGGGCATTTCTCTGTCGTGTCGCTTGCCACCGCGGCTCCCCCGCATTTGACATAGGAAGGAATACCAAGCGAGAGCGCTTTGTTTGATTGGTAGAAATACGTAGCCATATACGATGGAACATTGCTTCGCGGCCCGGGGTTGTTGGGCGCCGGTGCATCGGGGACATCCATGAATAGGCAACAAGAGATCGTGCAGGCGCCTGCGCGACAGCGCTCGCGTCTCCGCGAGGGCAGGGGATTTCCTCTCGGGGCAACCTGGACGGGGCTTGGCGTCAATTTCGCGCTCTTCTCCGCCCACGCCACGAAAGTGGAACTCTGCCTGTTCGATGACAGCGGTCAGCACGAACGTGAGCGCATCGAGTTGCCGGAATTCACGGACGAGGTCTGGCATGGCTTCCTTCCCGATGCACGCCCCGGCACCATCTATGCCTACCGTGTCCACGGACCTTATGAACCGGCTCAAGGCCATCGATTCAATCCGAATAAACTTCTTCTCGATCCGTACGCGAAATCCATCGTTGGGCAGATCGACTGGAACCCGGCGGTGTTCGGCTACACGATGGAAAGTGGTGATGACCTCACCTTCGACGAGCGCGATAGCGCACCTTTCGTACCGCGCTGCCGGGTTATTGATCCTGCCTTCACATGGGGTGATGATCGTCCGCTGCACACGCCCTGGGAACGTACGCTCGTCTATGAGACGCATGTACGGGGATACACCAAACAGCATCCCGCCGTTCCCGAAAAGCTGCGAGGGACGTTTCGCGGCTTAACCGACCCCGCAGTACTCGATCATCTCCACGCGATTGGCGTGACCGCTGTTGAACTTTTGCCGATTCACACATTCGTCAACGACAGCTACCTGATCGAGAAGGAGCTCACGAATTTCTGGGGCTACAACACGCTCTCCTTCTTCTCCCCCGCGCGCCGATATGCCTCCGTGCCGGACTTTGCCTTTTCGGAACTCAAGGAGATGGTGGCACGCTTCCACGACGCCGGCATCGAGGTCATCTTGGACGTCGTCTACAACCACACCGCAGAAGGCAATCAGCTCGGTCCGACGCTCTCGTTTAAGGGCATCGACAACGCTTCCTATTACCGTTTGCTGCCCGACCAGCCGCGCTACTACATCAATGACACCGGTACCGGTAACACGCTGAACCTCTCGCACCAGCGCGTCTTACAGATGGTCACGGACTCTCTGCGCTACTGGGTTCAGGAAATGCATGTCGATGGATTCCGCTTCGACCTAGGTACTATCCTAGGCCGAGAACCTTACGGCTTCGATGAAGGCGGCGGTTTTCTTGACTCCTGCCGTCAAGATCCTGTGCTCTCCTCGGTCAAGCTCATCGCCGAGCCGTGGGACTGCGGACCGGGCGGCTACCAAGTCGGCCGCTTCCCGCCAGGCTGGGCGGAATGGAATGACCGCTATCGTGACAATGTCCGCGCTTACTGGAAAGGCGATGGCGGGGCCATGGCTGAATTCGCGACGCGCCTGACCGGATCGGCCGATTTGTTCAATCGGCGTGGCCGGAAGCCCTGGGCGAGCGTCAATTTTGTCACGGCGCATGACGGATTCACGCTCAACGATCTCGTCTCTTACAACGATAAACACAACGCAGCGAATGGCGAGGACAACCGCGACGGCCATTCTGATAATCGCTCTTGGAATTGCGGCGCCGAGGGACCGACGGAAGATCAAGCGATTACCGCTCTGCGCGAGAAGCAGAAGCGGAATTTTCTCGCCACGCTGCTCTTCTCGCAAGGCACGCCGATGCTTTTGGCGGGGGATGAGTTTGGCCGGACCCAACAAGGCAACAACAACGCTTACTGCCAAGACAATGCGATCTCCTGGGTAGACTGGGACCATGATGACCACGCCCAAGCGCTGATCCGTTTTGTTGGGCGCCTTGCGGAGCTTCGCAGAACTTACCCGGTCCTGCGGCAAAGCCGCTTTTTGAGCGCGGCGTTCAACGAGCAACTCGGCGTCAAAGACAGCAGCTGGCTTGCGCCGTCGGGCGAGGAGATGAAGCCTGAGCAATGGGCCGACCCGATGGCCCGCTGCTTTGCGGTGTTGCTAGATGGCCGCGCCCAAATGTCGGGTGTTCGAAAGCGCGGCAGCGAAGCCACATTGCTGCTGATGGCTAACGCCCATCATGAAGAAGTGGCCTTCACGTTGCCGTCGGTCCCTGGCGGCCGCGCGTGGTCGCGCTTGATCGACACCGAGCATCCCGACGATGACGGCGGTGCCGAGCTCAAATTTGGTAGGGCGTACGGTCTTGCCGGGCGATCACTCGCGTTGCTTCTGCTCAAGGCCAGCAAGACCAAAAAGTGATCCGGAAACGCTAGCGCCACGAGACACGAGCGAAACCCCTCGCCACGGGGTGGGCGAGGGGCCTTTCGGGCGGCAGCCACGAAGAACGCCTAGGTCTGCACCACGACGCTAACGTGAGTCGGCGCGCTGCCGCACTATCCTTTGATAAAACACGTCCCTACATCACCACTATACTTCCGGCGCTTGTAACCGGGAAATGCCTATGAGGCCCTCACGGCGCGCTGCCGGTGGTGATCCCTTCACCTGCCGATCCTGCGCAGGCGAAGCCCGCTACCTGTTCGTGGCGCGGTTTGGGACGGTTACCTACGGGTGCACAGCCTGTGGGAAGCGCTGGCAAGTCACCTATCGTGGCAAGAATAGAGCCCGCGCTCCCCACGCGCGGGATGCGATCCGTCGTAAGGGCGGCGACGATTGAGGCTTCGCTCCAGCACCGCCTTTCAGGTTCCATGCGCCTTGCGGTGCTCGGCCTTTTTAACATCTTCCAAGACGTCCTCCGGCGCCTCTTCGATGCCAACCAACTCATTCCGCGCCGTGTCGAGCGCAAGGATGAGTTCATCGAGCTTGAGTTGAAGGGCCACCGTATCGCGGTTCTGTGTGTTTTGAATGAGAAAGACCATCAAGAAGGTGATGATGGTGGTGCTGGTGTTGATCACGAGCTGCCACGTATCGCTGTAGTGAAAGTAGGGGCCGGTTACTGCCCACACGAAAACGCTGAGTGTGGCGAGCAGAAACGTGGCCGGCTTGCCCGACAGGACAGCGGTCCGATTCGCGAAGCGAGAGAACCACGAGTGTCCCGCCGAATGTGATGTGCCGATTTGTGTCACAGGAAGCGCGGCGCGCATGAACACTCCCCCAATAAAGCCGTCGCCCCTCGCCGAACGCGCGTTGGGGAAAGCGAGTTCCAGCATCAGGCGTGAGGATAAACCTGACTGTCCGACGTCGGCTGGCGCTATGCGAGAGAGGTTCGAGCCATCTGGAACTCGGCGCGCTGCCTGAGGTTCGAGGGTGTGATCCGCCCCCTTCTGTTACGGCTCGTCTTACATGCCCAAATCTCCCACGCGAACATCTCAACCACCGAAGCCACCCGGGAAAATAATGGCGCGAAAGCCGACGGGGGATGGTCAACGGAGCGCGCTCGAGCGCGCGGCCATGATGCCAAGAGCTAAACACACCCGCCGCACCAAACGTCCGGCCGGCTGACGCCGGCTTATGCCTGGCTGAGGCGGCAGAGGAACATTTCCGGCTATCTGCCGTTTTTGCGATGGTCTAGCTAGGATGCAGCCATGAAATCACTTGCAATGACTCCCGCAGGCTTCGAAGCGCTCCAGCATGAGCTGCAACAGCGCCTGCGGGTAGATCGGCCGGACTATGTTTCCCGTCTCCAGCAGGCGATGACCGATGACGGTAACCTCAGTGAAAACGCCGCCTATCAGGCGATCGTCGCCGAGCAGGCTAGCAATGAGAGCCGGATAGCTGAGCTTGAAGGCAAGCTGGCACGGGCTGAGGTGATCCACCTTGCCCAGCAGACGGGTGACGCTATTCGCTTCGGTGCCACGGTCACGCTGATAGCGAGGACCGGTTCACCTACGATCTGCCAGATATTCTTCGCCTTGCGCCAAGCGAAAGCGTGGCGGTCGAGGATCGATATCTCATCCGAGCGAGTTTAGCGGCTTCCGGAGTCGATCGGTTGTTCGGGTGAGCCGGGTCCCGAGCCGGGCGCTCCGACCGGCAAACCATTGGGTGCTGTTCCCACCCCACGCTTTGGCGTCGAGACCGATGATGAGCCGGCGGCGCTCGGGTCGCTATTTTGACCGGCACCATTGGTAGTCACGCCCCGGCCATTTGTGCCCGTTGTCTGACTTGTTCCGCCTGCGCCCGGCGCGCCCTGAGCCGAGCCGCCGCTCGAAGAAGCACCTGCAGTGCCTGCTCCCGCGGCGCTACCGCCAGCTCCGCCAGCTCCGCCGCCACCGCCTCCACCCCCGCCGCCGCCACCTCCTTGAGCGAAGGCAACGCTGGTGAGCCCAATAACAAGTGCCGCCGTAATTGTTAAACGTCTCATGCTGCTACCCTTTGCATGCGTGATCATCACGCCTTCAACCGAAGCTTTCGGTCCGTGTTCCCCTAGCTGAGCACCGATGGGAGAAGGCTGCACACGACGACGGGCCTCCCGTTCCACTGGACCTAGATCACCCACCACTGGTGTTAGTGCGATGCATCCGCATGGGCGCGCTTGCGTGACCGAGCGAACAAGAGGTGCCAACGAGTTTAGATCGGCACGCAGAGACGTACTCTTTCAAATGATCGAGTGACGTTGTGTTTATTAGCCAGTGACGCCGATGACGTCGCAATGCTGGCCGCGCACGCGGATTTTCAAGCCAGGTTGCGCTTGAGAGGGAACGGGCTCTCGCTGCGCGATTTGCCTGAGCGGGGACTTCGCTCACATCGGAAAAACTCAAATGTATCATCATGTCAAAAAGCTCATGTACACCGTCCGCGTCGATGAGCCCGATCCCCGCTTCGGCAATATGCTGCTGGAGCAGTTCGGCGGCGCGAATGGCGAACTCGCCGCGGCGATGCAATATTCGGTTCAAGGCCTCAACTGCGAGGATGCCGCCCGCAAGGATCTTTTGATGGATATCGGCACTGAGGAGCTGAGCCATCTTGAGATCGTTGGCACCTTGGCCCGGATGCATCTCAAGCCCTTGAAGTCGGTGCGCGAGGAAGCCGAGGCTGATCCGCTTATCGCCATCGCGGGTGGCGGTGGCGTGAATCTCTTCAACTCCATGGGCAATGCCTGGACCGCCGATTATCTGAAGATCACTGGCGAGCTGGATGTCGATTTGCGCAGCAACATCGCCGCCGAAGCGCGCGCCAAGATCGTCTACGAGCGGCTCATCAATTTCTGCCGGGACGCCGGTACGAAAGACGCGCTGCAGTTTTTGATGACGCGTGAAATCACCCATATGCGCGCCTTCACCGCAGCATTGGAGAGCATGGGCAAGCCGCCCTTTACCATCGGCCTGATCGCACCCACGCCCAAGCTCGTCGACCAGTTCTTCAATGACTCAACCGGCGAGGGCGATCACGGGGAGGTGGACGCGCGTGGTCCTTGGAATGAGGGGGCGCCTTGGGAATATGTTGAATCTCCTGCCTTCCAAGATCTTGAACAAACCGACGGCCCGAGCATTCATGCGGCCAGCTCGGGTGCGGATGGCGAGGAGGGGCCGCTGCAAGAGCTTCTGATCGATCAACTTCGCGACATTCTCCATGCGGAGAAGCAGCTGCAAAAAGCGCTGCCCAAAATGGCGGAAGCCGCCCGCGGCACGACCCTGCAACGGCTTATGGAGTTGCACCTCCAGGAGACCGACATGCAGGTCGAGCGGCTCAACGAGAGTTTGAAACTGCTGGGTGCTCCAACGCGGGCCAAGCCCTGCAAGGGCATGGCGGGCCTGATCGAAGAAGGCGAAGAGGTGATCGACGAATCCAAGAAGAAGGACGACGCACCGGCCGATCTCGCGCTCATCGGTGCCGCCCTGCGCGTCGAGCACTACGAGGTTGCAGCTTACACCACCGCCAGAAACCTGGCTCTTCAGCTGCACCTCTCGGCGATCGCGGAGTACCTCACCATGTCTCTCGGTGAAGAGCTAAATGCGGCTCAGTTGCTTGACCAAGCAGCACAGCCGCTCATGACCGTGGCGCGTATGCCTGCCGCGGTGGAATAGCAACACAGTGTGGTGGCCGCCACGCTGCAATGTGCGTGGCGGCCACAAACGCAGACAGGGACGAGCGAGGAAGTTCGCGTCCTTGAGCAGCGCGCGAGCGAGGAGCCTTCCCGATATCAGTCGACACGAATTGCTGCAAATCGAATGCGGAGATGGTCGCGGCCAACCCCGGGGTGATAGGAGCGAAGTTGTGCAAACAGCGTCCGACTATTTCCGCCTCGCGCAAACGTGCCTCGACATGGCAGACGGCGAACCGGCCTGGATTCAGCTTGAACTTCTCGCGCTCGCGGAAAACCTTTTGGACGTGGCCGAAGAGATGAGGGGCGCGGCGGCGAAACGGCTTACTGCTGCGTCGTTTCGGCGCACGCTGCACTAATGGAACAGGATCGGCGGCTCTCCCGGAACGGCTTAGCCCTTGGTCAAGCAACCTCCGCTCGGCACCACCGCGGACGAAGAGCCCGGCAGCCAAGCGCGCCGGGCTCCTTCGTTTGCGCACCCTTTTTTGTTGCACCACACCCATTGAGCAGTAGATTGGCGATGTCGGGGGGCTCAAGGGCCCCGGGAATGCTAAACGCCGAAGTCGTTCGTTGATCGGGGCCCTATGTCGTCCCGGAAAAATCACCCCACCAACGAAAAGTACGCCCAGCTCTTTCGCGAGCAGGCTCGATGGTGCCGCGAGAGCGCCACGCGAACACCGATCCTGGAGGAGCGCCAGTCGTTCCTGCGCGAGGCTGAAGCGCTTGAGCAAATGGCCGACGAAATGCTCAAGGAATGACGCGGCTTATTCATCGGACCGAAAGAGCTGCCGAGCCCGCTCGTCTCCCGCCAGCTGCGCGGCGCGCGTTCGTTGCCGATAACGGACTGTACCCATATCAGCGCGGCGAAAGGAATCGCCGCGCCCATCCTGTATAGCACTTCTGGTGCCATATCAGCCCGCCCAGAACGGGGTTGCCTTGTAGTAGTCGTAGATCTTCTGGTCGTTCGCCCGCGACCACTGCCAGTCGCTCTCGTTCAAGTAGCAGGGCGCCTTCTCAAGCTAATCCTTCGTAAGGTTGACCAGGTAGCCACCGAGATTGGTGTCGTAAGCCGCCATAGCTGATACCGCATAGGCGACCTTGCCCGAGAGCTTGTCGATCATCACGCGTTCGACAGAACCAACTTTCTGAAACACTCGCAGGACAACCAACGTTTCACCAACGAAACGAGCGAACTGATCACGAACAAACGACCTCAATCGTCGTCAGTTTCATCTGATTTTTCAGACTTGTCTTGAGAACACTGGTCGCTCATAACGGTCCGGTCGCAGGTTGCAATACTTGCTTTCGCGGGCAATGATCGATCGACCGCCAAGGCTTGGATTTGGAGGGCTCGCGGACCCAGGCACGACAGGGCTCAGCGGGCACGGATTTTCCTAGGACTTCGACTACGGCAGTCCCGCGCGTTCCCACCGTTCTGCAGAACCTTAAAGGCGCTCGGTTCCTATCTTCCAAATCGAACCGATAAGTTCGCCAAGGGATCGCGATCGACAAACAGCCCACTGCTACGCCTCACGGAGGTTTTCTTTCCGCCGGTTTGATGTCGTGAAACTCAAGCGCCCGCTGGCCCAATTCGGTCAATTCCCATGCCGATTTGGTTTTGACACCCTTGGGCCGACTGATCAGCCTCATGCGGCCCAACACATCCAGCAAGAAGCTCTCGGCCGCATCCAGGTTCTTGGTCGCCACCGCGCGCAGCGTACCGACGTGATGCGATTCTAGGTGCTCGATGTTGTTCTGGTCCTGCTTCTCCCGTTTGGTCGCTTCGGTACGTTCTCTTATGTGAAGACGCTCCAGCCTCTCAGCGCCCATCTGCGCGGCTTTTTTGCGGCTCGGATTGCGTCGCTCGCGCTGCTCCTGCTGCAGTGCTTCGCGCGCTCTGAGCTCCGCATCCAGCGCACTTTCGATGTCGTTTTTGTGCTTGTTCCGCTGAGCACCAATCCCAGCAATGGCAGCTGCCAGTTCTCGGATCACACTCAGCCGCAATCTAAAGAGAATTGCCTCGTGCTCTCTTTCGTAGTCGCGCTCGGGAGCGTCTCCTTCGGCCACCCATCGATCCCATTCCTGTTCGGTTTCCGGCCTCGGCGTTTCGGGTAGGCTATCCTTGAAATGCGTATGCAGAAATAGTTGGCTCAACATCGCGTAGTCGGAGACCGGTTGGCCTGCGAGCGGTGATGAAGCGACATATTTGACGTATGCCGTGAACGCACCGTGCAGATCGGTCATGATTTGCTCGCGGCTGCCAGCTCCGGCGATGACTCGCAGGAGGTTGGCCGTGAGGGTCGCCATGTACTTGGACGCGGTCTGCTGAGGCAGGATGATTTCTGAGCTTGGTTGCTTGACATCGTGATGATCGCTAATCAGCGTCGAGGGGGAGGGCTTGTTGCTTTCGTTCTCGTCGGCCATTGTCGATTTGATCCCTTAGGTTCGAGCATGGTGGCGGACACAGTCCTGTCCGCTCGAAGTCGCCTTGTTGAATGCGGATGAAGAGAACGGTCGCTCGCCGAGGATTGCGAGCGACCGTTAAGTTTAGCGGGTAAAAACGACACTCAACGCTGTGCAGCGAGCAGCGTTCAGCATCGCTGAGATAGATGTAGCGCGCGAGAGTAGGGAAGCGAGTGGTGAGCGGTGGGAAGTAGAGCGGCAGACGAAATCGGTACGCCGCTCGAGCCAAGCGCTGCGTTGCATGTCTACCAGCGTGTGATTCGACGATCGAATGCTGCTGAGAGCGCGACAGCCTGTCACCGGCTGGTCCGTTCAGTCATGACGACTTGAGAGCTGGCCGAGATGCTTGGGCGCGCCGGTGAGCTCTCTCCCTCGCGCGATGTGGGAATAGTTAGGCACGGCGAACGGCTGTTGCGAAAGCGGCAGTGACGCTCGAGTAAAACGACGCGATCCGTGGGCCGGAAATGGTGGCGAATGAAGCGATCGCCCTAGTCCGGAGCTTCCGTTCGCCGCTTACAGACAATAGTTATTACTTCTTAGTAGATTCTAATTCGTGTCAGTGAGTGGCGAATCTAAGCTGATGGAAGCTGTCTTCGGATCCAGAATGCGCTCCGTTCTGGCAAAGAAGCTGAGCTTGGTTATGCCCCGTGGCGGATAACATCGGCGCAGCCGCGTTTCGACCTGGCGCCTGGGTATGGGCTGGCGCAATAGCTGCCGACTTGCGCTCTGGCAGTTGAGACTGACCGATCAACGTTGGAACGCGTGACCCTACGACGACGCAACGAAGCGCGGGCGCCAGCTACCGACACTTGCACGTCCCCACAATTGCTCGACCGGCCCAAATCATGAAGCCGCCGCATAGTCAGACCTCCGTTCTGGATCGGATCGGGCTCTGCATGGCAGTTGCCAGTCGAGGTTATCGTGGCCCCGCAGAATATGTATTCAATCAAGATTGGTGCGGCTTTTCCGTATGCCATCGGCTCACGGTCCCTCAGCAGTTGGGACACAATTTTCGGCGCATCGGTTTCGGCCTCTGCGGGCGATTTGTTGGTCGATCAAAGCCGATGGGACCGTTGCACCTGCCGCTTCCGAACCGACCTATGACTGCTTAATTCTGTGGTTAATTTGACCCCACTTTTTTTATTTGGGCGAATTAATTAACCGAGGCCCCCTGAAATCATTGAAGAATTTGGCGATTGGTTAATTCGGGTGGTTAATTTTATTAAGTGGCGAATTAAGTGGTCCGGGGGGTGTGATGAGGATCACATGCGCTTTTCGAGAGCGGGCTTGAGCAATGGTTCGCTAATGAGCTCTCAGTCCATCTAGGATGGTCTCGGCCTTGAGATCATCTGAACGGTAAGCTTGTCGGTAGGCGGCTGCGTCAGATGAACGGTCCGACGCCATTGTCAATGTAGAGCACCTGGCCCTTACAGTTTAGGGCATTTGCCCTTGATCGAGAGGTCAGGTGCTCGCAGGTTCGAATCTCGGCTAGGCGATGGAGATGCCGCTCACGCCCACGGCTCCGCCAATCACGGGCATCTACCTGCGACCCTAATCTGATCGTTGCGGGACTAGAACGTTTCCGGCGACCGGAGCTCTCTTCGCCCTCGTTGCACTCAAGTCTATAGCAAGATCCGGCTAGGTCTTCGTGCGCCGGCTTGGTCTCGCAGGAGGTCAAACTCGATTCTGGCTCGGAAACCCCGCCGACCTGTGTTTTGGGAAACCGTGGCGAGTGTACCGCCAGCTCTGATTTGACGGTGTGCTCAGCCTAGCGGTCGGAGCTGAGGTAACCGCAGGGGTGACTTCGAGTATGCCGGAAGCGTTTCTTCACCAAAGGTAGCAAACTCTACCCGGCAAGCGCCACCATCTCACGATCGCTACCTGAATCCATTTTTGGGTAGCCACCGCTCCAACGCCCTGACGATGTGCTCTCGGACGGGTTCGCCCCGACGGATGGCGCCCGATAACGTGACGTTGAAGCCCGAAAGACCCATCTCCTTCATGATGCGGGCCGGACGTGAATTCGTCGACACCAGCCAGTTGGCCAGAAACTTCTGAACGTCAGCTCGGAGGCGGCCAGATGGGTCCGCAATGGGCAACGTTGCCGCCGTTGGCCGGGCAACTGTTTTGGCGCCGGCTTTCGCCCAGTCGTCGAAATCCGCCCTTTCGATCGGGGTGGCCCGCTTCCAGGCGCGCTTTAGAGCATCCAACCCGGTGGGTAGACGTTTCAACCCCGCGGCGGTCGCGGCGGCATGCACGCTCTTGTACTTCTTCGCCAACAAACCCGCGTAGATCGCTGGGAAATCTCTGGCCAATCGTTTCCGATAGTACTCGGCATCGCGAATCTTCTTCTTTGCCATGGAAGGAGGGTAGCGAATTCTACCGTCTGTTCACATGCGACATAGGCTCGCTTCGCTCGCCCGCTGCCAGGTCGCTACGCTCCCGGCAGCGACTCTTCTCGACGAAGGCACACGTCAACAAACAACAACCGGACCGACCTCGGAAGGCTGTCTTTCTCCCCGCTGAGAGCCAAACTGGCAGCACGGTCAGTTTTGACGATCAGCGGAAGATTTCTCGGAAAGGAGTGGTGAGGAACTTTGAGCTTGCCAGCTCGATCAGGTGGCAACCTTTGACCTGACCATCGGTTCCGAATCTCGGCCTTGCGGCCTTGCGGTTATCGAGGACAACCTCGACGCCTCGCTGCGTGCCTTCCTTCGACATCGCGGCGAGCGGAAGTTGTGGCAGTTCACAGAGCTCCCGTCTTTTTGCGAGCCTTTCCTTGGGTCGCTGGGACCTAAGCGGCGCTAACCAGCGAATGGCGTCCGTATCTCAAGGGACCGGGGAGCGCACCCACTAATCTTCCGTTCGGCTGTGGCTGCCTCATAACTGGCGTCCTGTGTTCGCCAGCCGGGAAAAGCATAATGCCACTATGACCGTTCACCTGCCGGTGACGGCGTTCTGGGTGCGTACCGAAGGATGTGGTGCGGGCCTCAAGCATTTCAAGTCCGTGGTGTTCAACGACCTGAAGATAGTTCGACTGCCGCTCGGTATTGGCATTAGCGACAACGAGATCACGAGACATCAGGTCAATCAAAACTGACGAACTAATTGAAATAATGAAATAATTTTCCTTGCAGCGCCACTTATCGTTTCGTTTGATGTGGCTGTTTGACGTGTGCCTGATGTTGCATGCGATGCGACGGCGTAGAGCCGCAGGGTTTTCGCTATGTCGTCTTCATGGAAACCGATAACGAACTGATCAGTCTCGATGTTGCTGCGAGCCTCATACCTGGCGCGCGCGCAGGGACCTTAAAGCGAAAGATTCGCGCTGGGAAACTTCAAGCTTATCGGCTTGGCAAAGGGTACCTCACCACAAGAGCCGACGTACAAAGGATGATCCAAGCATGCCGCGTCGTTCCAAAGGTCCAAGGCTTCGGTTCTACGAAGCCCAATATGACGCCAGTGGAAAGCTCACCCATCGCCCGCGATGGGTTGTCCTCGACGGGACTAAGCGAGCAGGCACTGGACTTGGTGCTGACGCAAGCGAGGACGAAAAGGCGGAAGCGCTTCGGCAATATCTGATCGAGCGCAAAGCCAAGGCTCAGACCGGCACCCAGCAGAAGCGTGATCCTTCGCAAATTCCCATTCCCGACGTCCTTGCGAAATACATCAAGGACGTCGTGATGAAGCTGCCGAACTCGGACGCCACTCTTGACCGGATCGAGCACCTCAAGAAGTTCTGGGGCAAGCACACCCTCGACTATGTCAACGGGGATAGCTGCGAGGAGTATTGGGACCAGCGCTCGACGCCGCAAGTCGCGCGCCGCGAGCTCGAGGATTTTCGGTCGGCAATCAATCATCACCGGCGGCGGGGAGGGCATGACCGTATCGTCTCGGTGCTGCTTCCGGCAAAAGCCAAACCGCGTGAGCAGTGGATGACCGTTAAGCAGGCGGCTGCCGCTATCCGGGCCGCCTGGCGCTACGAGGAGTTCTCGGATTACGAGTTCACGGGCCTTTGCAAGATCCACAGTCGCTCTCGCGACAAGGTCTGGTATTACGCCTACCGGAACGGGCCGAGGATCCACGCCGAATGGGGCACGTCTGAGTTCAAAACCGAGTTCGAGGCGGCCACGAAGGACCGTCGTCAGCGGCTCCGGCACACCCGCCGGCATATCGCCCGGTTCATGGTCTTCGAGAGCTACATGGGCTCCCGCTCGGCTGTGGCCCTGAGCACCTCGATCGAGCCTAAGCGGCCCAAGGGACGCCCCTGGATCGACCTGGAGAGCGGTTTGTTCCTCGGCCTGCCCCAGGAGCAGCAGGCGACCAACAAAAGGCGTCAGCAGGTCTATGTCCCGCCGGCGCTGCTCGCCCATCTCCGGCGCTGGGCCAAGAACGGCCAGAAATACGTCGTGGAGTTCGAGGGGAAGCCCGTAGCTGACATCCATAAGGCCCACGACGCCGTGATCGCATCAGCGGGCCTCCCTGATGACGTGACGCCACACACCTGGCGCCACAGCGTCGCGACCTGGCTGATGCAAGATGGCGAGTTGGAGGAGGCGGAGATTGCCCGCTGGTTGGGCATGACGGTCCCGACTTTGCAGCGCGTCTATGGGCATCATCGGCGCGACAAGTCGGAGCGTGTTCACATCGCGTTCCGCCGGGCTCGCCGTACAAGTTTCGTACAAGATACGAGAGAACAAGACGTGAATCCGGGGTATCGGAGAGCGTCGGAAAAGCCTGTAAAATCGAGGTTCGTTGGTTGACCCCACCCGTTCGGGACGAAGGGGTCGCAGGTTCAAATCCTGCCACTCCGACCAGAACGCCCTGGTGCGGCGCCACTTTCCCGAAATCCCGCATACCTTACGCGCAGCGGCCTTCGCTGCGCCTCAATGCATCTCCACCGCAACGGCGAGAATCTCGGCGCCGGCCTCCGAGTCCGAATGCCCCTCGATGTGCCCGGCGGCATCGCCCATTGCGATCGTCAGTGGCAGCAATCCTTCGGCGCGCGACGCTCTCCCGGCCTGCATCGTTCGCATCGGGGCCGACAGCGGAACCAGGAAGGTGACCGGCCCTTGCATCGTGTGATGGCCGAACATCGTGAGCATCCCGGCAAATCCTGGCGCATTGGCGCTCGGACCGACGTCGCGGCCGACGCTCAATCGAAGCGGGACCGCATGCATGGGACCTTTGAACGCAACCGTGATGCGGGCAAAGAACCTCGATGGGCTCGACGTCTCACCGAGCAAGGCATGCGGCATGCTGACGGTGGCCCGCGCCGGCCTCGCCATGTTGACCGCTGAAGTCAGGATCTCCGCAAGGAATGTGCGCACGCCGGCGGGTGAGGCAGGCGCCGCCGCCATCGAGACGACCTCGTCACCTGATCCGGGTTCGTAGTCGTAGTTGAATTCGCCGATTTCGGCGTAGTCGCCGCAAGTGGTCTTTCGGGCCGGGGCGCCGTGTGCGTCGGTGAAAAACAGGAAGGGCTCGCCGGCCCACTGGGCGTAGTCGGAGCCCGGCAGCGGCTTGTCGCCCGGCTCCGCCGGCGCGCCATCGGGAAGGCTCGGCAAATTCTGGCCCTTCTGCTTGCGCTCCCAGACATCCCAGATGCGGTCGATGTTGGCGTGGTGCAGCCAGAAAATCGGATCGACCGGAGAGAGATTGGCCTGCATGAAACCGCCGCCGTACGGCGGCGAGGAAATGCCCCCGATGCAGCGGTGCACGTTGTTGTGCGGCTGCCCTTCCAGGATGCCGAAGCCCGCCATCGTGCCGTGCTGCAGAGCCTTGGGGCTGGCGAACGACAGAAAATCCTTCGGCGCGAGCGCATCGAGCAGCGTCGGCAGCGACACGGCTTTCTTGGCGTTGTCGTCGAGATCGGGTTGCAGCCTGGTCGGACCCCGGGCGTGCGCGAGATCGAAAAACAGCTTGCCGCGGGGATCTTCGAACATGTCGAACCAGAGGTCCGCGGGAGTCCGGAAGCCGCGCGTCAGGAGCTGCGCATAGGGCGAGGCGTAATCGAACGTGCCGTCGGATTTCGTGACGACCTTCCAGCAGTCGAGGCTGGCCACGGCCTGCGCAAACTGCTCTTTGAAATCGCTGAAGCGGTCGAAGTAAGCGGAATCGCTCGGTGTCAGCACACCCTCGAACATGTCCGCCGGAATGCGCGGCTCCGCGGTCCAGTCCCAGAACGGCAATGCGAATTCCGCGTCGCCGCTGAGCTCCCGGCAGATCTGCTCGAACCAGCCGAGAAATCCGCGATGCCACGGCAGGAACCACCAGTTGCCGTGCGGACAGTCGAGCGCGTGGGCGATCGCGAGACGATACCAGTTGCGGGCATCCGACGGCGGCAGCGCCAGCATCGCCGCGATGGCCTTCCTGTAGCTGGCGAGCGACTTCTTTCCCGCAGAGCTGCCGATGTTGGGGCGGCGATAGCGTTTCGCCTGCGCGCGCGTTGGGCCGGACAATCCGGAAGACAACGCGACCGCGGCCGCCGATTGCAGCAGCAGGCGGCGTGAGAGGGCCGATGTCCGGTTGGTAATTTGAGCCATGTCGTCCGCCAAGCTCAGCGATGACGCTTCTTCGATGTCGTCGGCCGCCCCCAGCCGCCGCGATTTCCGAATATATCTCGATAAACTTCGCCTTTGCGGCGTTCCAATTGCAAGCGATGATGGGCTCGTTCTTTGCGGAGGAGCCCAGATGATTGCGCGTTACTCCTGGCCCAGCCTGTTCGCGAAATGACGGCTGACATGGATTCCGGGCCCACTGGCGCGGTTGCGCCGCTGACGTCAGAGCAGCTTCCCGTCAGCGACGGCCACGAGCTCTATGTCGAGAGTGTCGGCCGCGAAGGCGGCATTCCGGCCGCATATCTCCATGGCGGCCCGGGATCAGGCTGCCAGCCGGATCATCGCAAGCTGTTTGATCCCGAGCGTTTTCATGCCGTGCTGTTCGACCAGCGCGGCTGTGGCCGCAGCCGGCCGAAACGCAGCCGCGAAAGCAACACGACGGCCCATCTGATCGCCGACATGGAAGCGATCCGCAAAAAATTCGGCTTCGAACGCTGGATGGTGGTCGGCGGCTCCTGGGGCGCCACGCTGGCGCTCGCTTACGCGCAGGCGCACCCGCAGTGCGTCTCCGGGATTGTGCTGCGCGCAACTTTTCTCGGCACGTTCGAGGAGATCGAATCCGGCTTTTGCCAGAGACTGTCCTGCTTCTATCCCGCTCTGTATGAAGATTTTCTCGGGCTGCTGCCCGAAGCGGAGCGTGACCGGCCGCTCGAAGCCTATTGGCGTCGCATTCTCTCCGACGATGCGGCCGTGCATGGACCGGCGGCGCGCGCCTGGTACGACGTCGAGCGCATCTTGTCGGAGCACGCGCCGAAACGCACGCGGCTCGACCTCGCAGCGTTGAATTCCAGCAAGGCGCTGCCTGCAACACCCTTCATGGAAGCGCATTACTTCGCCAATGACTGCTTCATGCGGCCGAACCAGCTTCTCGAAGACGCCGGCAGGCTTTCCGGTATCCCCGGTATCATCGTGCAAGGCCGCTACGACCTCCTCTGTCCGCCGGCGACGGCGCACGCTGTCGCGACACGGTGGCCCGGGAGCGAAATCCGCGTCGTCGAGGGCGCCGGTCACACGCTGTACGATCCCGGCGTGCGCGACGCCGTGATGAAGGCCATTGCTGACGTCGCGTCCATGCTGCTCAGGTGAAGAAAAATCCTAAGCGCATAAAGTGCCGATCCGGCCGGCTCGTAGCGGGCCACGCTCGAGGGGAGGACCCCAGATGATCACCCTCTATTCTTGGCCCGAGTTGTTCGGCGTGGCCGACAACAACGGCTTCGGTCTCAAGGTGTTCGCGTTTCTCAAGCTCGCCGGCCTGCCGTTCACGCACGAGCACGTCCTCGATGCCTCTGCCGCGCCGCGCGGCCAGCTTCCCTATCTGACCGATGACGGCGAGACGATCGGGGACAGCGACACCATCATCGCGCATCTCATCCGCAAGCATCGCCTCGGCATCGACGCCGGCCTGACGGCCGCGCAGCGCGACGCCAACGTGATGGTCGCGCGCACGCTCGACGACCTCTACTGGGTCATGTCCTATTCACGCTGGAAGGATGAGCGCTTCTGGCCGGCGTTCAGCGCGGCGCTGCGCCGCGAGCATCCGGACTTCACCGAAGAGGGCCTGCTGAAGGCCAAGGAATACAATGCGCAGCGCTATCACTATCAGGGCATCGGCCGCTATGAGCCCGATGCGGCCTACGCCCGGGGGCTTGCGGACCTTCAGGTGCTGGCGAACATGATCCCGGCCGCCGGCTACGTGCACGGCGCGAAGCCGACCAGCGTCGACGCCGGCATCTACGGCTTCATCGCCAATATCTATTTCTACGAGATCGAAACGCCGCTGAAGCAGTTCGTCGCCGCGAGCCCGAACCTCGTGCGGCATTGCGTGTCCATCCACGCGGCGGTTCGCTGACGGAAGTGGAACTCCTTGGGGCCCTCGTTGCCGTTTTCAGTTTGCGTCGGCTCAGAAATAACGAACCAAGCAAAGCACGTTGGCGAAATTCGCGACCAGCAGTGCAACGGCGACCATCCGGATCATGGCTCTCTCCTATGCGAAGAGAGGTGGATCGATTCTACCCGAAGAGTCTCGCGAAATATTTCGACCCCCATTAACGGCTGCACAATGGACTCGCCGATTTCCTTTTGATCCAGTCAAAGACGGTACGCGCGATTCGCAAGAAAGCCCCGCCGAGGCGGGGCTTTCGCAATGAGGAATCGAGATCGAGCCTAGCGGGCAGGGCTGCCGCCCGTCATGTCGCCGGGCTCCCGCGGGCCTGCGTTGCGGGGCGTCGCCGTTGTCTTCTGGCCGGTGTTGGCGCCGCCCGAGCCGCTCATGTCGCTTGTGGGATCGCCGCTCGCGGCGCCCGGTGCGGCGCCCGTTGTGCTGGGCGGGTTCGGGATGATGTTGTGGCCGCTGTCCGTCGAACGGGTCGCGCCGGGCTGCTCATCCTGAGCCGTCGTCGAAGAGCTCTCGCCGCCGTACACGCCCGCGGTCGAGCCGGCCGCGCCCTCAGGGTCCGGGCTTGCCGCGAAGGCCGCCGCGGGCCAAGTCATCACGGGCCAAGCCGCCGCCACTGCCAGCGCAATCGTCGTAATTTTCATGGTCCGTCTCCGTGCATGGTCCGTCTCCGTGAATGTCTGCCCCGACGGGCGCAACGGACGGTCCCCCCGCGAATGTCCGGACGCTCAGGTGCGCAACGGCCAGCCGATCGCCGACATCAGCGCAATCATTCCGACGACGATCAGTGCGATTTCGGCTTTGGACATGGCCGCCTCCACATCATCGCAGGAACAACGTCGGACACCGAACCTTCGTTCCCGCGGCGGCGCGGAATCGCCCGTGTCACCTCGGATCCGGTGTCGTCAGTGTGTTCTCGCTCGAATCCACCACGAACACCGCCAGGAGCTTCGCAGGCTCGGTGGCGCTGGCGTTCTCGCTGACCCGGTGATGGGCGCCGGGGTTCTCCGACCAGCCTTCGCCGGCCCGGTAGACCTTGACCGGCTGGTCGTCGACCTGGCTCCGCACCGCGCCCGCGAGCACGTGGGCGTAGATGAAGGCCGAGGCTGCGTGATGGTGGCTCGGGGACTTGCCGCCGGGCGGATACTCGACCACGACAGCGATGAGGCTCTTGCCCGGGATGTTGGGGATCGCGCCCTTGAAGGCCGGCGTGGCCGTCGATCTGGGGGCGTCCTGCGCCTCCGCCGATGCGGGGCCGAGCGCCGGAGCAAGCAGGACGAAAGCTGCGCAGAGGGATTTGAGAATCATGCGGTCTGCCTCCCGGATGTTGCCGCGTGTCATAGTCCAACGAATCGACGACGGGGTCGTCGGCAGATTTTTCTGCACCTGATGTGCGTGCTTGTTGAGGCGAATGAGGGGTTTAAGCACGCTCGCAAAGGCCGTCGCGACGGGCCTTTGCGCCACTGCGGTGGAAAACCTGACGCAGTTGTCCCCACTAAATTTTGATTGACCGGACCGAATCGGTCCAACTGATTTCGTCCGGGGCGTGCTTGCCCTCCTGTGCGCCCCATAACCTGAAGGGGAATCCACATGGCGAAGAAAGCCAAGAAGGCGAAGAAGGCGAAGAAGGCCCGCAAGAAGAAGTAGAGAGTTTATCGGCCTCGTTGCGCGGTCCATGCGCGACGAGGCCGAATCCTTGCGGAAGATCGTAACGGAGATCCCAGCGTTCAGTATCTCCGTCAGTGCTTGTCTGGAAGTTGTCCCCGTCAGTGCGTAGTGCGGCTGTTGCGTCGTCAGTGAGAGTTGAGTCGAGCGTGTTTGGATGCACCGCTGTCATTCCGGACGCCGCCGCCAGCGCGTTTGCGCGTATGAACGCGCTGGCGGGCGCGCCCCGGAATGACCGGCTGATCGTTCGGCGCTCCGCTGTGGATTGCCTCGCAAGCGACATGCTTCCCTGAACATCCGCTCATCGAAGTTGCGGTGATGGTTGCCGCGCGCAACCGCATTTCCCGAGGCAATACAGGAACATCGCTTTCTCCCCCACGTTGGTTTCCGTCCCCGACAGACGGACCACAGAGGAGAGATGCGAATGAAGCGTTCAACACTACTCAGCACGGCGGCAGTGCTGGCGCTGTCGACCACGCTGGCGCTGGCCGAAGGTGCGCAGCGCGAGCAGCGGGAGCAGTCCAACGCGCCGGCGGCGCAGCAGCAGACGCCGTCGCGGGCGCCCGAGGCCAGCCCGAGCACTTCAAATCCGAGCACGTCGCGGCAGTCGCAGACGCCAAGTTCCAGCCAGAGCTCGCAGGCGGCGCCGTCCAGCTCCAGCAACAATGCGGCCAACCAGCCGTCGTCACAGCAGCCGGCCAATCAGAACGCGCAGCGGGAGCCCCGGCAGGCCGAGCCGAACAACCAGCGGGCCCAGCAGCCGTCCCAGCAGAACAACACCAACGCGCAGCGTGAGCAGACCAATCAGCCGGCCCGCAACAATGCCGAGAACGAGCGGCAGCCGGCGCAGCGCTCGACCCAGTCGGCGCCTTCCAACGAACGGCGCGGCGCGCAGTCGACGCAGTCCGGCCAGACCCGGCAGTCGGCGCAGATCACCACCGAGCAGCGCACCCGGATCGCGTCCACCATCCGGCAGCAGAACGTCAGCCCGGTGCGGGTGAACTTCGCGCTCAACGTCGGCGTCGCGGTGCCGTCGAGCGTGCACCTCGCGGTGCTGCCCGACACCATCGTGTCGATCGTGCCGCAGTATCGCGGTTACAGCTACTTCGTGACCGATGAGCGGATCGTCATCGTCGAGCCGTCGTCGCACCACATCGTCGAGGTGTTGCCGTATCAGGGCGGCGGCCGGGCGGCTGCGGCGGCGCCGGCGCGGTCCGAGCGCAAGATGCAGTTCTCGCGCGAGCAGCGCGAGCAGATCCGGAAGTATGCGGTGCAGAAGCAGCGCACCGTGACCACGGGCTCGGGCCCGTCGCGGCAGATCGTGGTGGACGAGGAGGTGCCGGCCGCGGTCGAGCTCGACGAGTTCCCCGAGACGGTGGTGCGCGAGGTGCCCACGGTGCGGAGCTATCGCTATTACCGGCAGGACAACGACGTGATCGTGGTCGATCCGGGCAGCCGCCGCGTGATCGAGGTGATCGAGTAAGGGTGATCGGGTAGGCGGACAAGCCGCTGACAAAGAGCGCGGGCAGGGCATCCTGCCCGCGCTCTTGTTTTGACGCATCGGATGACCGCGGATGACCGCGGGTGACTGCGCAAATTAAAAGGCCCCGCCTCGAGGGGTGAGGCGGGGCCGGTCGCGGAGCAAGCAGGGGAAATCAGGGGGGCTTCAATCCCTGCTCCGCAACGTGTCTCAACATGGCGACGCACTCGCATCTTCGACAGGCCATGCGGCATTTTGCGCGCCTGCGTGTCCGCTCAGATTGGAACTCGGCGCTGCAAAAGTGCGCAGGCCAAATCGCCGCAGCGACCATTCGCGCGGTGTCACGGGTGCGGTCCGATGGTTGGCTATCTCCAACGGGGGAACAACAAAAGCTTCCAGGGAGAGAGACATGACGGTGCTCGGAGTGTTCATCGTGTTGGTCGCGCTTGGTGACACCATCACGGTCGGCATCTGCTCCATTATCGAAAAGTTTTCAAACACGGGGAGCCTGTTTGCGTTCATGGGGCTGTTCATGGTCGTGTTCGTCATCGCCTGGAAGCTCGCGGTCGGCATCACCGAGCGCTTTTTCGTCCGCGCGTAAGGCCGCTGCGGCGCCACGCGCTCGGCGCTTCGCCCCGCCTCATCCTTTCGCCCCGCCACTTCCTGAGGAGCATTGCGAAGCAATGCGTCTCGAAGGATGGGGCGGCCCGCTGTCGCGTCATCCGGGCGGCCTCGTGCTTCGAGACGCCCGCCTGCGCTTCGCTTCGGCGGGCTCCTCAGCATGAGGCCGGGAGAGAGCGCAGTAAATCGCAAGACCCATCGTCGCTTCCACAACGGTGTTGACGGACCTTGCAAACAGCGGTGTGCGATTTTGTGGTTTCACCTGCCTCGCTTAAGGTCCCGCCGCCTTGCTCACGTGAGGGCGTCGTCTAGGGACGCTTAGTTGGCGGAGCAGGGTGTGGCGCCCGCGCCTCTGTCGGACGTAGACAGAGCCCCGGGACGTCTCGGGAAGCCGTCCGTGCCTCTTCGAGAGGTGCTGCCTTCGATGGCTGGACGCGGTCCGGATG
>CAKZHN010000445.1 GCA_936924235.1 uncultured Rhodoplanes sp. | reverse complement strand
CCTGCAGCTCATTGAGCTCGGCAGACTGCAGCCCGTCGCCGGCACGAAACAGCAGCTCCGTATAGCGCTTTGCCGGGTCGAAACGGTTGTAATATCGTTCAAGCATGTAGGGCACCTCAGAAGGTCAAGACGAATTCAAAGGTCTCGCGGGTGGAGGCCTGGCGCACGATGGGCGGGGTGTTTTCGATCAATAGCAGCACACCGGGATCTATGAGCTGATCTGGCGTGAAATAGCGCTGACCTGCCGGCAGGTTTTGGTCTGTCTGCGTGCCAACGAACACCGCCTGCTCGCGGATCGTCGCGCCCACAGCGTCGGTGAAATCGAACTTGGTGCGTATGAACAGATGCGGCGTCGGCGTGGTGCTGATGCGGTAGCGTCCGGTGGAAAGGCTGATCTCACCATCCGGGTCCGGCTCGACGAAATAGACCTCATCCACAGCGCGCCGCGCGATCTCATCGATTAGTGCGGTGGCTTCCACGTCCTCTGGCGGCCGGTTGACCGTCATCGTCACCGAAACCGTCGATTCTGCTGGAATCGATCCATCATGGATGCGCGTCAATACGCCGGTAGTTGCGTTGACGGTGTAGTCCGTGCCTGATGTGTAGGTCGTCGCGCCGTCTTGGCTTTTGACGACCACGTCGGAAAGGTGCGCAAAGCCAAGTTCAAGCCGATCATCCGGCGCAAAGGAGGCCGTCACGGTTTGCGTCGTGTCCCAAAAAGCCCTGCCTCGCCCGATGGCCAGATGCAGGGTTTCATTTTTGACCGATGCGGCGAGCGCCGCGCGCCCCGAGTGGGTGAGAATGGCCATTGATTACTCCGCGTAGTATTCCGATTCGATTATTTCTCTCCGCTCGCTCCAGCTCTGGTTTGACCATCCACCTACCCATCGCTGTCCGCTGTAGGCGGCCAAGGAGCCGTGCAAAACCGAGCGCTGCGTGAGCGACCCAAGAGCGCTGTCCGGGCGGTCGTGCGATAGCCGAAGATGCGAGGTCCGGAATTGCCGCCAAGGAGCGGCACGCCGCTCGTGGACACGTGCGCGCGCATGTGTCGATGTCGGGCCAGAGACAAAACTCACCACCTGCTGACGGCGCTCCAGGCGCTCCAGCACAGCCTCCCAGCGGCCGCGCCCATCGTGGTCCGACAGCCGGCTCACCGACAGCACAAAGTGCGTGGCCTCGCCCGGCACGAAGTGCGCCACCGGCAGGCAAGCATTGGTGTCTTCCAGCGCCGGGCCGTCCGACAGCACGATCTGCGCGCGGCAGAACTTGCGCTCCGGGCGCATCTCGCCACGGCCTTCGAGCGCGTTGATTTGCACGGCCTCGATGCTTTGCCCGTGCTCGATCTTGGGATTGGGAAGCGGCTTGCAGACGCTTGTCAGCATCTCGTCCAGCAAGCAGCGGTCCGCGTAGCGCACGCGCTGGGCGTGCAGCGCTTCGCGGTTCGCGCTCAACGTTTGCAACCCGCAGTTCAGCTCAATCTGCTGCCAGCGGCCAAACGACAGCCGGGTGTGGCCGTCTCCTGGCCACGGGGTGCCGGAATAGTCAGACAGCATCGCGTCGCCAAGGCGTGAATGGTCCAGCCGCAACCGGCGGATGTCGTAGGCGTGGAAGACGCGCGCAAGGCGCGAGCGCGCCGGGGCCGACAGCCTGGCCGCGGCAACCAAAGTCGCCACCTCGGCATCGCTGAGCTTGGTGCCGGCGGGGATCGGGTCCTGCCAGATCAGGTCTTCGGCAGGAACTT
>CAKZHN010000444.1 GCA_936924235.1 uncultured Rhodoplanes sp. | reverse complement strand
CGAACAGGCCCTGATGTGCGGGCAGGGGCGGCTTGGCGCGCACGAGCCCGCGCTTGCCCTCGATGCTTTCCAGGAGCGAGGTCTCCTCGCCGCAGACATAGGCGCCGGCGCCGGCGCGGACCTCGATGTCGAAGTCGTGCGAAGAGCCGCCGATCTTCCGGCCCAGCAGCCCGCCGCGGCGAGCCGCCGCGCAGGCGGCGCGCATGGTGGCGATGGCGTGCGGATATTCCGATCGGATGTAGATGGTGCCCTTGGTGGCGCCGGTGGCGAAGCCCGCGATCGCCATGCCCTCGATGAGCACGAAGGGATCGCCCTCCATGATCATGCGGTCGGCGAAGGTGCCGCTGTCGCCTTCGTCGGCGTTGCAGACAATGTACTTCTGCGGCGCCTTCACTTGCGCAACGGTGCGCCACTTGATGCCGGTCGGGAAGCCCGCGCCGCCGCGGCCGCGCAGGCCGGACTGGAACACGGTCTCGATGGTGGCTTCCGGGCCGAGCGCAATGGCCTGTGCGAGGCCCCGGCAGCCGCTGTGCAGCCGGTAATCGTCGAGCGAGCGCGGATCGACCACGCCGCTGCGTGCGAAGGTCAACCGGGTCTGGCGCTTCAGCCACGGAATGTCGTCGGCGGCGCCTTGGTTCAGCGGATGCGTGCCGTTGCCGAGCATGGCGTCGATCAGCGAGGGCACATCGTCCGGCGTCACAGGTCCATAGGCGACACGGCCCGCCGCCGTTGCAACCTCCACCATCGGCTCGAGCCAATAGAGCCCGCGCGATCCGGTGCGCACGATCTCAAGTGCCACGTTGCGGCGGCGCGCCGCTCGCTCCATCGCGCCGGTCACTTCGTCGGCGCCGACCGCGACCGCGCCCGCATCGCACGGAATGAAGACGCGCAGGCTCATCGCTGCGTCTTCGCGATCAGCGCATCGAGCCGCTTGTCGTCGAGCCGGCCATGCACGCGGCCGTCGAGGATCGCCGACGGCGCACAGGCGCACAGCCCGAGACAATAAACCGGCTCCAGCGTAACGCTGCCGTCGGCAGCGGTGCCGCCAAGCGCAATGCCGAGCCGCTGCTCGGCGCGCTCAGCGATCGCATCGCCGCCCGCCGCCTGGCACGCTTCGGCGCGGCAGAGCTTCAGCACATGGCGGCCGGCGGGCTTCCGTCGAAAGTCGTGATAGAAGGTGACGACGCCATGCACCTCGGCGCGCGAGATGTTCAGCGCCTCGGCGATCAGCGGCTCGGCCGCTTCATCGACATAGCCGAACTCCTCGACGAAGGCGTGGAGGATCGGCAGCAGCGGACCGTCCTGACCTTTAAGCCCGGCGATCAGCGCCTGCGCGCGCTCGACAGTCCACGGTTCGTAAGCAGCCACGTCGCCCCGCTGAGATTGTTTGTTTAGAACAACCCAGAAGTGCAGGCGTCGCGCCGTAGCATCAAGACGGCAGGGGACATGGATTGATCGGGATTTTCGATTGATCTCAATCGGATATCCCTATGTTTGATCGAATATATCGATGGATCGATCAGGGTTTTTGGCCATGCGGGCGGCAGCTTGGTCCCGAGCAGCAAGCATCTGCGCCAAATGACGCTATGGCGCCTTCAAGGACTGAGACAAAGCCACCAGATTCTGTGGCACGACGCGAATGAGGCCGCCGCGAGGACTGTCGATATCGGCGATCAGCAGAAATGCAAACGACACGACGACCGGCAGGGCAAAAACGAAGAGGCTCCTGCGGCGCGCGCCGTAGCCGACCATGAAGTTGGAAGCGACCGCGATCAGTCCCATGAGCGCCCATGCGGATGCGGGAATGCGGTTCCACCAGGCCGCCTGCGTGTAGCCTTGCGAGTTGAGCACGTCGTTCATGCCCGCCACGGCCAGTGCGGTGATCGGCGTCGGTTTCGCATCCGCCGACCGCAGGATCGTTGACCAGAGCTGCATCTCCAGCTTCGTGGTCTCCTGATCGAGCCGGGCCAGCTCTCGGCTGTCGGTGGCCGTGTAGAAGGCGATACGCCGCTCCAGGTATTGCCGCAGCAACGGCCGCGCCTGGGCGGCATCCTCCGCAAGCAGCAGATCGACGCGGACGTACTCCGTGCCGATCGCGTTGGCTTCGGCTTCCTCGTAATTCTTGCGCTGGTCGTAGCGCGAGACCGCCATCGAGAAGCTGAACCCGATGATGAGGCCAAGCAGCGTCAGGGTCGCGCCACGAACGAGATCGAAGTCTCTCCGCTCGTCTTCGTCCGGACGGCCAAATCTCGTGGCAGCCAGTTCGCCCGCGAAGACTGCGAGCCACTGCACGAAGAGCACGATCACGAAGACAACAAATGGATGGTCGAGATCGATCATCGCCTATGCCCCCAGCCGTGCGTCAGCCCGTAAAGAACAGGTAGTTCATCCAACTGTTGGCCCGCAGCACGGCCATTCGGATGACGCCCGCAATCTGCACGGTGCCGCTGAACACGGCGGCGCTGCCTTGCGTCCCCGCCGGCAGTCGAAGGTCGTCGCTGTCGTCGAGCTTGATGCGGACCGCAAAGCGCGCGTTGTGGGGCGCATCGATGCCGGGGAACAGGCCGGTCGCCGTGAGCTGGCCTTCGGCGGCGAGGTCGATGGTGGTGAGCACCTTTCCCGGAAACACCCGGCCCGGATACATCGGGAACACGACCTCGGCATAGGCGCCCGGCTTGATCGAGAGATAAGGGCCTTGCATGAAGCTCGCGACCACGACGCCGCGGTTGTTTTCGTCGCGCTCGCAGACGAACGGCATGACAGACGCCGCCGCGCTGACAATCGTGCCGGGCAGGAGCTGCAGGTTCGTGATGTAGCCGTCGCAGGGCGCGTGGACGGTTGCCTCATCCAGATTATACTTCGCCTGCTCGAGTTGCTGGCGTGTCTGTGCGACGGTGGTGTTCTCGTCGCCGATGTTCGACTGGAAGGCGAGCTGCGCTTTCGTTTCGGTTGCCTTGGCCTCCGTGACCGCCTGTTCGGCGGTCTCGAGATTGCGCTGATATTTGTCCAGCGCCGCCTGCGCGACGACGCCTCTTTCGAACAATTCTTTCTGCCGGTCAAAGTCGCCCCTGGCCAGATTCATTTGCGCCCCGGTGCGTTCGACTTCCGCCGAAGCTTTCTCCAAAGCCGCCTTCAGTTGCGGGACCAATTGAGCAGCGGCCGCGAGCGCGGCCTCCAGACGATTGACCTCGAACTGGAACGGCCGTGGATCGATCGTGAACAACACCTCGCCTTTCTTCAGCGGCGTGTTGGCTTGCGCCGTCACATTCTGCACGCGGCCCGGCACGGTGATATGGGGCGTGATCTGCACGACCCGCTGGAACACCCGTGCATCCGTGGACGACGGATGAAAGTTGTTCATCGACAAAATGACGTAGAAGGCGAACAGGGGGCCGACAGCGGCGAGCACAATCGCAAGCGGCAGTGTCAGGCGGACGAGCTTCAGCTTGGCGAAGACGAGCCAGATCAGCAACGCGTAGCTTCCGAAAATGGCGGCCATCATGGCTTGGCCTCCCCGGCGCCTGGCCTTGCGAGTCTGCTCTCGAGCGCGGCGATCTGCGCATCGAGCGCGGCAAGCTCGGCTTCGACGCTGTCGGCGGGAGCGCCTTCGGTCGTGGGCACAGCTTCGGCGTTCAGCTTGCGGTAGAGGTAGATGACGAAGATGGAGCTTACGATGGCCCAGAACATGTCAGCCTCCGGCAACCGTGCGCTGTTGCGGCAGCCGGGCTTCGAGCGCTGCAAGCCGCTGTCGCGCCTCGTGCAGCTTGTCGATCAGAGCCGCGCTCCCGGCGTCTGCGGCTGGGCCGCCGGCCAGGGGTTTGCTGGGTTCGAGATAGGCCCACACCAAGGCGAGCGGCCACAGCACCAGCGTGATGATGCCCATCCAGCCGCAGATGCTGACGGCGTCGGCCTGTGGATGGTTGCGGGCTCGTGCGATCGCGCCGGGCAGTCTCCCGAGACGATAGATCACATAAGCCGCCACCACGGGCACGATGCAAAGCACGATGAGCGTCAGCCAGTGCAGGAACGGCCCGAACGCCTGAAGCTTGAAATCCATCGAGTGCTCCTTTGAGTGCACCGCGCAGCTCAGCCCATCAACTCGAAGTCCGGCAGCTTGAAGGTCTTGTTGTTGAACGCTTCTGTCGGGCCGTAGAAGCGCATCGCTGGCAGCGGCCGTTTCCCGGCCGTCGGTATCCAGTTTGAGTCCAGCCCCTTGGGCGCTTTCGGTCCGACGTAGAGGGTCACGCCGCCGTCGGCGTTCTTCTTCATCTTGTCGAGGTCGTACGACGACAGCGTCGTGCGATTGAGGTCGCTGTAAATGAAAGCGTTGGTGGCGCGGTCATAGACGGTCAGCGCCCAGAATTGCTTCACGGGCATCTCGGCGGGTACGTCGAGCTTGTAAAGCTTGCCGGCTTTGAGCAGATCGCCGTTCTTGTCGGCCATCGCCATCATGTACTGCGTGGCCGGCGTGTCGCTCAGCACCTTTGGCATGTAGGTGCACCAGAAATACTCGGCGGCGCGCGGAATGAGGTCGATATAGTCGTCGTAGATGAACGAGAACGTCTTGTTGGCGTCTGCCTGCAGCAATGAAGCGTAGTGCCGGTCCGGCCAATAGCGCATCGAGGCCGGCATGTTGTCGAACCAATGCTGGAGGTAGAACCAGGCATCGATCACGGCCTGACGCATCGCGCGCTTTGTGGTTGCGTCCGGTGCAAACGGCTTGCCTTTCTCGATGCCGAGCGACTTCAGCATCCCGGTCATGACCTTGTCGTGCTCCCGGACCGGTTCGACGCTGATGATCGCGTACATGTCATCGAAGTGCCGCTCATCGTAGAACGGCAGCGTGGGGTAGCGCGGATAGCGCTGATCGATCGGATCGACGAACTTCTGCTGCGGTGGATTTCCTGCCTCGCTGAGGTAATACATTCGCAGCCGCTTCGAGTAGGCGTAGGCATCCGCCGGAGTCTTTCCGGGCGCGACGATCGAGCGGAAGGCAAGCGCGATGCGATAGTTCGGCGATGGTACGTGAATGTAGCCGTCCGGGATCGCCTCCTTGTAGCCAGGCGGGGTGAACAAGAGCTTCCCGCCCTTGCCCTGATCGACACCGGAGGGGCCGACATCGGCAATCGTGAACTGCCACGCATCGACCACTTGTCCGTAGAGACTGCCGTCCGGTCCGGCGACCGGCAGTTCCAGAACAGCCGGCCCCTTTTGCAAGTCGGTGTAAGCGCAGATATAGGGCGTGGAGCTATTGGCCGTAATCGCCTCGATTTTTGGCGTCGCTGTCGCCGAACAGGCGATGATATCGTTGTCCTTCATGCCGAGATCGCTGAACGCGGCGCGGCGGAATGAATAGATCGCAATCGCCGGCATGTTCCACAGCACCGCCTCGAACGCGCGCTGGTATTTGATCTGATAGTCGAAGTCCTTGATTGACGATTTCGAGCCTTTGGGCGGCTGGCCGCCAAGCGGCTCTTGCCCGTCCCGGGCTGATGCTTGCGCAACGAATCCGAGATCGAATTGCGATGCCGCCAAGGTGGATGCAAACGCACCCGCTGCAGTTGGCACGAAGAATTGTCGACGATTCATGGAATGCTCCGGAATTTGCAAAAGGACGCTAGTTCGCGATCCGCTTCACATCGTCGGGCTTCCAAGTCTGCTTGAAGAAGGCTTCCCTCGGGCTGTAGAGGCGAAGAAGGATGAAATAGCCCGCGCCAGGGACGGTCGCGACCCAGTTTGCTTCCTTTCCCGTCGGAGCCTTCGGGCCGAAGTAGAGGTCGTATGAGCCGTCGGAGTTCTGCGCAGGTTTGTCCATCGAGTTGAGCGATGGCAGCGGTTGTCCGTTTTCCAGGCCCGAGGCATGGACCGCGTCGTAAACGGTCACTGACCAGAAGTTTGCGGCCGGAACATCCGGCGGAAGATGAAGCTGATAGGTGTTGCCGCCTTCGAGATAATTGCCATCCGAATCCAGCCACGTTGACGGATATTTGGCTCCCTTCTCGACAAGGTCCACGACCATGCCGGGACTGGTGGCATAGGCGGACGTGAAGTAGGCGATGCGCTGAACCAGATTGGTGAAGGTTGGATTCGACTGAAACACGGGATTTTGTCCCGCGAAGACGTTCACCCATTTGCGATCTGGATAATATTGCCCGCCCGGTTGGGTGCGCAGACCATTCCAAATCTCCAGCTTGCTCATCTTGAAGGCGGCTTTGGCGGCCTTGTCGAGCAGCTCTCGCTGATGCGCAGTGGGCTCGAAGGCTTTGCCCTTTTGAATGCCGATCGCGGCCATCATGCCGCGCCAGTCCATGTCGGCCTGATCGACCGTCTCGTCGGCGACGAAGCGCGCCAGCATGTCGAAATAGGTGCCGTCGGCGGGAAACAGCATATTGGCCGGGGTCTCGGAGCCATCAGGAAATTTCATCGCGGCGGCCGTGTCGCGCTTGCCGTAGGGGTAGATGCGCGTGCTGGCGATCAGTTGATTGGCGCCCTTGAGATCCTTGGGATCCGAGAAGAAGCCGCGGTAGAACACGAACACATTGTTGGTCCGAGAGCGATAAACGTAATAGCCCTTCGGCTCCGGCCCCTTGTAGTCCCAGGGCACGATCAGATATTTGCCGCCCTTTCCGCCATCGGGGCCTGCAAACCCGAAGTCGCCCGTGAGGGTCTTGCCTTTGACCGTAGGCCCAGTGAGCGGGCGCTGATAGAAATCGTCGAGAATTCCCTGGTTGTTGGGCGGCACCTCGACAACAATTGGCTCCTTTGCGATGTTGACGTAGCCCATCGCATAAAGGCAGTCGGAGTTCGGCGTGGTGACCTTGGTCCGCGCGTTCAAGCGCTCCTTCCAGACTGGCAGCACGTTGTAGCCGGCGCCGTAGACCTTCTCGGAGCCCTCTTTCATCGCCCACATGTTCACGGCGGGGAGCGACCAGAGATAAACCTGGACAGCACGCTGGAAGTAGAGCTCGTCGGTCAGCAGATCGACCGCTTCCGGCGTCGGAAAATCACCTTTGAACGGGGCGTTGACGACCGTGTCGAAACGCGACGATTGCGCGTGGGCCAATGCTGGCGCGATCAGCACGGTCAGAGCGCTGGTGCCAGCGAGCAAGAGATGCCTCAAATTCATCGGAGCTTCCTGATTTCCGTTTCCAATTCCTTCGCGACGACGTCAGGCGTCGAGCGTGTCGTCAACAGCTCGTCGCCGAACTTTGTCTTTGGGAGGCAGCGATTGTGGGGACAGAGGCGGCAATTGCCACAGCGCACAACGGTGCGAAGCCTTCATTCCAATACTCCCGGCCAGCAACAAGGCCTCCGCGCGCGTCATGGTCCGGTCGGACTCTCATTGGCGCGCAGTTACTGCGACGTTTGCCCTTCTGCCGCAGTTCAACCGAGTTGAACGCTCGATCAAACTATACGTTCGGATAAACCGGGTATCCTTTTGAATTGAAAGCAACGTGGAACTTCTCGGCTGACACCGATGATCGGCTTAAGTTTTGATGACGCGAGATTTGAGGCGCCGCAGACATCGAAGACGTCACGTCGGCCCGTGAGGCGCGTCGGGACTCCAACCGACGACAGCGTACATGACGAGGAAGCCCACGATATACGACACCGCAACGAACCAGCCTTGCCGCATCCAGAGGCCGACGGATTTCGCTTCGGGAAACATGTTGGAAATCGCGACGCCTGCGGAGGAACCGAACCAGGTCATCGAGCCGCCGAAGCCGACCGTAAAGGCGAGGAAGCCCCAGTCGTAGCCGCCTTGCTTGAGTGCGAGCGCGGTCAGCGGAATGTTGTCGAACACAGCGGACAGAAAGCCGAGACCCAGCGCAGTCTGCCATGAGGCGGCCGGCAGCTCTTCAACCGGCATGAACGACGCATTGATGACAAGAGCCAGGAGGAAGATCGTGCCTCGGAACGTCTCGGGCACGACCGCCCAGTCGGGCCGGCGCACCGGCGAGGCCGCGAGGATGACGGCCCACACCGCCAAGCCGATCACCGGGACCGCGTCGAGCGCCGCCGGAAATTTGAGAGTGGCGATGACATTGGCCGAAACGGCGACGACCAGGATGGCAGCGACAATGGCCACATAGGTCCACTCGATCCGTAGGCCCTGTGGAGCATCTTTAGTGATCGGCGCGTGGCGATGTTGGATGAGCGAGGCGGGAATCCCATAGATGAGGAAGCCCGCGACTGCGGCGACGTAAGCCTCGACCAGATGCAACGGGCTGATGCCGTCGACCCACATCATGGTCGTCGTGGTGTCGCCGACCACGCTGCCCGAGCCGCCGGCGTTTGCGGCCGCCACCAGCGCGGCGAGATAACCGATATGCACTTTGCCTCTGAATGCGTGGCGCGCCATCGTGCCGCCGATCAGAGCCGCCGCAATGTTGTCGAGAAAGCCCGACAGCACGAACACGATGGCGAGCAGAGCGAGGCCTCCGCTCCAGCCGTCCGGCAGGAACGCCGGCATCTCGTCGGGGATCCGGCTGTTCTCGAAATGGCGCGACAGGATGGCGAAACCCATCAGCAGCAGGAACAGATTGGCGAGGATGACCCACTCGTGGTGAAGCTGCAGCGTGAGACCGCCCAGGCCTTCGCCCTGACGGAAGCCGGTGAAGATGAGCTTGTAGAGCGTGACCGCTGCAAGGCCGCCCAGCGCGACCTCGAGCGTCTTGTGATGGAATACCGCGACTCCCAGCAGCGTCAGGCCGAACAGAATGAAATCGACCGGGATGCCGAACAGGTAGATGGGCTGGGCCGAATAGGTGCCGGTCGCGGATGCAGCCACGGCCGGGTCCGAGAGCAGGGCGGTGAAGGCAGCCGTTAGGCCAGCAAGTAGCGGCGGTGAGACCGTCCTGGCACGCTC
>CAKZHN010000443.1 GCA_936924235.1 uncultured Rhodoplanes sp. | reverse complement strand
CGGCGCACCGCCAGGCGCGCAGGTGTTCGAGGTCGCGGGCGAGATCGCAAGCCTGGCGCTGCCGCCGTCCACCGCGCCGCGGCCCGAGCAGCAGCGCGTCATCGCCCACTTGGCGCAGCGCTTCCGCAGCGATCTTGCGCTCTACACGGCGGACGGCGAGCTGATCGCGGCCTTCGGCCGGCCGCTGCCGCCGCCGCCGCCCAACACCGAGGGCGAATGGCTGCGCGGGCCGGGCGGACCTGCCTGGGCATTCCGGTTGCCGGATGACCGGCGCCTGGTGGTGCGGGCGCTGCCGCGGCATCGCAATCCGCTGGTCGGCTTGATGCTGGTGCTGGGCGGCATCGCGCTCGCCGTTGCGGTTTGCGCGTACCCGTTCGTGCGCGGGCTGACGCGGCGGCTGGAGCGGCTTCAGGTCGGCGTCGAGAAGCTCGGCGCCGGCAATCTCGCCGCGCGCGTCGATGTCGAGGGCAAGGACGAGGTGGCGCGCCTCGCCGAAAGCTTCAACCGCTCCGCCGAGCGCATCGAAGACCTGATGAAGTCGCATCGCATGCTGCTGGCCAATGCGTCGCACGAGCTGCGCACGCCGTTGTCGCGCATCCGCCTCGGCATCGACCTGCTGCAGCATGATCCGTCCTACAAGCCGGAGCTCGAGCGCAACATCGCCGAGCTCGACCAGATGATCGACGAGATCCTGCTGGCGAGCCGGCTTGGCGCGATCCAGAAGCCGCAGCTCGAAGAGACCGTCGATCTGCTGGCGGTCGCTGCGGAAGAGGGGGCGCGCTACGACGACTGTGCGGTCGGCGGCAGTACCGCGGTGGTCCGAGGCGACCGGCGGCTCTTGAGCCGCATGATCCGCAACCTGCTGGACAACGCGCGGCGGCACGGCGCGCCTCCGGTCCGCGTCTCGGTCCGCAGTGAGAAGGACCAGGCGGTGGTCGAGGTGATGGACGGCGGCAAGGGCGTGCCCGAGGCCGAGCGGGAGAAAGTCTTCACACCGTTCTATCGCCTCGCCGGCGACACCGAGGGCGCCGGCCTGGGTCTGGCCCTGGTCCAGCAGATCGCGCGGCTTCATGGCGGCGAGGCGGTGGTTGCGCCGAAAACCGACTATCCGAGCTGTTTCCAGGTGTGCCTGCCGACTGGTGCGCCTGCCTAACCAAGCATCGACGGCTTAGATCGTAGGCTTGACCCGGAAGCTGCGGTTTTCGATTGTTGGGCGCTCATGCGCATCCAGGTGTCCCACGAAACCATCTATCGCTACGGCCAGCCGGCGCGCGGCGTCATCCAGACGTTGCGGCTCACGCCGCGCAACCACGAAAGCCAATACGTGGTCGATTGGCGCATTGACGTGTCGGAGAACTGCCGGGTCGACCAGCACGAGGATGCCTTCGGCAACATCACCCACGTCTTCGATGTCGATGGTCCGGTGTCAGAGCTGAGAGTTCTGGCGGAAGGCGAGGTCGACACCCAGGACTCCAACGGGGTGGTGCGCGGCGTGGTGGAGCGCTTTCCCGAGAGCCTCTATCTCCGTGAAACTCCGCTGACCCACGCTGATCCGGCGATCTGCGACTTCGCCGAGGAGGCGCGTGCGGCGGCCGCCGACGGCAGCGCGCTTTCGATCTTACATAGGCTGCTCGAACGCATTCACGACACCGTCGAATACGACGACAAGAGTCCGACCACGCCGGCCACCACGGCGGCCGAGGTCTTCGCGCTGAAGCGCGGCGTCTGCCAGGACTTCACGCATGTCTTCATTTCGGCGGCGCGCAGCCTCGCCATCCCGGCGCGCTATATCGGCGGGCATTTCTTTCGCGCCGATGGCGCGGTGGTGCAGGAGGCCGCCCATGCCTGGGCCGAGGCCTTCGTGCCCGATCTCGGCTGGGTGGCGTTCGACGCCGCGAATGGAATCTGTACGACCGACGCGCATATCCGCGTCGCCGTCGGTCTCGACTACCTCGGCGCAGCGCCGACCCGCGGCGCGCGCTATGGCGGCGGCGGCGAGGAACTCGACGTGACGGTCCGGGTGAGCTGCCCGTTCAAGCCCGGGCAGAGCCAGTCGCAAAGCCAGTCGTAAACGTGGAGACGTTCGTCAGCGCGAAGCGTGGCGGTCCGCCGCGGGATACTTGCCGCGCCACATATCGACGGTGCGGCGCCGATGCGACTGCTTGTGCCGCTCCGTCACGACGTAATGCCGCCCGTGGTGCCGCGACTTGTCCGGCTTGAGGCTGTCCGCCGACTTCTCCTGTATCGCCTCGCCGGCGCCCGAGCCGGACACATCGCTCACACCGGCCTTCGGCAGCGCCGCGACCTGCGCGGGTTTCGGCCGCGAATGCATCTGCCAGTCGCTCGCCACCGTCGGGGTGGCGGGATGCTCGGCGTCCGCCGGCACCACATGCACGATGCGGTAGCCGCGCTCCTTCAGCTCCTTCAGGATCACCGGCAGGGCTTCCACGGTGCGCTCGTGGATGTCGTGCAGCAGCAGGACGCCCTTGCCCTTGGCTTCGATCCGCTGGATCGCGCGCTTGGCGACCTCCTTGGCGCTGATCTTGCGCCAGTCGTCGGCCGGCATGTCGGCGCCCCAGATCATCACGCCCTTCGACGCCGCGTAGGTCTCGACCGGCGCGGTGTTGCCGAAGCCCGGGAAGCGGAAGAACGGCGCGAGCTTGCCTTGGTCTCCGAGTGCCGCCGCGGTGGCATCGATGCCGTTGTCAAACTGGGCGATGCCGGCGTCGGCGCTGAGCCGCCTGAACCGGATCGGATGGCTCATGCTGTGGGTGCCGATGGTGTGGCCGCGCTCGGCGATGCGCCGTACCAGTTCGGGACTCGACTTGGCCATCACACCCACGATGAAATAGGTCGCCTTGACGCATTCGGCGTCCAGGATGTCCAGCACCCGGTTGGTGTAGGGCGCCAGCGGGCCGTCGTCGAAGGTCAGCACAACCTCGTGATCGGCCAGCGGCAGCGTCTCGGAATAGCTCATCGTGCCGATCTTGCGGTGGTCCGCCGGATCGACGACGAGAGTGCGGCTGGTGCCGATGGCGTCGGGGTGGCCGGGGCAATCCGCGGCTTGGGCGCTGGTTTGGCCGCTGGCCAAGGCCGCGCAGAGGGCGAGGGGGGCGAGACCCAAGCCGGGGGAAACAAAGAGCCGGGGAAGCTTGATTCTCATGGTTGATTCTTACGCGCGTTACTGGTGAGACGATATTGCCGCCTGATTCAATTCACATGGATATTGGAAAGTCGCAACACCAGTCTGTTCGGTTCACGCCGAAAGAGCTGCGCCTCATTCGCAGGCTGCGTAGCCCGCAAGATGTACAGCGGTTCATAAATCGGCTGCCCTACAACACTGAACCCAACGGCGACACGCTGCGGGGGTTCCGGGGCGTCGTGAAAAAGGGCAAGGCGCACTGTCTGGAGGCAGCCTTATTTGCGGCCTGCGTGATGGAGCAGCACGGCTACCCGCCGCTGTTGATGGGGCTGGAATCCATCGACCTGCTCGACCATGTGATCTTCGTCTACAAGCACCGCGGCCGCTGGGGCTCGGTGGCGCGCTCCCGCGATCCCGGCCTGCATGGCCGTAAGCCGGTGTTCCGCTCGCCGCGCGCGCTCGCCGAGAGCTATTGCGACCCCTACATCGACTACACCGGCTGCATCAAAGGCTATTCGGTGGTGCATCTCGACGTTATGGGCAATTACGACTGGCGATTGTCGAAGCGGAACGTCTGGGCCGTGGAGAACATGCTGATCGATCTGCCGCACCGGAAGATCACGCGTTCAAAGAAGCGTGTGCGGCGGGAGCGCGAGAAGTACAAAGCCTACATGGCGAAGCATAAGAAGAAGCCGCTGTACTATCGCGGCCGGGAAAAGTGGACGGAGATCCCGCAGCACTTTTTGTAGAGCGTCGTTTGACGTTCTCGCCCGGCCTCATCCTGAGGAGCGTTGCGCAGCAACGCGTCTCGAAGGGTGGGGCCGCCACTGACCGGGCCATCTCGTCCTTCGAGACGCGGTCCTACGGACGCTCCTCAGGATGAGGTGGAGGTAGTCCGCGGCGCGTTGCTCGGTCCCACCGAAGCCCGACTACATAATCGCAAATTCGGAGTTCTTCCGGTCCGTCACCAGCATGCATCCCGGATAATGCGTGATGCAGAACTCCGGCTTCACGGTCGCGACCACCGATTGCGGCGTCACGCCGCAGGCCCAGAACACCGGCATCTCGTCCGCGTTCATCTGTGGCGGGTCGCCCCATTCGGGCTTCATGATGTCCTTGATGCCGATCAGCTCCGGCATGCCGAGATGCACCGGCGCGCCGTGAACCGCCGGAAAGCGTGTGGTGATCTGCACGGCGCGGATCGCGTCGGCGGGCTTCAGCGGCCGCATCGACACCACCAGCGGGCCGTGAAACGGGCCGGCCGCCGTGGTCGGCACGTTGGTGCGATACATCGGCACCGTGGTGCCGTTGCTGATGTGGCGCAGCTCGATACCGTCCTGCATCAGCGCGTCCTCAAATGAAAACGAACAGCCGAGCGCGAAGATCACGAGGTCATCGCGCCAGTGCTTCGCGAGGTCGGTCGGCTCGTCGATCAGCTCGCCGTTGCGGAATACCTTGTAGCGGCAGAGGTCCGTGCGGATGTCGAGGTCCTCGCCGAGCGACGGCAGATGCGGATCGCCAGGCGCGCCGGCTGCGAGCAGCGGGCAGGGCTTCGGATTGAGCTGGCAGAAGCGCATGAAGTCGGAGGCGACGCTGGCCGGCAGGATCGCGAGATTGCCCTGCACATAGCCCGGCGCCATGCCCGATGTCGGCCCGGTCCATTCGCCGCTGCGGATGGCGCGGCGGGCCGCGACCCCGGTCGGCGGAAAGCTTGTGGGTTTGCGTTGCGCGGCAGAGGTCGGCATGGCGGCTCCAAGGCTCAAGTCGGTTCGAACGAACCTATCACGCGTCAAGCCCATTTGCCGCATTTTGCTGCAGGCGCAGGCCGTTGGCAGCCCTGCAAATTGGTGGCAGTCTACCTCCGAAGGACGCTGATGGCGGACGCGGTGCGCAGTTCGTAGGGGGCATCAGGAGGTTCTTTGCGGGCGCACCGCTGTTCAGCCATTGGCTAAATTCAAACAGGCAGCCGCCGGTCAACGGTGGCGCACGCGCATCACCGCGCACAACAGAGAGGGAACCACCATGGCTGACGACATTCGGGATGACGATTTCTGGTATCGCGGCAAGACCACGCGCCGCCGCGTTCTCGGCTACGGCGCAGCAGCCGGCGCGCTCGGCGCCACCATGCTGGTGCCGGCGCCCTGGCAGGCCGCCTTCGGTCAGGCCAAACCTTACAAGATCGGCTCGCTGCAGCCGCTGTCGGGCCCTGCCGCGCCCGGCGGCAAGACTGCGCTGGTCGGTTTGCAGATGGCGGTGGATCGCATCAACAAGGCGGGGGGCATCAACGGCCGGCCGGTCGAAATCGTGGTCGCCGACGACGAGTCCAAGCCCGACGTCGGCCGCCGTAAGATGGAAAAGCTGCTCGAGGAAGACAACATCGACGCTCACGTCGGCGGCTTCCTGTCGAACATCTGCTTGGCCTGTATGCCGGTGTTCGAGGAGACCAAGGTCGTCAACATGATCAGCGTGTGTCTCGACACCACGCTGACCACGACCAAGTGCAACCGCTTCAGCTTCCGCGTTCATGACTATGCGCCGTCGCAGGCGGTGGCGTTCGCGCCCTTCATGGTCAACAAGCTCGGCAAGAAATGGCATATCGCCTACGCGGACTACTCGTGGGGCCAGTCCACCCGCGACGCCTACGTTCAGGAAATCAAGAAGGCCGGCGGACAGGTCACCGGCACCACCGGCATTCCGATCGGCACCGCCGACATGACGCCGTTCCTGTCGAAGATCAGCGGCGACATCGATGGTCTGTTCGGCATCTTTTTCGGCAAGGATGGCGTGACCATCGGCAACCAGGCCTACGATCTGGGCCTCACCAAGAAGTACAAATGGGCCGGCGACGGCGCGATCGCGGAATCGACCAACCTTCCGGGTCTCGGCAACAAGATCGACGGCTTCATCGGCATCGAGCGCTACGTCCCGGTGTTCGAAGGCGTGCTCAATACGCCGGCCAATCACCGGTTCTTCGACGACGCCAAGGTGCGGCTTGCCAAGATCGACTCGTCCAAGCCGGACCCGGATCGCTACACGCAGTCCAACTACGAGGCCATGAACGCGCTCAAGATCGGCATGGAGAAATCGAAGTTCCAAAGCCGAAAGGACACCGACAAGCTGATTGCCGCGCTCGAAGGTCTGGAGATGAAGGAAGGCGATGACTTCCCGCAGGGCGACAAGACGCTCCGCAAGGAGGACCATCAGGCCTTCCTGCGCCAGTTCATCACCGAGTGCCGGGGAGGGACCTACAAGATCCTCGAGGTGATCGAGAAGGACAAGACGATCTTCCCGCCGGCCTGCCAGTTCTCTTAAGTGCAGACCGCAGTGTCCGCCGATAACGCCTCCCCGGCCGCGAGCCTGGGAGGCGAGACGGGTCCCGTGCTTCGCACCGAGGGACTGACGATCCGCTTTGGCGGGCTTACCGCGCTCAACAAGATCAATCTCGAGATCAAGCGCGGCGAGATCCGCGCCATCATCGGGCCGAACGGCGCGGGCAAGAGCACGTTCTTCAATTGCGTCACCGGCGTGCTGCGCCCGACCTCGGGCCGCATCCTGCTCGACGGCAATGACATCACCGGCCAGCCGCCCAATCTCATTTCGCGATCGGGCATCGCGCGCTCATACCAGATCACCAACATCCTGCCGAACGCCACCGTGCTGGAAAACGTCCGCATCGCCGCGCAGTCGCGCCGCCACGGCTGGAGCATGTTCCGCCACTACCGGAGCTTCGGCGACATCATCGAGAAGGCCGAAGCCGCTTTAGCCGCGGTCGGACTTGCCGCCAAGGCCGACGAGCTTGCCTCGAACCTGTCGCATGGCGAGCAGCGCAACCTCGAGATCGGCATCGCGCTTGCGACCGAGCCGCAGCTTCTCTGCCTCGACGAGCCGACCGCCGGCATGAGCGCGGCCGAAACGCAAGATACCATCCAGCTGGTGCGAAGGATCGCCAAGGACCTCACCATCCTGATCGTCGAGCACGACATGCAGCTCGTGATGGGGCTCGCCGATCGCATCAGCGTGTTTCACCACGGCGAAATCCTCGCCGAGGGGCCGCCGGCCGAAATTCAAAGCAATGCGCGGGTGCTGGAGGTCTATCTCAAGACATGAGCGCCTCCGCCCCAACCGCAGCGCCTCTGGTCACGGTCGAGGACCTGCACACCTATTATGGCAAGAGCCATATCCTGCACGGCGTCTCGCTCACGGTCGGGCCCGGCGAGGTCGTGGGCCTGATGGGCCGCAACGGCGTCGGCAAGAGCACGACGCTGAAAACCATCATGGGCCTCGTGCGCGCCCGGCAGGGCCGGGTGCTGCTCAATGGCCAAGCGGTCACCGCGCTTCCGGCGCACAAGCTCGCCAACATGGGCATCGCCTACGTGCCGGAGGATCGCCGCGTCTTCCGCCTGCTCACCGTGATGGAAAATCTCCGCACCGGCTTCGACCGTCCCGGCGTCACCGAGGCGCGGAAGCAGGAGCTGCTCGACAAGGTGTTCGCCTATTTTCCGGTGCTTGGCGAGCGGCGCAACCAGGCCGGTGGCACGCTGTCGGGCGGCGAGCAGCAGATGCTCGCGATCGCGCGCGCCATGATGCTCGAGCCCAAGATCATCCTGCTCGACGAGCCAACCGAAGGGCTGATGCCGCGCATGGTGTCGCAGATCCACCAGATCATCGATGCGCTGCATAACGAAGGCGTCGCGATCCTCCTGGTCGAGCAGAACGTGCCGCTGACGCTCGCCGCGAGCCAGCGCGTCTACATCATGGAGAAGGGCACGATCCGCCATCAGGCGGTGTCGTCCGAGCTCAAGATCGACGATCCCGTCATCAAGCAGTATCTGGGAGTCTAGCATGGCATCGGTGCTGGCCTTCTTTCAGAACTTCCCGATCGAGCTGATACTGATCCAGACCCTGAACGGCATCGTCACCGGCATGATCCTCGCGCTGATCGCGTCGGGCTTGACGCTGATCTTCGGCATCATGGACGTGGTGAACTTCGCCCATGGCGAGCTGTTCATGCTCGGCGCCTACATGGGCGTGCTCGTCGGCTCGCTCACGGGCAGCTTCTGGCTCGCGCTCATTCTCGCCACCCTGATCGTCGGGGTGTTCGGCGCTGCGATGCAGATCGTCACGCTGCGTCCGCTGATCGGCCGCGATCCGCTGACCACGATCCTCGCCACCTTCGGCATGTCGCTCATCCTGCAGAACTACGCGCTGTGGCAGTTCGGCCCGGTGGCGCGCAAGATCAGCGAGCCTTACACCGGCAGCTTCCATCTCTTCTATCTGGAATATCCGTGGTACCGGCTGATGATCGCCGGCCTCTCGGCCGCCATCCTCGGCTCCTTCTGGGCGTTCCTGAAATACGGCAAATACGGCATCTGGATCCGCGCCACCACGCAGGACCGCGTCATGGCGCAGGCCATGGGCATTCCGGTGCCCTTGGTCTACACGGCGGCCTTCGCGATCGGCGCCGGCATGGCGGCGGCGAGTGGCGTCCTCTTCGGCCCGCTGGTCGGCGTCAACCACACCATGGGCCTCGACTGGGTGCTGAAGGCCTTCATCGTCGTCGTGGTCGGCGGCATGGGCAATCTCGGCGGCTCGATCGCGGCCGCGATCTTCATCAGCCTGCTCGAAGCCTATGCGGCGATCTGGGTGAGCCCGGCCCAGGCCGTCATCGTCTCCTTCGTCGTGCTGATCCTCACCCTTCTGTTCCGCCCGACCGGGCTCTTTGTGCC
>CAKZHN010000442.1 GCA_936924235.1 uncultured Rhodoplanes sp. | reverse complement strand
ATGATTTCGCCCACGGGCAGTCCGATGCGATCGAGGGCATCACCCACTCGATCTGCACGCTGGAGTTCGAGGATCACCGGCCGCTCTACGAGTGGTTTCTCGACAACCTGCCGGTGCCCTCGAAGCCGCGGCAGTACGAGATGGCCCGGCTGAACCTGACCTACACGGTGCTGTCGAAGCGCGTGCTGACCACGCTGGTTCGTGACAACCATGTCAAAGGCTGGGACGACCCGCGGATGCCGACGCTCGCGGGGCTGCGCCGCCGCGGCGTGCCGCCCGCAGCGCTGCGCGATTTCGTCAAGCGGATCGGCGTTGCCAAGGCCAACAGCGTGGTCGATGCGGGCGTGCTCGATTTCTCGATCCGCGAGGCGCTGAACAAGTCGGCGCTGCGGCGCATGGCGGTGCTCCGCCCGCTCAAGCTCGTGATCGAGAACTATCCGGAAGGCCAGACCGAGGAGCTCGAAGCCGTCAATCACCCGGACGATCCGGCGGCCGGCTCGCGCAAGATCAAGTTCGGCCGCGAGCTCTATATCGAGCAGGACGACTTCATGGAGAACCCGCCGAAGAAGTTCTTCCGACTGTCTCCCGGCGCCGAGGTGCGCTTCCGCTACGCCTATTTCATCACCTGCCGCGAGGCGGTGAAGAACGACAAGGGCGACGTCGTGGAGCTGCGCTGCACTTACGATCCGGCGACCCGCGGCGGCAACGCGCCGGACGGCCGCAAGGTGAAGGCGACCATCCACTGGGTGTCGGCCGCGGATTCCAAGCCCGCCGAGGTGCGGATCTACAATCCGCTGTTCGCCAAGCCCGATCCGACCGGCGGCGAGGGCTTCACCAAGGACCTCAATCCGAACTCGCTCGAAGTGCTGAGCGACGCCCGCGTCGAGCGGGCGCTGGCCGAGGCCTCCAATGCAGCCGAGCCGGTGCAGTTCGAGCGGCAGGGCTATTTCGTCCGCGATCCGGATTCGACCGCGGACCGTCCGGTGTTCAACCGCACGGTCGGATTGCGTGATACCTTCGCCAAAGAGGTCGGCAAGGGCTGACCCTCCGGCGCGCGCTCCCGGCAGGACCGCGGCCGGTGGTGACCGCGTTCGGGCGCGTGGCGTATGTCGGATTGGGGCACTGGTGGCCGCGGCAGCCGCGGCCGCATCGCGACGTGGGACGAGGAGGCGCGCCGCCGCGCGGTTGCCTCCGCGAGCCGATGGCCTGACCTCGGCCGGGCTATTGCCGAACGGCTCCGCGACTGGGCTATCGCCGAAACCGGCCCCGGGCGATTGCTGCCGTGGCTGCCGGTCGCATTCGGTCTGGGGATTGCGATCTACTTCACCGCCGAGCGCGAGCCCGCCTGGTGGGCCGTCTCCGCGCTGGCCGCGGTTTGCGCGGGCGGCGCGATCCTTGCTCGCCGCCACGCCATCGCGTTTCCGGTGCTGCTGGCCGCAGCCGCGGTGGCGTCGGGCTTTGCGTTGGCCACGCTGAAAACGCTCCGCATCGCCCATCCAGTGCTCACACGGCCGGCCTTCAACGTCGCGGTCGGCGGCTTCGTCGAGGTTCGCGAGGAGCGCGAGAAAACCGACCGGATCGTGGTCCGCGCCGTATCGGTCGAAGGCCAACGGCTTGAGCAGAAGCCCGAGCGCGTTCGGGTCTCGGTGCGCAAGGGCACCGCGCCGCCGGTCGGCGCCTACGTGACGTTTCGCGCGCGGCTGATGCCGCCGCTCGAGCCGCTGCGACCGGGCGGCTACGACTTCGCCCGCGATCTTTATTTTCAGGCCATCGGCGCCACGGGCTTTGCGCTCGGCGCGATCAAGATCACCGAGCCGCCGGCACAGCCGGGCTTCTGGCTGCGCTATGCCGCGACCGTGCAGGGCTTTCGCGACACGCTCGATGCCCGCATTCGCGCCGTGATCCCGGGCGACAGGGGCTCGATCGCGTCCGCGCTGATCACCGGCAAGCGCGACGCCATCACCACGCCGGTCAACGACGCGATGTACATTTCCAGCCTCGCCCACGTGTTGTCGATCTCGGGCTATCACATGGCCCTCGTCGCGGGCGTGGTGTTCTTCGTGCTGCGCGCGCTCCTTGCGCTCGTGCCGCCGCTCGCCAGACGCCACCCGATCAAGAAATGGTCCGCCGCGGGCGCGCTGCTCGCCGCCGCGGGTTATCTGCTGCTGTCGGGCGCCGAGGTCGCCACGCAGCGTTCGTTCATCATGACCGCGATCGTGCTGGTTGGTGTGATGGCCGACCGGCCGGCGCTGACGCTGCGCACGCTCGCTATCGCCGCCATCGCGGTGCTGCTCATCGCGCCGCAGTCGGTGGTGCATCCGAGCTTCCAGATGTCATTTGCGGCGACCCTCGCTTTGATCGCGACCTACGAGCGCGGGCTCCCCTGGATGGCTTCCGCCAACACATCCCGCGCCGCCCGCGTCGCGATGTGGGGCGGTCGCGAAATCGTCACGCTGGTGCTGGCGTCGCTCGTCGCGGGCCTCGCCACCACGCCCTATGCGGCCTATCACTTCCACCGCATCGCGCCCTACGGCGTGCTCGCCAATCTGCTCGCGATGCCGATCGTCTCGATCTGGGTGATGCCGGCGGGACTTTTGGCGCTGCTGGCTGC
The DNA here is from genome assembly GCA_936924235.1 of uncultured Rhodoplanes sp. Classification (GTDB taxonomy): domain Bacteria; phylum Pseudomonadota; class Alphaproteobacteria; order Rhizobiales; family Xanthobacteraceae; genus Z2-YC6860. The sequence continues at coordinate 6,288 of CAKZHN010000442.1, read as the reverse complement.
GCCGTTCGGATTCGACGGTCCGCTGTGGTCGCTGATGGGGCAGGGCCTCGACTGGATGATCGCGGTGGCGATGTTCGTCGCGGGACTGCCCGGCGCGGTCGGACGCATGGCCGCATTCGGCACCGGACCGCTGCTGCTGGTCACAGGCGGGCTCGTGGTGCTGTGCCTGCTCAAGTCGCCGCTGCGCTTCGCAGGCGGCTTGCTGGTCGTTGGCGCATGCCTATGGGCGATAGCAACGCCGCAGCCGGACGTGCTGATCTCACCCGATGGCCAGGTCATCGCGGTGCGCGGCGCGGACGGCAGGCTTTCGATCAAGCGCACCGGCCGGGATGCCTTCGCGGCGAAGGAATGGCTCGCGGCCGACGGCGATGCGCGGACGCCCGACGACAAGACCCTCGACCGGGGCTTCCGTTGCGACGCGCTCGGCTGCATCGCGAAACTGGCCGACGGCAGGCTCGTGTCGGTTGCGACCTCGGCCGATGCGTTCGAGGAGGATTGCCGCAACGCCGCGTTGGTCGTCACGGCCCGCAACGCGCCGCCGGCTTGCGCGGCGATGATCGTCGACCGCAACACCGTGCACGCGCGCGGCGCGATGGCGCTCAAGCGAAACGGCGAAGGCTGGGAGATCACAGCCGCAAGGCCTGCGGGAGAGGACCGGCCGTGGGTCCGAGCGATCGGAACGGCCCAGGAAACGGCAACGCCTGCCGCGAGGCAGGCGCAACCGCGAGACGCTACTCCGAGAACCGAAGATCTCGAAGCCGGCGACTGAGCCAAATCAGTAGCGCCGGAACAGCCCGACCATCTTGCCCTGGATGCGCACCCGCGTCGGCGGGAGAATGCGCACCTCGTAGGCCGCGTTCGCGGGCTCCAGCGCAATCGAGGCGCCGCGGCGACGGAAGCGCTTCAAGGTCGCTTCCTCCTCGTCGATCAGCGCCACGACGATGTCGCCGTTTTCGGCCGTGTCCTGTTCGCGGATCACCACCACGACGATGTCGCCGGTGTCGGCGGCCTCGGTCTTCTTGATCAGCACCGTGTCACCTTCGAGGATGCCAGCCTCGATCATCGAGTCGCCGCGCACTTCGAGTGCGAAATGATCGCCGGTGCCCAGCATGTCGGGCGGCATGCTGATGACGTGGCTCTTGCTCTGGATCGCTTCGATCGGCGTGCCGGCGGCGATGCGGCCCATCACCGGGATCGCGATCGGACGGCCGTTGTCGTCGTCCGAGGAGGACGGCGGCCGCACCTTGCCGAGGTTGCCTTCGATGACGCTCGGCGTGAAGCCGCGGCGGCCCATGCCCTGGCTCACCGGCTCGGGCAATTTGATCACCTCGATGGCGCGCGCGCGGTTGGGGAGCCTCCGGATGAAGCCGCGCTCCTCCAATGCCGTGATCAGTCTGTGAATACCGGACTTCGACCGCAGGTCGAGCGCGTCCTTCATCTCATCGAACGATGGCGGCACGCCGGCTTCCTTCAGCCGCTCGTGGATGAAGCGCAGAAGCTCGAACTGTTTGCGGGTCAGCATTGCGGTGTTTCCTCCGGCTGTTTTCGACCGCCCCCAGCGGTAGAAAACAAATCATGAACGGACACTATATGTTCTATCCTTGTTCCGCAACCCTTTAATTTGGCGTGAACAAGTCGAAGGAACGCTAAAACGGCCGGGTAAGTCTTAGGATCGAACAAAGGCTGCCGGCGGGGGCAGCGGGCTCGAATGGCTCGCGAACCAAGAGACAGTCTGCGTTTGCGAGGACGGCCATCATCGAGGAGTCCTGCGTCCGGGACGGCGTGACGATGGGAACTCCGTCGGGTCCCGGAGCGAGCGTCGCGCGCATGTAATCGGCCCGTTCGTCGTTTTCGGGCAACGCGACGCCGAGCTTGGCCGATTCGGCGGGAGCTGTGAGGTCGCACCGGCCGGCGAGCCGTCGCAGCAAGGGAACCAGGAACAAAAACGAGCACACATAGGCCGAGACCGGGTTCCCCGGCATGCCGAGCACATGCATCGAGCCGAGCTTTCCGTTCATCATCGGCCGGCCAGGGCGGAGCGCCACGCGCCAGAACGTGAGCTCCAGGCCCTCGGCCTTGAGCCCGCGCTGCACCAGATCGTAATCGCCGACCGAGGCGCCCCCGGTCGTCACCAGCACGTCGGCGCCGCTGGCGCGCGCTTTGCGGATCGCCTCCACAGTGGCATCGACCTTGTCCGGCACGATGCCCAGGTCGGTGACGGTCGCGCCTTCGTTGCGAGCGAGCGCCATCAGCGCGAAGCCGTTGGAGTAGACGATCTCGCCCGCGCCGAGCGCGCTGCCGGGCGGACGAAGCTCGTCGCCGGTCGCGAGGACCGCGACCTTGGGCCGGCGATGCACCGGCACTGTGGGATGGCTCATGGCAGCCGCAAGCATGATATCGCGGTCGGTGAGCCTCCGGCCGCGGGGCAGCAGCACCTGGCCGTCCTTGAAGTCGAGGCCGGCGCGGCGGATGTGGCGTCCGGCGGGCGAGGGCGTGTCGACCGTGATCCGGTCGCCGTCGCGCTTGGTGTTTTCCTGGATGACGATGGTGTCGGCGCCGGGCGGCACCACGCCGCCGGTGAAGATCCGCGCAGCCTCGCCGGCATGCACCTCGCCCGCGAACGGCCTTCCGGCCGCGACCTCGCCGACGAGCTTCAGGTCGACCGGCACCTTGGCAACGTCGGCGGCCTTCACCGCATAGCCGTCCATCGCCGACATGTCGGCCGGCGGCTGCGTGCGCAGCGCCGCGACATCCGCGGCCAGCACGCGGCCCTCGGCTTCGATCAACGGCGCATTTTCGGCGGGCAACGGTTCAACGCCATCGAGCACGCGCTTGAGCGCGTCGGCCACCAGCAGCAAGGACGCCATACTCACCCTTTCGAAGACTGTTCCTTGTTGGGCTCGTGCCCCTCGGCGCGATAGGTGCCCGATTTGCCGCCGGTCTTCTCCAAGAGCCGGATGCCTTCGATCCGCATGCCTTTCTCGACCGCCTTCACCATGTCGTAGATGGTGAGGCAGGCGACCGACGCCGCAGTCAGCGCCTCCATCTCGACGCCGGTCTGGCCGGTGACCTTCACGGTCGCCTGCACGACGAAGCCGGGCAGGCGATGGTCCGGCTCGATGTCGATCGTGACCTTGGTGATCGCCAGCGGATGGCAGAGCGGAATGAGCTGGTGCGTGCGCTTGGCCGCCATGATGCCGGCGATGCGGGCCGCGCCCAGCACGTCGCCCTTCACGGCGTTGCCGTTGAGCACGATGTCGAGCGTCTTGGTCTGCATCACGACGTGGCCTTCGGCCACGGCGACGCGCTCGGTCGCGTCCTTGCCCGAAACGTCGACCATCCGCGCCTCGCCGCCCGCGCCGAGATGAGAAAGCTTTGCAACGGGTTCTTTGGCTGCGGGCTTCTCGGCTGCGGGTCGCTTGGCGGGCTTCCTGGCCATGGCCTACCTCGAAGCGCCCACCGCGGGCTCGCGCGCCACCAAGGCGCGCGTGGCGGCCGTGACGTCAGTCTGCCGCATCAGGCTCTCGCCGACCAGGAAAGTCTTGATGCCGACCGCCGCAAGGCGCGCCAGATCGGCCGGCGTATGGATGCCGCTCTCGCCGACGATGATCCTGCCTTTGGGCACCTGCGGCGCGAGCCGCTCGCTCACCGCAAGCGAGGTCTTGAACACCTTGAGGTCGCGGTTGTTGATGCCGAGGAGCCGCGAGCGGAGCTTCAGCGCACGCTCGAGCTCTTCCTCGTTGTGCACCTCGACCAGCACGTCCATGCCGAACGAGAAGGCCGCGTCCTCGAGCTCCTTGGCGGTGGCGTCGTCGAGGCAGGCCATGATGAGCAGGATGCAATCGCCGCCCATCGCGCGAGCTTCCGCCACCTGATAGGGCTCGAACATGAAGTCTTTGCGGATCGCCGGCAGCGAGCAGGCGTTGCGCGCCGCGGTCAGGAACTCCGGCTTGCCCTGGAACGACGGCGCGTCGGTCAACACCGAGAGGCAGGCCGCGCCGCCGGCCTCGTAGGCGCGGGCCAGCGCCGGCGGATCGAAATCGGGACGGATGAGGCCTGCCGACGGGCTCGCCTTCTTGATCTCTGCGATCAGCGCGTAGTCGCCGGCGGTGACGCGCCGCTCGATGGACTTCAGGAAGCCGCGCGGGGCGGGGGCTGCCTCCGCCGCGGCCTCAACGGCCGCATAGGAGCGCTCGCGCTTGGCCGCGGCGATCTCCTCGCGCTTGTAGGCTTCGATCTTCTTCAGGATGTCGGTCATTGCTCGTTCGAGACCTTGATGAGGCGTTGCAGCCGCCCCTCGGCCTCGCCGCTGTCGAGCGACTTCACGGCGGTCGCCGCGCCTTCCTTCAGATCCTTGGCCTTGCCGGCGACGACCAGCGCCGCCGCGGCATTGAGGACCGCGATATCGCGATACGGCCCCTTGTTGCCCTTGAGCACCGCCATCAGCGCCGCCGCATTGGCGTCGGCATCGCCGCCGCGCAACATCTCGGGCTTGGCGCGCGTCACGCCGATGTCTTCCGGATTGACCTCGAAGGTGCGGACGTTGCCGTTCTCCAGCGCCGCGACGTGCGTCGGGCCGGAGGTGGTGATCTCGTCGAGACCGTCGGAGCCGTGGCAGACCCAAGCGGCCTCCGAGCCGAGCATCTTGAGCACCTGGGCCACCGGCTCGATCCATTGCCGCGAGAACACGCCGACCATCTGGCGCTTCACGCTCGCCGGATTGGAGATGGGGCCGAGCAGGTTGAAGATCGTTCGCGTCGCGAGCTCCACTCGTGTGGCCGCCACGTTCTTGGTCGCCGGATGATGCGCCGGCGCAAACATGAAGCCGATGCCGGCCTCGTAGATGCAGCGGGTGATCTCGTCGGGACGCAGGTCGATCTTGACGCCGAGCGCACCGAGCACGTCGGCCGCGCCCGACTTCGAAGACAGCGCGCGGTTGCCGTGCTTGGCGACGGGGACGCCCGCGCCCGCGACGATCAGCGCCGCACAGGTCGAGACGTTGTAGGAGCCCGAACCGTCGCCGCCGGTGCCGACCACGTCGATCGCCTCAGGCGGCGCCGCAACCTTGGTCATCTTCGAGCGCATCGTGGTGGCGGCGCCCGCGATCTCGTCGACGGTCTCGCCGCGCACCCGCATGCCCATCAAGAGGCCGCCCATCTGCGACGGCGTCGCCTCGCCCGACATCATCCGGTCGAACGCGACCGCGGCTTCATCGCGCGACAAGGCCGAGCCCGCGGCAACCTTGGCGATGAGCCCTTTTAATTCGTCGCTCACAACCCTCTCCCCATCACTCAGTGTACATGTTGGCGGCCACGCGACGCGTTCCATTGCGCCGCGAGATCGAGAAAGTTCTTCAGCATCAGATGGCCGTGCTCGGAGGCGATGCTTTCCGGGTGGAATTGCACGCCGTGCACCGGCCGCGATTTGTGGGCGAGGCCCATGATGAGGCCGTCGGCGGTCTCTGCCGTGACGCCGAGATCGTCCGGCATGCTCTGCCGCTCGACCACCAGCGAATGATAGCGCGTCGCCTTGAACGGCCCGTTGATGCCGCGGAACACGCTCGCGCCCTCATGGCGCACCTCGGAGAGCTTGCCGTGCACCGGCTGCGGCGCGCGGACGACCTTGCCGCCGAACGCCTGGCCGATCGCCTGATGGCCGAGGCAGACGCCCAGAATGGGCACGGCCGCCGAGGCCTGCTCGATCAGGTCGAGGCAGATGCCGGCTTCGTTGGGCGTGCAGGGGCCGGGCGACAGCACGATGGCCTCGGGATTGAGCGCCAGCACGTCGTCCACGGCGATCTTGTCGTTGCGATGCACGGCCACGTCCGCTCCAAGCCCGCCCAGGTAGTGGACGAGATTGAAGGTGAAGCTGTCGTAATTGTCGACCAGCACGATCATGGCCGTTTCTCTAGCACGTTTCGGGTCTTAGAGGGGGCCAGGGGAGGGGTCAAGGCGAAGGGGCCAGGAGCCCGGCGCAGCGGATGGGCGAAGCGGCGCTGAACTCGGGTGTTTCGCTTCAACAAGTTCGTATCTCCATTTTGCCTCGAAGTCGCGCGCGCTCGTTCGCGCGGCGCAGATGCGCGCGTTGTGAAGGCCCACTCGGTCCTGGTCCCGGGCCGCGCCCGGGTTGGTTGTGCCCCCGTGAGGGGGCGGAGCGCCGAAATGGCGCAAGTCTTCTTGGGCACCTTACGACGGTGCCCGCGTGCCTTGCGGCACGCGCGCCTCCCGGCGCTCCACCTGCGGCGTTTCTCCTCTCGGGACCACTCTTCGGGGCCCGGACGGACGAGCA
>CAKZHN010000441.1 GCA_936924235.1 uncultured Rhodoplanes sp. | reverse complement strand
CCGAGGCCGGCGGCGGCGCGCTCTACGTCACCGGCTCCTACGATCCGGCCACCAATCTCACTTATTGGGGGACGGGCAATCCGTCGCCGCGCTACGACTCGGCCTACCGTCCCGGCGACAACCTGTTCACCGACTCGTCGGTCGCCTTCAATGCGCAGACCGGCAAGATGGTCTGGTACTTCCAGCACACCCAGAACGACAACCGCGACTATGACTCGGCAGGCTCGCAGATCATCATCGACGGCAAGTTCAACGGCGAGGATCGCAAGCTCCTGGTCCACGCCAACCGCAACGGCTTCCACTACACGCTCGACCGCTACAACGGCCAGTTCCTGAAGGCGGTGCCGTATTCGGCCAAGATCACCTGGACCAAGGGCATCGATCCGAAGACCGGCCGCCCTGTCGACTACAATCCCAACAAGGACGTGCAGAGCTTCGCCATCGACTGGAAGGGCGGCACCGACGTGCTCAAGGGGGCCTGCCCGGACGTCCACGGCGGCACGAACTTCTGGCCGCCGGCCTTCAGCCAGAGCTCGAAGCTTCTCTACATTGCCGGCAACGAGGGCTGCGCCAACATCACGCCGGACCCGACCGCGCACGTGAAGGGCAAGTTCGGCGGCGGCAACTACGTCAACGAGGAGCGCATCACCAGCTCGCTTGCGGTGGTCGATCCGGCGTCGGGCGAGTTCAAGCAGCGCAAGGACATGCCCTATGCCAACCACGCCGGTGTGCTCGCGACCGCGGGCGGCATCGTCGTCACGGCGCTGCTCGACGGCACCATCGCGGCCTATGACGACAAAACGCTCGAAGAGCTGTGGAAGATCAACGTCGGCGTCGGCTTCGTCGCACCGCCGATGACCTATTCGGTGAACGGCAAGCAGTACATCGCCATCGCCTCGGGCATCGGCCCGGTGGCGCGCGCCAAGCTCGCGCGCTCGCCGGAGATGAAGACGCTGTCGAACGCGACCCTGCTGTTCGTGTTCGGGCTCTGAGCGATGGCAGGCGGGCGTGCGCTACTGCGGGATCTCGTCGCAGGAGCGCCCGCGCTCGCCGAACGCCTCGTGACACTCGGCGCGGGTCACCGGCCCGCGCCGGATGATCTTGGCGAGGAGATAATCGGCCAGCGCCTCGATCTCGCGCTTTTGCAAAGTGGTGCTCGGCGGCAGGCCCGGCGTGCGCGAGCCGAGCTCGGCCTCGGTCATGCCGTAGCAGCGGTCGTCGGTATAGGCGCCCTCGTCGAAATGCGGCATCGGCGTGCCGGGCACGCCGCACGAGATCACCTCGATCAGCGATTTCCGGTCGAGGCTGCTGTTGCGCAGGTTCGCGGCGCCGCCATTCGACTGCGGCTCGCCCGCGCCGTCGCCGGCCCAGCCGTGGCAATAGGAGCACTGCGCCTTGTCGAGGAACAGCCGCCGTCCGTAGGCGAAGTCGTCGTCGGCGAGGAGGCGTGACGGTGCGATGCTAAGCGCGATGGCGAACAGACCTGCGGCGGCCGTAAGTGAACCACTGACACGGTATTTCATGCGACCGACGCTGCCGCGTTTGGGATTGCTGTTCGCCGCATGCGTAGCAGCCGCCACGATGGCGGGCAACAGCGCCGCGGCGCAGGAGCGGCCGACGCGGACCGAGATCTGGGACCTGACGCTCGGCACGACGGCCGACAAGATGCCGGACGCCTTCACCGACTACGCCTGCGGAACCAACGGCGGGCCGCCGTCGGTGCCATTGAAAGGCTTCGGCGACTTCAAGCGCTGCCGTCCGGAGCCGAGCGGCCTGCGCGAGGTGTATTTCCGCTACGACGACGAGCTCGAATACTGGGCCAAGGCCAACGACCTGCCGATGGAGGTCGAGAAGTATTCCGGCACCAAGGCTTATAACTACCCGGTGGTGGCGTCGGCGCTGTTTTCCGAGAACGGCATCCTCACGACGTTGCGCATCGTCAGCGATCCGCGCGACACCTCGCGCTCCCGCGAGGACGCCTATTCGCTGCGGAACTTTCTCACCGCGCGGTTCGGCCGCGACGGCTGGGACTGCGTCGATGCGCAGCCGGAAGACGGCGAGGCGCCGGTCGGGCGGACCTTCATCAAGCAGCGCTGCCTGAAGCAGGCCACCGGCGGCCCGCGCCTCGACCTCACCACGCATTATTTCCGCAAGCGCGGCCAGCGTCAGTACGACGCCCGCACCGAGCGGGAGACCGAAGGGCAGTTCGAAAGCCTGGTGCGTTTCGAATGGAGCCTCAGCCGTTGATCAGCCTAAAGCCCGAACACGAAGATCATGGTCGCGTTCGACTGGTTCTTCGCCTCAGGCGCCTTGGACAGCTTGTTCTTGGCGTTGCGGAACAGCCCCGACGCGATCGCGATGTACTGCTTGCCGTCGACCGCATAGGTCATCGGCGGTGCGTTGAAGCCGCTGCCGACGTTGATCTTCCACAGCTCCTCCAGCGTGGTGTCGTCGAGCGCCACGATGGTGCCGTCGAGCAGCGCCGTCATCACGATTCCGCCGCCGGTCGCGAGCACGCCGGCGAAGTTCGGATACGGGAAGTCAACGCGCTTCTTCGCCTCGCCCGCCACCGGATCGAACATCACGATGCCGCTCGAGATGCGTCCCGGGTTGATGTAGGTGCCGCCGTCGAACTTGCCCTTCACGTGGCGCGAATAGTCCGGCGTGATGTCGGCGCAGCCTTCGAGCTCGGGGATGTAGACGAACTTCGTCTTGGGGCTGTAGGCCGCGGGCCAGTAGTTGGTGCCGCCGGCATTGTCGGGGCAGACGTTCCGCGTCGCCTTGTCGTCGTTCACATTGGCGGGCTCGGCGTAGATCTGCACGTCGCGGTTCGGATCGTAGTCCACGGGACGGCCGGTCTTCGGATCGATGCCCTTGGTCCAGGTGATCTTGCCGACGTGCTGGCCGGCCTTCAGGAACTGGCCGTTGAGCCGGTCGAACGAATAGTTGAAGCCGTTGCGGCCGGCGTGCGAGACGATCTTGCGGTCCTCGCCGTTGACCTTGGCGTCGATCAGGATGTGCGTGCCGGTCTCGTCGTAGTCGCGATTGTCGTTCGGCGTGTACTGGAAGTGCCAGTTGAACTTGCCGGTCGCCGCGTCGATCGCCAGGAGGCTGTTGGTGTAGAGATTGTCGCCCGGCCGATAGAACGAATCGTAGCCCGGCACCGGATTGCCCGAGCCCCAATAGGTCGTGTTGGTCGCGGGATCGAAGGAGCCGGTGACGTAGAACGCGCCGCCGCCGCTCTGCCAGGCGTTGACCTTGTCCTTCCAGGTCTCGCTGCCGGGCTCGCCCGGCGCCGGCACCGAGAAGCGCTTCCATTTGACCTCGCCGGTCTTGGGATCGAGCGAGGCGATCCAGTCGCGCACGCCGCGATCGCCGCCCGACGCGCCGATGATGATGGAGTCCTTCAGCGCCAGCGGCGCGGCGGTCAGTTCGACGTCCGGCTGGTCGCGCAGGTTCTTGTCCCAGACGATCTTGCCGGTCTCCTTGTCGGTCGCGATGACGCGGCCGTCATAGGAGGTCACCGAGATCACGAGATTGCCCCACAACGCGACGCCGCGGTTGCGGTCGAGCCGCTCCTGGCCGGGATCCATCTTCCAGACGATCCGGCCGGCGGTGCCGGAGCGCACGTCGATCTTGTAGACCGCGCCCCAATGGTCGGCGATGTACATGAAGCCGTCGTCGACCAGCGGCGTCGCTTCGAGCGCCTCGTTGCCGGCGCTGCCGCCGATCGCGACCGCGAACTTGAGCTTCAGGTTCTTGACGTTGCTCTTGTTGATGGCGTCCAGCGACGAATAGCGCTGCGCCGCGTAGTCGTGATGGTTCATCAGCCAGTTATGCGGCTCGGGATTGAGCAGCCGCTCGTAGGTCACGTCGGCAGCCGTGGCTCCAGTGACCGTCAATGCCGTGCCGCACAGAAGCGCGGCCACGCGAGCAAGCTTCGCCATCGTTCCCTCCCTGATGCGGCTCATGCGCCCGGCCGCCGCGCGCAAGGTTATTCCGGTGGGCAGCAATGTCGAGTGGGCATCGCGCAGGGCCGCGATGCCTCTAGTCACGGGCCGCGATGTCTGACGATAATGCGGCCAACAGGCGGCCCGGTCAGAGGCTGCGGTATGGGGAGAGCGCGATCATGATTTCACGAAATCGTTTGTTGTTTGGCGCGGCCGTCGCGGCGGCGATTTTCGCCGGTCCGGCGAAGGCGCAGACCCTGGTCGAGCAGGCGGCCGAATTCCGCATGCAGATCGATTTCGCGGTGCCCGACGCGGCGCTGCGCAAGTTCCTGCCGGCCGGCTGGGAGCCTGCGATCGCGACGCAGGGCCCGGCGAAGGACTGCAACATCCGCGTCATCTTCATCGATCGCGCCGACATCACCAACGGCGAGGGCGCGCCGACCGGCAGCAACCGGCTAGTTTATCTCGCGGCGCCGGTGAAGCAGACCGGCACCAATAACGCCGGCCAGATGATCATCGCCGGGCTCAGCGCCGACGCCAAGGAAGTGCCTGGTCCGTTCGGCAATTACGAGCAGGCGACCAGCCACAACATGGCGCGCTCACTCAAGGACGATGGCAAGGTCACGACCGGCGAGGAGACCTGGTCGTTCGCGGCGGCCTCCGGCGAGCGGCTCGACATCCACATCAAGTACGAGCGCGGGCCGGCCCGCAAAGGCAGCCAGGAGGTGAAGTTCTTCTCGCCCGGCAATCCGGCCTCGTACCAGATCTTCAAGGTCGACAGCGGCATCGACATCATGCGCAACGCCACGGTGCCGATCAAAGACCGGGTCACGGAATTCACCTACAAGATTTCCGGCGGGCGGCTTTCGGCGATGTTCGACGGCACCGAGAAGGTGCTGAGCCTTGATTCCTTCCACTGGTACAATCGGGCGATCTATCAGCCGTAGCCGCATGTCGGTCCGGGCCTTCATCGCAGGATCGGTCGGGTTGCTGCTCGTCACGGGCGCCATGGCCGACGAGCGCGAGCAGGATTTCCTGCAGGGCAAATCGAAAGCCTGCCCGAAGTGCGCGCTGGAGCGGGCCCCGCTCAAGCGCCGGGACCTCGCCGGCGGCGATCTCGCCGGCGCGCGGCTGACAATGGCCGTGCTGCACCGGGCGAAGCTCGCGGGAACGAGCTTCACCGGCGCAGAGCTGTCGAATGCCAATCTCAACAAGACCGACCTGAAGCGGGCTTCGCTGACCAATGCCAAGCTTGCCGGTGCGATGCTGTACGAGGCCGATCTCAGCGCCGCCGATCTCACCGGCGCTGACCTCTCCAAGGCAAAGCTGCACAAGGCGCGGATGGTCGGCGCCAAGCTCGACCGGGCCGATCTGAACCATGCGATACTCACCGGCGCGCGGCTCGACGATGCGTCACTCACCGGCGCCGATCTTCGCGGCGCGAATCTCATCGGCGGGCTCCTTCGCGGCGCCGATCTCACCGGCGCCAATCTTTCCGAGGCTGGCCTGATCGATGCGGTGCTGCGCGACGCCAGGCTGCGCGGCGCGAATCTCTCCGGCGCGGACCTCTACGGCGCCGATCTCTCCGGCGCGGACCTCACGGGCGCCGACCTTTCCGACACGCGCCTGTCCGGCGCCACGCTGACCAACGCCAATCTGGAAGGAGCCAAGCTTTCGGGCGCGCTGATGCCCGACGGCACGACCCACGAGTAAGACCAGGCATGGCTGGCCGAGGGGCCGGACATGCTCGACAACGCAAGGAGGCTTGCATGAAGCGACGCTTGCGACGAACGGGAGAAAGCAATCCGGAGCCGGTTGCCGGCAACGGGCTTTTGAACCGCCGTCTGTTTCTGGAGGGCGCGGCGCTGGCCGGCGCGATGGGCGCAACAGCGGCCGCGGCTGAGCCGCTCACCGTGCCGCGCTGGTCGAAGGAGCCCGGCGCGGGGTTCGAGCCCTACGGCAAGCCGTCGCATTTCGAGGACAAGGTGGTGCGGGTGATTCCGCCACCGCCGAATCCCGTCACGGTAGGCATCGGCACGGCGCGCACCCCGCTGCATCTGCTCGACGGCATGATGACGCCGTCGGGACTGCATTTCGAGCGCAGCCATTCCGGCATCCCCGATATCGATCCCGAGCAGCACCGCCTCGCGATCCACGGCATGGTGAAGCGGCCGCTGGTGTTCACGCTCGAGGCGCTGTCACGCTATCCGATGGAATCGCGCATCGCCTTCGTCGAATGCGCCGGCAACAGCCAGGCGCTGAACGGCACGCAGGCGCAGCCGCTGAACGCGACAGCAATCCACGGGTTGCTGTCCTGCTCCGAATGGACCGGCGTGCGGCTCTCGACGCTGCTCGACGAAGCGGGTGTCGAGCCCGGCGCCGCGTGGGTGCTGGCCGAAGGCGCCGACGCGGCCTCGATGAGCCGGAGCTTCCCGCTTGGCAAGGCGATGGATGACGCGCTCGTCTGCCTTTACCAGAACGGCGAGCGCATCCGGCCGTCGAACGGCTATCCGGTCCGCCTGCTGCTGCCGGGCTTCGAAGGCAACATGAACGTGAAGTGGCTGCGGCGGATCAAGGTCACGGCGCAGCCGACCATGACCAAGGACGAGACCTCGAAGTACACGATCCTCTTACAGGATGGCAAAGCCTGGCAGTTCGTGTTTCCGCTCGAGGTGAAGTCGATCATCACGCGGCCGTCGCCGGGCATTGGTCTCAAGGAGCCGGGCTTTGCGGAGATCTCAGGGCTGGCCTGGTCCGGCAACGGCCGCATCCGGCAGGTCGAGGTGTCGGCCGACGGCGGCCAGAGCTGGGCCCAGGCCAAGCTGCAGGAGCCGGTGCTGCCCAAGGCACTGACGCGCTTCCGCATGCCCTGGCAATGGAACGGCGGGCCGGCAGTGCTGCAAAGCCGCGCCACCGACGAGAGCGGCATGGTGCAGCCGAACCGTGCGCAGTTCATCGCCGAGCGTGGGCTTCGCGGCATCTATCACTTCAACGCGATCGCCAGCTGGAAGATCGACGAGAAAGGGCAGGCCGCCAATGTTCTCGCTTGAACGCTTCGCATTCGCGGCGCTGATCTGCGCTGCGACTGCGGCCACCGCAGCGGACGCTCCAAAACTGGGCCAAGCCGCAACGCCCGCCGATCTCGCCGCCTGGGACATCAGCGTTCTGCCCGATGGCGCGGGCCTGCCGCCGGGCAAAGGCACATCGGCGCAGGGCGAGGCCATCTACCTCAGCAAGTGCGTCGCCTGTCACGGCGAGAAGGGCGCCGGCAAGCCGAACGACGTGCTGGTCGGCGGCGCGGGCTCGCTCGCAGCCGGCCAGACGCCGGTGAAGACGGTGGGCAGTTACTGGCCCTACGCCACGACGCTGTTCGACTACATCCGCCGCGCGATGCCCTACAACGCGCCGAAGTCGCTCTCCGACGACGAGGCCTATGCGGTGTCGGCCTATATCCTTTCGCTCAACGGCGTGGTCGGTGCGGATGAGGTGGTCGACGCACAGTCGCTGCCGAAGGTGAGGATGCCGAACCGCGACGGCTTCGTGCCGTTCCCGCGGGTGCCGCGCTAGGGCTTGCGCAGGCCTGGGTCGAACACCTCGAAGCGGGTCCAGCTTTCGTACTGGCCCGGCCGGTATTCGCCGCTCTTCGGATCGGTGCCGGTCTGGCCGGGCTTGCGCAGGAAATGCGCCTCGACGGTGAGCCAGCGCTCCGGCGTGACCTTCTCGCAGCGCTGCTTGATGAACACGCCGCCGACCGGCGTTTCGCCCTCGGCGGCGGGGAAGTCGGTGCAATTCCAGCCGCCCGCGCCGTAGCGGTTGATCACGGCGAGCCGCAGCATGTGCGCCATCCGCCGCTCCATCTCCGAGCCGCGCGGATCGCTGATGAAGCGCAGACCTTTCAGCGTGCCGCCGTCGTCGAACAGCGCCGACAGGATCACCGGGTGGCCGGCGACGCGCGTCGAGCTTTTCTGGTCGGCGTAGCGGTCGTCGTCGATGGCGCGGCCGATATATTCCTTCTCGTCCTCGAAGCGGACGTTGACCTCGTGAAGGCCGTTCGGCTCGGCCCGGCATGTCATGTAGCCGGACCAGTCGTCGAGCTTCTGCCGCACCGGGCCGCCGTTGCTGCCGCAGGCGAATTCGCCGAAGCCGTCGGTGGTCATGGTCTTCGCCTTGAGGCCGAGCTTCAGCCCGCGGATTTCGCCGGGATCGCCCTTTTGCTGCGGCAGGGCCGGCGACGCGGAAAGCGCGAGCGACACCGCGGCGGAGATCGTCCATGCTGCGCGCGCGCTGCCCATCATGCGGAGCCCATCACTTCGGTTTCATGGGATCGCATTGCTTGGTTTCTTTGCCCCAGAAGTCGACGCAATCGTCGTAGGTCGCAGGACCGTGGCCGACCACGCGGGCGAACAGATACTTCACCACCGCGTCGACCTCGCGCTTCTGCAGCGATTCCACCGCCATCGGCGGCATGTCCTTGCCGAGATCGGCTCTCGTATAGTCGTAGCAGCGCTTGTCGGTATAGGCGTGCTCGTCGTGATAGGGCATGCCGGTGGTCGGCCGGCCGCATCGGATCACCTCGGCGAGTTGCTCGGGCGTGAGCTGGGTCTTGCGCAGCGACAGCGCGTTGCCGCCATAGCCTTGGTCGCCGCCGCCGTCCCACTTGTGGCAGTACTGGCACTGCGCCTTGTTCTTGAAAATCTCCTTGCCGAACTCGATGGTGCGCAGCTCCTCCGCCGAAGGCTTCTCCTGAGCGCTGGCGGGCGCGATGGATGCGGACGCAAACGTGACAAAAAGCCAAGCCGCGGCCTGGAGCGTGAGCGCCAGACTGAGACGAGTGCCGGAACGATGCATTGCCAGTGACCTATGCTAAGTGCCGGGACGCTCCAGGCGCCGACATGCGGCGCCTGGATATCGCTCAATGGATGCGTGCCGG
>CAKZHN010000440.1 GCA_936924235.1 uncultured Rhodoplanes sp. | reverse complement strand
GCGTGCCGCAAGGCACGCGGGCACCTTCACCGGGTGCCCAGTGTTACCGAGCGCCGCCGGCGCTCCACTCCCTCATTTGAGGGAGCAAAGAAATCAAGGCGCAGCCCCGCGCCGCACTCTGTCAGGGGCTGATGGCGCTTGCCTGTTTGCCGATTTGCCAATTGAATCAGGAGGCCGCTCACGCGCGGACAGCCAAACGGCTGTCACGCCCAGGCACAACGATGAGAAGAAGACTGCAAGTGCACGAGAGGACGATGATGCCCATGATGACCGGCATTCGCGCGGCGTTGCTGATGCTCCTGATGGCTGCGGGCCTCGCCTCTGCCGCAGCGCAGACCTATCCGACCAAGCCGATCAGGCTGATCGTGCCGTTCGGCGCCGGCGGGCCGGTCGACGTGATGGCGCGGCTGATTGCCCAGAAGCTCTCGGTCACGGTCGGCGCCGTGATCGTGGAGAACAAGCCCGGCCAGGGCGGCACGCTCGGCGCCCGCATCGTCGCCAACGCCGCGCCCGACGGCTACACGCTGATGATGGCGACCTCCACCACGATGGGAGTGAGCGCCAATCTCTACAAGAACCTCGACTTCGATCCGGTCAAAAGCTTCGCGCCGATCGCGCTGGTGTCGAGCGTGCCCGTCGTGCTGGTGGTCCGGCCAGCGCTGCCGATCAACACACCGCAAGAATTGATCGCCTACGCCAAGGCCAACCCCGGCAAGCTCAACTTCGGCTTTCCGACCGGCGCCCTGCCCCACCTGACCGGCGCGCTGTTCAAGATGCGCACCGGCACCGATTTCGCGTTCATTCCGTACAAGGCCGCCAACAACGTGGTCGCCGACCTGGTGGCGGGCCAGATCGATTTCACCTTCGAGCCGGCGTCCGTCCTGATCGGCCAGATCCAGGACAACAAGGTCAGGCCGCTCGGCGTCGCGAGCCTCAACCGGCTGACGCAGATCCCGCTGGTGCCGACCCTCGACGAAAGCGACGTGAAGAATTTCGTCTCGGTGTCCTGGAGCGGCGTGGTCGCGCCGGTGGACACGCCGGAGCCGGTCATCAACAGGCTCAACGCCGCGATCAACGCGGAACTCAAAAGCCCCGAGATGCTGGAACGGCTGCTGCGGCTCGGCGCCGAGATCAGGGTCGGGACGCCAGAAGACTTCGGCGCTTTCATCGCCCAGGAGGGTCCAAAATGGGCGGAGGTGATAAAGTCCTCCGGGCTGAAGCTGGAATGACAGGAATGGACGACAAGGCAATGGGCATGATCGACCGACGGACGCTGCTGGGATCGATAGCGCTGACGCTCGCCGCGGGCGGCGTGCGCGCCGAGGACAAATACCCGAGCAAGCCGATCCGGCTGGTGGTGTCGTTTCCGCCGGGCGGTCCGCTCGACGTCATGGCGCGGTTGACCGCGCAGGCGCTCTCCGAGTCGCTCGGCCAGATGTACGTCGACAACAAGCCCGGCGCCGGCGGCACGCTGACGGGCCGCGAGGTGGCGCGCGCCGAGCCGGACGGCTACACGCTGATGTTCGGCAGCTCCGCCACGCTCGCGATCGGCCCCGCGCTCTACGGCAACAGCGGGTACGATCCAGTGAAGAGCTTTGCGCCGATCGCCATGGTGTCGAGCGTGCCCTACGTCATGATCGGCGCCACCAATGCGCCGTTCAAGTCCGTGCCGGAGCTCCTCGCCTACGCCAAGGCGCATCCCAACACGCTGAATTTCGGCGTGCCGAACGGCGCACCGCCGCACATGCTCGCCGAGATGTTCAAGATGCAGACCGGCGCCGACATCCAGGTGGTCCCATACAAGGGCGCCTCCACGCTGATGACCGATATGATCGCCGGCCGCATCCATGCCGGCTTCGAGACCACGTCGGTGACGCTCGCCCACCTCAAGGAAGGCGGCTTCCGCGGGCTCGCGGTGATCCGAGACAGCCGCATCCCTTCCCTTCCTGACGTGCCGACCATGGTGGAAAGCGGCGTCAACGGCGTGGTCGGCTCGTCCTGGTCGGGCGTGCTGGCGCCGGCCGGCACGCCGCAGCCGATCATCGACAAGATACGCGCCGATGTGCTGGAGGCGCTGCGCACACCGGATTTCTCAAGCAAGCTCGCCACGATGTCGGCCGACGTGCCGAACATGTCGGCCGCCGAGTTCGGCGCGTTCATCGGCAGCGAATATCAGCGCATCGGCGCGATCATGAAGGCCGTGGGATTGAAGGCGCAATGATCACGAGGCTGCTGGCTCTTCTGCTTTTGGTTCTGGCGCCGGCGGGCCTGTCACGCCCCGCCCAGGCCCAGAATGCGCCGACCCGGCAGGAGCTCGCGATCTATGCCGGCCTCCACGAGGCCGCCGCCAAGGGCGACGTCGCCGAGATCGAGCGCCTGATCAAGGAGGGCGAGAAGCCGAACATCCAGGACTCCAAGAGCCGCACGCCGCTCCACGTCGCCGTCTACATGAAGCAACCCGCGGCGGCCCGCGCGCTGCTGAAGCTCGGCGCCGATCCCAACAAGCTGGAGTTCGAGCGCTACGACGTCGCCACCATCGCGGCGGTCCGCAACGACGTCGAGATGCTCAAGATCGTGCTGGATGGCGGCGCGAGCGCCAAGAACATCACCAGCCGCTATGACGGCACCGCGCTGATCGCCGCGGCGCACCTCGGCCACGTCGAGCCGGTGAAGCTCCTGATCGCCGCCAAGGCGCCGCTCAACCACGTCAACAATCTCGGCCTCACCGCGCTGCTCGAAGCGATCGTGCTCGGCAACGGCGACGCCAACCACACCGCCACGGTGCGGGCGCTGGTCGAGGCCGGCGCCGATATCAACCGCGCCGACCGCCAGGGCACCACGCCGCTGCAGCACGCCCGCCGCCGCGGCTATGTCGAGATGGCGCGCATCCTGGAGGGCGCCGGTGGCCAATAGGACCGGCCTCACCCGGCGCGGCGCGCTCGCGGCTCTCGGCGGATCGCTCGCCGCGATCTCCGGACCGGATATAGGCTTCGCGCAGGAGCGCCTGCGCAGCATCGGCCTCCTGATGGCGCGCCGGCAGGACGATCCCGAGGCGCAACGGCAGCACGCCGCTTTGGTCCAGGGGCTCGCCGACATCGGCTGGGTCGAAGGCCGGACCATGAGGCTCGAAACACGCTGGAGCGTCGGCGATCCGGCTCATGCGCTCGCCGCCGCGCGCGAGCTGGTGGAGCTCAGCCCCGACATCCTGGTCGCCAACGCGACGCCGTCGCTGGTCGCGCTGCGGCAGGCCACCACCACGCTGCCGATCGTCTTCACCTCGGTCGCCGACCCGGTCGGCCAGGGCTTCGTGCCGAGCCTGTCGCGGCCGGGCGGCAACATCACCGGCTTCAGCGTCGAAGAAGCCAGCATGGGCGGCAAGTGGCTTGAGGTGCTGAAGGAGGCCGCGCCGCGCGTCGCGCTGGTTGCGGCGATCTACAATCCGGACACCGCGCCTTACGCGCCGATGTTCTTTCCCACGCTTTACGCCGCGGCGGACCGCCTCAAGCTCGCGCTGCGGATCACGCCGGTGCACGACGCGCCCGGCATGGAACACGTCATCGAAGCCACGGCGCGCGATGGCAACAGCGCGCTGCTGGTGCTGCCCGACAGCTTCATGTTCGCCCAGCGCGAGACGCTCGTCGCGGCCACGGCGCGGCACCGGATGCCGGCGCTCTATCCGATCCGGCCGTTCGCCACCGACGGCGGCCTGATCGCCTACGGCATCGACCGGGTCGACCTGTTCCGCCGCGCCGCAGCTTACGTGGATCGCATCCTGAAGGGCGCCAAGCCCGCCGAGCTGCCGGTCCAGCAGCCGATCAAGTTCGAGCTTGCGATCAACCTCAAGACCGCCAAGGCACTGGGCCTCACCATCCCGCAGTCGCTGCTGCTCAGCGCCGACGAGGTGATCGAATGATCATGCACTGCAATCCAGACCGGATCCATCCATGACTGACACCAAGCTCGAGCTCAGCATCGCGCTCGCCCGCAACGAGAACACGCAGGCCATCCTCGACGGCACGATCGTGCCGGACGGCATCAGGCTCTATCCGACCGCGCTGCATCCGTCCGAGATGTTCTGGCGGCAGTTGAAGTTCGGCGAGTTCGACGTCTCGGAGATGTCGATGTCGTCGCTGACCATTGCGACCTCGCAAGCGGCCACGCCATGGGTCGCGATCCCGGTGTTCACGACGCGCGAGTTCTTCCATATCCGCGCGCTGGTGCGCGTGGCGGCCGGGATCAACAAGCCCGAGGACCTCAAGGGCAAGCGCGTCGGCGTGCCGGAGTATCAGCAGACCGCGGCGATCTGGGGCCGCGGCGTACTGCAGCACGAGTTCGGCGTGCATCCGCGCGACATCGAATGGCACATGGAGCGCACGCCCGAGACGAGCCACGGCGGCGCGACCGGTTTCAAGGCGCCGGACGGCGTCACCGTGCGCCAGATCCCGGCCAGCACCAACATCGGCGAGATGATGGTCAAGGGCGAGCTCGACGCCACCCTGCTCTACCTCACCCACAACAATCTGGTCGATAGGAGCCGCATCGACCTCTCCAAGGATGACCGCTTCCGGCCGCTGTTCGACCGCAAGACCGAAGGTCCGCGCTATTTCAAGAAGACCGGCATCTACCAGATCAACCACGGCATGGTGATCCGGCGCTCGATCCATGAGCGCTATCCGTGGGCGGCGCTGAACATCTTCAACGCCTTCAAGCAGGCGCGCGCCGCGGTTGTGCAGGCGCGCGACACGGCGCTGCATCGCCACTACGAGCCGGGGCTCATTGGCGACGACGTCAGAAAGGCGTTGGCCGCCGACCCGATGGTCTATGGGGTGACGTCGAACCGCAACGTGCTCGAGACCATCACGCAATACGTCCATGAGCAGGGGCTGGCGAAGCGCCGCGTGGCGCTGGAGGAGATGTTCGCGCCGAGCGCAATGGACCTTTGAGCGACAATCAAAAAACGATCAAGAGGAAACGACCAATGTTGACGAGACGAGTTCTGCTGGGCGCTGTAGCGGCGCTCGGCGCGCCGATGCGCGCAGCCTTCGCCGAGATCTATCCGAGCCGCACCGTGCGCATCATCGTGCCGACACCGGCGGGCGGACCGGTCGACACCATGGCGCGCGTGGTCGCCAACGCGCTGCCTCCCCTTCTCGGCCAGCCGGTGGTGGTCGAGAACCGCGCCGGCGCCGGCAACACGCTCGGCTCCAAGGCCGCGGCAACGGCCGATCCGGACGGCTACACGCTGATCTACACCGCGGCGAGCGGCCTCGTGATGAGCCCGATGCTCCGAAGCAACGCCGGCTACACCGCGGCCGACTTCGCGCCCATTGCCATCGTCAGCGAGCAGCCGATGGTGATGGTCGCGAACCCGTCGGCGCCGTTCAAGACGGTCGCCGAGCTCGTCGCCTACGCCAAGGCCAATCCGGGCAAGCTCAACTATTCGACAGGCGGCGCGGGCACGCTGCCGCATCTCACCGCCGAGCTGTTCAAGAAGTTGACCGGCACCGAGATCACGCATGTGCCCTACAAGGGCGGCGGACCGGCGCTGGCCGATGTCGTGGCGGGCCAGGTGCCGATCACCTTCGACACCATCGGCACGTCGTTAGGCTTCATCAAGAACGGCAGCCTTCGCGCGCTGGCGATGGTGGCGCCGAAGCGCTTCGCGGAGCTGCCCGACGTGCCGACGATGCCCGAGCTCGGCTATCCGACGCTGACCACAGGCGCATGGACTGCGCTGCTCGGGCCGAAGGCGATGCCGCCCGAGATCGTAGCGCGGCTCAACACGGCAGCGAACGACGCGCTCAAAGAGCCCGCCATGCTGGAGGCCTTCAAGCGGCTCGGCGCCGAACCGCGTGGCGGCGCGCCCGACGCGCTCGCCAAGGTGATTGCGGCCGACACCGCGAAATGGGGGCCGATCGTCGCGGCGCTCGGGCTGAAGGAGGACTGATTTGGATGGCCGCAAGGGCCGTAAGGGTCATTGCGGGAACCATCCGGGTGGCAGACACTTCTCACGTTGCTCAACCGAGGCACAGAGGAGAGAGCAATGCGGAAACGGGCTTGGTCGGCTGCCGGAGGCGCGTGTGTGGCGGCCTTGCTCGCGTCGAGCGCCGCCCCAACGCAAGCGGCCGAGCTTGCCGTGCACGCCGCGCCCAAGGCCGTCCGCGTTGCGAGCGTTGCCACGGCGGATGCCGGCGCGCCGCGCGTCTATTATCGGGCGTATCGGCCCTACTACAGCCAGTATTACTGGCGGCCGCACTATTACAATACCATCGTTTCCGACAAACCGTTCCACGCTCAGCCGGTGCCATGGTGGGCGACGGACTACAGCCAGCGTTACGCAATCGGCCCGGCCTTCGGCTACTGAGCGGCCGCCACCGAAGACGAAACGGCGGCTAGTTGCCGCCCTCTTCGCCGCCCTCTTCGCCAATGCGCTCGACCGAGACGACCTTCTCGTCGTCGGCGGTGTTGAACACGATCACGCCCTGGGTCGAGCGGCCGGCGATGCGGATGCCATTCACCGCGGTGCGGATCAGCTTGCCGCCGTCGGTGACCAGCATGATCTGGTCGGCCTCTTCCACCGGGAACGAGGCGATGAGTTGGCCGATCTTCTCCTTGATCGTCTCTTCGCCCTTCTTGCCCTCCCAGATCGCCATGGCGACGAGGCCTTTGCCGCCGCGGCCGGTGATCCGGTACTCGTAGGACGACGAGCGCTTGCCGTAGCCGCGCTCGGAGACGGTGAGGATGAACTGCTCGGCCGCCGACATCTCGACATAACGCTGCTCGCCGAGTTCAATGGCCGGCGCCGCGGCCTCCTCGGCATCGACGACAGTCTCTTCCTCCTCGCCTTCGCCCGCGCCGCGGCGCACCGCGTTGGCGCGCTTGAGATAGGCTATGCGCTCCTCGGAGCTGACGTCGAGATGGCGCAGGATCGACTGCGAGATCACGCGGTCGCCTTCGGCCAGATTGATGCCGCGCACGCCCATCGAGGTGCGACCCGAGAACACGCGCACGTCGGTGACCGCGAAGCGGATGCACTGGCCCTGCGCTGTGGTGAGCAGCACGTCGTCCTTCTCGGTGCAGACCTGCACGTCGAGGATGCCCTCGCCGTCGTCGAGCTTCATGGCGATGATGCCGGAGCGGCGCACGTCGACGAAGTCGCTGAGCTTGTTCCGCCGCACCGTGCCCTTGGTGGTGGCGAACATCACGTCGAGGTTGCCCCAGGTGGTCTCGTCCTCGGGCAGCGGCAGGATCGAGGTCATGCGCTCGCCCTGCTCGATCGGCAGAATGTTGATGAGCGGCTTGCCGCGCGCCTGCGGCGCCGCCAGCGGCAGGCGCCAGACCTTCTCCTTGTAGACACGGCCCTTGGACGAGAAGAACAGCACCGGGGTATGCGTGGAGGCCACGAACAGCCGCGCCACGAAATCCTCGTCGCGGGTCTGCATGCCGGAGCGGCCTTTGCCGCCGCGGCGCTGCATCCGGTAGGTCGAGAGCGGAACGCGCTTGACGTAACCGAGATGCGAGACCGTCACCACCATGTCCTCTCGGTGGATCAGGTCCTCGTCCTCGACCTCGCCCTCCTGCTCGGCGATCACGGTGCGGCGCGGGGTGCCGAACTCGTCCTTCACGGCGGCGAGCTCTTCCTTGACGATCGACTGGATGCGCGCGCGCGAACGCAGAATGTCGAGATAGTCGGCGATCTCGGCGGCCAATTTGTCGAGCTCGTCCTTGATCTCGTCGCGGCCCAGCGCCGTGAGGCGCTGCAGGCGCAGGTCGAGGATCGCCCTGGCCTGCTCGTTCGACATCCGATAGGTGCCGGTCTCCGACATGCGGTGCAGCGGATCGTCGATCAGATTGAGCAGCGCCTCGACGTCCCGGGCCGGCCAGTCGCGGGCCATCAACTGCTCGCGCGCCTCGTTGGCGTCCTTGGCGGCGCGGATGAGCTTGATCACCTCGTCGATGTTGGCGACCGCAATGGCGAGGCCCACGAGGATGTGCGCGCGGTCGCGCGCCTTGTTGAGCCGGAACTTGGTGCGCCGCGAGACGACTTCCTCGCGGAACGCGACGAAGGCGGTCAGCATGTCTTTCAAGTTCATCAGCAGCGGCCGGCCGCCGTCGAGCGCCACCATGTTGCAGCCGAACGACGTCTGCAGCGGTGTGAACCGGTAGAGCTGGTTCAGCACCACGTCGGGCATCGCCTCGCGCTTGAGCTCGATCACCACGCGATAGCCCTGCCGGTCGGACTCGTCGCGGAGCTCGGCAATGCCTTCGATCTTCTTCTCGCGCACCAGCTCGGCCATGCGCTCGATCATCGTGGCCTTGTTCACCTGGTACGGAATTTCCGAGATGACGATCGCCTCGCGCTCCTTGCGGATCGTCTCGATCTCGACCTTGCCGCGCATCACGACGGAGCCGCGGCCGGTGTGGTAGGCGCTGGTGATGCCCGCACGACCGAGGATGATGCCGCCGGTCGGGAAGTCAGGCCCCGGCACGATCTTGATGAGGTCGTCGATCGTGAGCGCCGGATCGTTGATCAGCGCAACGCAGGCGTCGATCAGCTCGCCGAGATTGTGCGGCGGGATGTTGGTCGCCATGCCGACCGCGATGCCGCCGGCGCCGTTGACCAGCAGATTGGGAAAGCGCGCCGGCAGGACCACCGGCTCTCTCTCGTTGCCGTCGTAGTTGTCCTGGAAATCGACCGTGTCCTCGTCGATGTCGTTGAGCAGCGACATCGACGACTTTGCCAGGCGGCACTCGGTGTAACGCATCGCCGCTGCGGCATCGCCGTCGACCGAGCCGAAGTTGCCCTGGCCGTCGATCAGCATCAGGCGCATCGAGAAATCCTGCGCCATGCGCACCAACGCGTCGTAGATCGCGCTGTCACCGTGCGGGTGATATTTGCCCATCACGTCGCCGAC
>CAKZHN010000439.1 GCA_936924235.1 uncultured Rhodoplanes sp. | reverse complement strand
CTGCAGGCGCCACACCTTTGCTCCGCCAACTAAGCGTCCCTAGAAGACGCCCTCAACTGAGCAAGGCATGCCCGATGTACAGCCTCTGAAAGAGAAGAAAAGATTGTTGTGATTTTGGATGTGAATTCACTGGGGACACAGCGCAGGGCAGATTCCGCCAAACGCGCGCAGCGGAACCGAAAGTTCTCGTGGAACGGTGCCCGCTCCCGTCTGTTGCCTTTCATGGGGACGCGACGAGAAATGAGAAAAAGGAGTTCAAGATGCGACCACTGATGACCGCCACCCTCGCCGCAGCGCTGACCGTGATATCGGGAGCCGCCATGGCGCAGAGCTACGGCGCCGGCGATCCGGCATGGGCAGACACCAGCGATCCTGGCAGCATTCCGACCGCGCGATGGCATCACAGCTATGTGCTGCAGGGAGCCGCCGATCCATACGGCTACTACGGCCCGGCCTATAGCTACAGCACGCCATATCAAGGCAACTGGCATTCGTCCGCGGGCTATCAGCCGCGGCGATACGGTTGGTGATGACGGCGGCGCCACCTCAGAAAAAAGCCCGGCCTCACGACCGGGCTTTTTTCTTTATGCAAACCTGCGAAGGGCTCACTTGCGCCGAACAGGCTTCTAAAATCCACTCCGGCGATGTTCGACCGAACATCCGGTTTCCCCGACCTGTCGATGGCGGAGTCCATCCGCCACCGTCAGAAAGCCCCAGCGCCAGCGAAGGCTTTCACGATTTCACGAGCCGCTCCGGCGCCTCGGCCTAGACGTTGACGACTTCGGTGTGCGGTGCCGTCTCGGCGGCTGGCTCCGCGCGCTCCGGATCGATCGGCAACTGCAGCACGGTCGCTCGCTGTCCCGGAAGCAAACGAGCCACCAGCACGATTGAACCATCCGCGAACTCGAGCGCGTCGTGATGCGTGCACGGCGCCTGCAGGTTGACCTGCCGGAAGCGCGCCACAGGCCCGCTCGCCGTCTGTTCGGAATGGCTCATCGGATCTTCGAAGCGCGGCGCCGTCTCGAAAGCGATTTCGGTGCCGGGCCGCAGGCACACCGCGGTGCCGGGATCGTCAGCGCCGGCAAATCCGCGTGTGAACGTGCCGGTGAAGTTGGTGGACACGAGACGGTCGGCCACCGTGGCCGGCCGCGAGGCTACGTTTTCGAGGCTGTAGTCGCACATGTGTGAGCTCCTTTTGCCCCCGACGTTCAGGTTTTGCAGTGTCCGGTACCCATCTTTGCAAGCGCCAACCAACGGGGACCTGACAAGCAAGTCGCCGGAATGGCTCGTGGTTTCTGAAGCACGATCCGAGCCTGGCGGCGCTCCCAAGATGACTTGAGACGGGTCCCTCGGGGGACGGCGCAACGCGCGGATCGAGTCGACATCGCTATTGTACAATGTCGACAGCAGTGAGGCGGCCACTTCTCGGTGCAACGCCCTGCGGTATTTTTTCGCAATTGGAGAAATATTGGACTGACGACGGTGGCCGCAGTCGCGGCCGATGCATGATCCAAACAAGGACACATCGGCGGCGAGCCTGTCGTGCGACGTCGCCCGCGTGACGCGACCGCCACCGCTTCGTGAAGGGCCCGTCCCCGGCAGATGAACCCAAGAAAGGGGACATCCGACTGAGAGAGGACGCCGGAGCAAGAGGCTCAAGCCGGAGAGACTGAAGGCGGCACGATGCAGTTCGTCATTTTTCCGCTGCTCGGCCCGCTCATCGGCGCAATTTCGTTTCACCTTCTGGCATGGGCGCAGGGGGGACCTCAGTCCCTCTGGCCGCAAGCCTGGGTGTTCCTGGCCGGCTACCTGCTGGGCTTCTTCCCGGCGTTCTTCACCGGCATCTGCGATGCGCTTCTCTCCATGAAGCTTACGATCTGGTGGAGAATTCCGATCACCATCTGTGTCGGCTACGTCCTGAGCGCGCTGATGGCGCTGCTGTTCTACGCACCACCGTATGTCAGCTTGAACGATGTGCTGCTGATCGGGTGTTTCGGGCTGTTGCCCGCGGCGGTCTGCTCGTGGCTTTCGCAGAGGGCGTGAGACGGCGCACGATGCGATCAGGCGTCGAGGCGCCGCCGCACCGCCCAGGTCCGGCCATCCCACTCGGCCTCGAACAACGCTTCGTTTTCGTCGTCCTGGAGTTGCGCCACGATTGACGGCTCGTTGCCACAGATCCGCGCCCGCCTGTCGTTCGTCAGCGCACCATCAGGAAAGACAATCATCGGCGCATCGCGATCGACACCACCATCAGCGGCGACTGGCAGCTTGACGACAACGACTTCGAGCTTGTGCAACTGTGGCATCCGGAACTCCCGACATGACTGACACGGAGTTCGAACAACGCACAAACAGGATCGTTCCGGATTTGCAGAGCGGATCGACGACGATCAAAGTCGGTGTCGTTGCCGGGCAACACGGTAGGTTCATACCAAGCGAACGATGTGCTGCTGCTACCGCAGACTCGTGACAACTACATCGACAGCGCGAACAACAGCGCGTCCATCGCTCCGTCGGTCGCAAGGATCGCCATGTACCCTTGCACCGCCCACCACAGGGCCTTCGCCAGCACGACGAGGACGCAGCCGCCGAACGCGGCACACAACATCCATTCGCCCGGGCTCTGCGGTTGATTCCATCCGTCCCAAAAGCGGCGAGACACGTTGCGAGCGGCGGCGTACCTGGGCCTGATGCTCTGCGCTGTTTCGGACATCGCGCAACCCTCCATGATCATGACGGCAATGTGCGCTGATCCAGTTGTTTGCGAAGTGGCGCGGTTCACAGTCGCCGTGCAGGACCGGGCGGTCCTTAAACCCGCGCGTCTCTGACAACGATTTCGTTGCCGTCCGCCTCGTCGGCAAGCCGCCGATAAATCGCGGCCAGTTCCTGAAGCTTCGCCCTGACTTCCGGGTGCCGTTCGATCAAAGCTCGGGCGTCCATCTCCACGGACTTGATCCGAAGATCGTTACCGTTCGCCATTGGCCGTTTGTCCCCGAACGAATCGCCCGGGCAGAGCTAGGGCCCTCGCGATCAGGGGCGCTATCAAATTTGACGTATGGCCGGCTGCGGTCCGAAGCGAGCCTGAATCCGGCACTTTCCAGCCGAGGGAAGCCCGCGCGGGACCTCGCTGCTGTTGCTTGAAGCCTTGCGCCGGCGCTTCGATTCCGATTGCGCTTCTGCCGGCAAGTCATTGATTTCGCTGGTGAGCCCGGATGGATTCGAACCATCGACCACTCGATTAAAAGTCGAGTGCTCTACCGCTGAGCTACGGGCCCTCGGCCGTTGGTCTAGGGCATAGGGGCACCGTTTCCAAGCCAAAAACGCTGGTCTGCGGCCCAAGCGGCCGGCCAATTCCACAGCGATTCAAACAGCTTCCGCGACGGCCCCGGCAATCGGCGTTTTTGTGATGACGAACACATCGCGAATCCAGGCTGGGCCTTAGTTTCCGAGCATCGAAACGACGGCAGCGTTCGATGCGGCAAACACCGGAGCGGCCGTCAAACAGAGGAATGAGGAGGCTCGAAAATGCTCAGGATCGCCGTCCCGGTTTTGGCGATTCTCGCTGTCGGCTACGGAGCGACCGCATGGTCGCACGGTCTGCCCGGCGGCGCTTCGCACACCGGAGCGTTCATGTCCGAACAGGCCGCGGCCCGTGTCACGCCGCTGCCGCTTCGCGACTTCCCGGATTTGATCACGATATTCACTGAAGAGAACTGAGTTTTCTGGCGTTCGCTTCCTCCGGTCCCGCTGGCTCAATCCCCCCACAGTCCCCCCAATTGAGCCCCGGGGCCGGACGGAAGCGTTCTGTTCAAGTTTGTTTGTGGAGTTCAATTTTCAGAGAAGTCGCCCGCCGCGCATCGGTGCAAACCGGTCCGGCGGGCTTTTCTTTGCGTTGCGGCGCGACGCCGCGCGTCGCCGGAAATCCAGCAAGCGCGGCGGCTTGGCGCTTCGTATGACCGCGCCGTGACACGCTCCGGCCGCGACGCAGCGCGATCCCACGGCGGTAACGCGCCGCACAGTGACCGTCGCCACGTCATCGGAGCTTCACCGGGTGGTCGCGCTGTCGCCACAGAGTCCCGGCAGGTTCCGTCGCAGTACAGGAGAGAGGCATCACCGCAATGGACAGGAGGACGTGCATGTCGCTTCAGAATGCCACGCCCGCAGTGATCTCATTTGCGCGCTATTTCAACCGGCCGCGTTGTCCTGATTGCGGCAACGAGCAGTTCGTGCCGGAGCTTTCGTCGTTCGTGAACGAGGGCTGCGTGCGCCATACGTGGCTGTGTGAAGCCTGTGGTCGCGGCTTCAACACCGATGTCGAGGTCGGCAACTAAATTCGAGCATCGCTCCAGCTGAAATGGAAACCGGGCCGCGTTGGCGGCCCGGTTTTTTGTTTGTGTGCAGCGTTCGTTGCCGATCAGGCCAGCGCCTTCTTGACGCGCTCGGGCAGGAACGGCGTATGGCGGAGCCGCACCCCGGTCAGCTCGGCGACGGCATTCGAGATGCACGGCGCAATCAAGGGCGTCGACATCTGACCGGCGCCGGTCGGATGGTTGTCGGTCTTGATCAGCTCGATGTGCATCTCGGGCACGTCGCGCATCCGCGGCAGCGTGTAGTCGTAGAAATTCGACTGCTCCACCGTGCCGTCCTTGATCGAGATGCGCTCGCTCAAGGTCATGCCGAGACCGTAGACGGTCGAACTCTCGGTCTGGGCGATGATGTTGTCGGGCTGCACCGCGATGCCGCAGTCGATGGTGCACCAGAAATGATGCACTTTGATCTCGCCGGTTGAGCGATTGAGCGAGACCTCGGCGATGCCGGCGACCTGGCTGCCCGAGTAGTCGATGTAGGCCAGGCCCAGCGCCCGGCCGTCGCGCTTCTTGCCCCACTCCGCCATCTCGGCGACGCGCTTGACGGCGTTGTAGGCCCGCGGCGTGCCCTTGAGCAGCTCGAGCCGGAACGCCAGCGGGTCCTGGCCGCGCTTGCGCGCAACCTCGTCCATGAAGGCCTCGGTCGCGAACTTGTTGGCGGTGACGCCGATGCCGCGCAGCGGATTGGTGCGCACGCCGGTGTCGCGATAGAGCTGTTCGACCAGTTGATGCGGCACGTCGTAGCCGCGGATGTCGGTGCCGGCCATCACCATGCCGTCCTTGCCGCCGCCCTGCTGGAAGCGGACCGGGTCCATGAACGGCGTGATGCGGTCGGCCGCCAGGCGATGGTGCCAGGCCGCAAGCTTGCCCTGCTGGTCGAAGGCGGCGCGCAGATAGTGCGCCGACAGCGGCCGGAAGCGGCCGTTGTGGACGTCATCCTCGCGGGTCCACATCGACTTCACGGGCTTGCCGACCTCCTTGGACAGCATCACCGCGTCCATGATGAAGTCGACGTCGCGGTTGCCGCGGCGGCCGAAGCCGCCGCCCATCAAGAGGTCGTGCAGCTTCACCTTGTCCCGCGAGATGCCGAGGAACTTGGCCGGCGCCTCGGTCGCGGTGGTCTGGCTCTGCGTGCCCGCCCAGATCTCGACCGCGTCGCCCGCGGGCGACACGGAGGCGACCGCGTTCAGCGGCTCCATCTGGGCGTGATACGCATAATCGCAGCGGTATTCGGCCTCGACCAGGCTTGCCGCACTCTGGAACGCCTGCCGGGCATTGCCCTGCGAGCTCCAGTCGCGCGCGGCCTGCTTGAAGTTCTTGGCGTCCGCCGCGAAGGCGTCGTGGCCCTTGTCGCTGTCGAAGCCCCAGGCCACGCCGGTGCGGGTCCAGGTCACGGCATCGTTGAGGGTCTGGCGCGCCTTCAAAGCCGCCCAGGCGGTCTCGGCGACGACGCCGACGCCGTGCGGCAGTCTCACCACCGCCACCACGCCCGGCACCGCCTTGGCCTTGGCTTCGTCGATCTTGTTGGGCACCGACCCTTCGACAGGGGCGCGCAGCACCATGCCGTAGAGCATGCCCGGCACCTGCACGTCGATGCCGTAGGTCGCCTTGCCGCTGACCTTCAGCGGCAACTCGATCCGCATCACGTCATGGCCGATCAGCCGGAAGTCCGCGGGTTTCTTGAGGTCCTCGGGCTTGATGTCGGGCGCCTTGGCCGGCACCTCGGCGAACTGGGCGATGTCGCCGTAGCTGAGCTTCCGCCCGGACTTGGCATGCACCACGGTGCTGGGCTCGGTGGTCAGCTCGGCGACCGGCACGCCCCATTTGCGGGCGGCGTTGTCGAGCAGCACGCGGCGCACCTGGGCGCCGACCGTGCGCAGCGGCACGTAGTAGCTGGTCACGGCGTTCGAGCCAGCGGTGTACATCATGCCGCCGAAGCCCGGATTGCCGTAGACCTGATCGAGCGCGGGCGCCGGCACGACCTTCACTCTGTTCCAGTCGGCGTCGAGCTCTTCGGCGATGATCAGCGGCAGCGAGGTCATCGACCCCTGCCCCATCTCGGTCGCGGCCGACATGATGGTGATCGTGCCGTCGGGCGCGATGCTGATCCATGGGCTCAGCGTCTGCCCGGCGCGCTCGCCCGCGAGCACGGCCGCGTCGGCGCGGCCGCCGAGCGCAAACGCAAAGGACAAGCCGGCGGCGCCGATCATGATCTGGCGGCGGCTGAGCGATGTGTCGGAGCTCTTGAGAGGCTTGTTCATGTCAGGCCTCCTTCGCGGCGCGCTCGACCGCGCGCACGATGCGCTGGTAGGTGCCGCAGCGACAGAGATTGGTGCTCATGTGCTCGACGATCTCGTCGCGCGTCGGCTTGGGTTTCTGCTTGAGCAGGTCGGCCGCGCTCATGATCTGGCCGGACTGGCAGTAGCCGCATTGCGGCACCCGCTCGGCGAGCCAGGCCTTCTGCACCGGATGATTGCCGTCGGGCGACAGCCCTTCGATGGTGGTGACCGATTTGCCGGAAAGCTCCGACAGATGGGTCTGGCACGAATAGGCACGCTTGCCGTCGATGTGCACCATGCAGGCGCCGCACAGGCCGGTGCCGCAGCCGAACTTGGTGCCGGTGAGCTTGAGGCCTTCACGCACCACCCAGAGCAGCGGGGTGTCCGGCGGCGCGTCGACCGACACCGGTTTGCCGTTCACAGTGAAATTTGTCGCCATGGTCTTTCTCTCCCAGCATTCCGTGCGGAGCCCATCCGGCACGGCGCGATTGCTTGAATCGTCGAACTCCGCGCGGTCATCACCGCCGGATCACGCAAGAACTGCCGGCGCCTGACGCGCCTGTTGTGTTTGGGATTGATGCAATTCTGCACCCGGCACCGCGGCGCGTCGAGCCGCATCGGCGTCGTGCCATCACGATTGTGCGACGTTGCACCGCAGCGAAGCTGGCGGGCGGCCAGCTCCAATTGTGACCCAAGACACATACGGCGAAGGGAGAGCGCTCTACGGAAGCGGTGCCAATCGGCGGAGGTATCGGCCGCACGATGGGCTGGCGACGACATTCATAGCGAGAGGGGCGAATCCATGGGCGACATGAAAGGACTTCTGCGCGTAAGCGGCACGGTCGATCTGTCACAGTTCTGGCCGAACGGCGACTCCGACGTCGACACCGTCACGGTCGTGGTCGACGACGACGGCTTCCAGTTCAGCGACGACGCCTCGCCGCAGGGCTTCCGCCGCACCAAGGTTTTCGAGGATGCCTTCATCGACAAGAAGCCCGTCATCAGCAAAGCCCGCAAGGTGACGGTGCGCATCCAGGGGATCGACGCGCCGGAGCTGCACTGCCCGCCCGGTGCGCGCCGCCCGCCGGGATTTCCGAAGGACAAGACCTTGAAGGGCAACGGCGGCAAATTCCGCCAGTACCAGGGCGAGACCGCCACCGCGGGGCTGGCCAAGGACGTGGGAAAATCCAAGGTGCCGTGCACGATCACCACACGCATCAACATGCCGAACGACGCCTTCGACATGTTCGGCCGCCTGATCGGCGACGTCTCGTTCCGCAAGGGCGGCCAGATGGTCAGCATCTCCCACATCGCGGCCCGGAACGGCTGGGCGCTGCCCGCCTACTACAACTCGATGAACCCGAGCGAGATCAACGCGCTCCAGGACCTGTTCGAGGAGGCGCGCAAGAAGAAGCGCGGCATCTGGCCGAAATTCGAAAGAAAGATCGGCAAGCTGAAGCGCGAGACATTCCGCAAGAAGGGAGCCTTTGGCGCCAAACAGAAGCAGGCCGACAAGAAGGCTTTCGTCGTGCCCAAGATCTACCGGCGGCAGCTCAAGTTCGACGTGATGCAGTTGAACAAGCTCGGCCCGACGACCTTCGAGGATTTCCTCGCCGGCAAGCCGTCCAAGGGCCAGACCAAGGGCAGCAAGGACGCCTGGACCACGCGAGCGGCGATCCTGAAAAATCCGACCATGAAGAAGCCGGGCAAGGCGCCGAACGACTCGCTCGCCGGCGCCGTGAACGCGCAACACGCGTTCCCCGGCGCGGCAGGAATGAGCCTGCCCGGCGATATCGTGTTCTTCGAGGCAGGCTCCACGCTCAAGAAGAAGAACGGCACGCCGATCAAGGCGTGGACGTTCGTCTGACGCCGATATGTCGGTCGATCACCTCGCCCCGCGTACGGGGCGAGGTGGTGCTTGAGACCTCAGCCGATCGCGGCCTTCACCCGTCCGGCATCGAGCGGCAGATCGCGCAGCCGCTTGCCGGTGGCATGCGCCACCGCGTTGGCGATCGCCGCCACCGCCGGTCCCTGCGAGCCCTCGCCCGAGCCGAGCGGCCGTTCGTTCGGCCGGTTGATCAGCTCGACCGTGACCTTCGGCACCTCCGGCATGGTCATGATCGGATAGCTCGACCAGTCGCGCGACGTGATGCCGTTCCTGTCGAAGCGCACGCGCTCGAACAGCGTCCAGCTCGCCGACTGGATAATGCCGCCCTCGGTCTGGTTCTTGAGCCCGTCCGGGTTAATGACCAGCCCGAGATCGGAAGAG
>CAKZHN010000438.1 GCA_936924235.1 uncultured Rhodoplanes sp. | reverse complement strand
AGGCCAGGATCCGGTCGGCCCAGTCGAGAGTCTGCCGCACATCGTTCAACGCAGCCTGGGCCTTCATCACTGCGTCCCTGAGCGCCGCGGAGGCGCGCGCCGCGCCCTCGATAGAGGCCTGAACCCGGGTTGCGAGGCCATCCTGCATCGCGAGGCCATTGAACGTCGCGTCGGCCTCCGCGAAATAAACCTCGAACAGCGGCTGCAGATAGTCGTCGCTCACCTGGATGCGCCAGTTCCGGGTTTCGATCTCGCGGTTTCGCATGAGTTGCCGCGCAACGGCCGTCGCGTGAAGACGGGCCGCAGCGCCATCGGAAAGCTCCTGCCCGTCCAGATCCGGTATGGTTTCCTTGGCGGTCTTCAGCGCAAAATAATAAAGCTGCACGGTCGCCCTCCGGGTTCAGACAGGCGGCGTTGAGGTCGCCGGTTGTTTTAGACAACAACTCTGTTACTCGCAAAACTATTCCGCCGCGGCCTTCGTTCCTTTGCGCGCCGCTATGCCGCTATGTCGTTGAGCCGACGGATGGCTTCGCAGATCATCGACGAGTGCTGTTCCCTGGCGACGCCAACCTCAAACTTGATATTTTTTCCGGCACGGCATGTTCTCCCCGGCCGACAGCATCGCAAGCGAGTTCAGCAACTCCGGCATCGCCGCCAGTGTGACAACATGGCGGGCCTGCACGTGATGGCCAGAACGATACGCCTGAATTCGGAAATCACCTGAGCATAGGTTTTTCGAACCGAAGGAGCCGGCGCCGGAAAGGGCCGCAACCATTCGCCGTCGGCAGAGCCGGCGCGGCAAGACGGCGATCAAGCCGGCTGACCTATTTCCCGTGCTGCTCGAAGCGCCGGTGGACTTCGTCGTGGAACGTGTTGAGCTGCTCGGCGAACTGATAGCTGATCGCGAGCTTCACCCAGCGCGCTTCCATGTCTGCGTATTCCTGGCGGCGCGCCGGATCGGTTTCCCGCGCGCCCATGCGGCGGCACTCTTCCGCGCGCTGGTAGCAATACGCCACGTCCTCCTGAGTCTTTTCCAACATGTCACTTCCCCACTCGCCCTCAACCAACCCCTCCCCGTTGAGTGACTGTCCCAAAAACGGATCGCGCCGTCTGTCTGCTGACGGACTCATTTGCAAAAAACGATTCGTTGAACAGGAGCCCGCGGCCGATGCGGCGATGCAGCAGCAACCGTTTGCAGCGCAGTGGCGTGGCGGTGGGTACGGCGTCGAAACGGCAGCGCCGAGGTCGGCGAGGAAAGCAAAAAATGCCCCAGCGCTATCGCGAGTGGGGTGCGCTGCGGCGGGATGTCGAGCAGGCGTTCTCAGCGCAACAAGCGGCCGGCGGTTTTGCGTCGTTCGACATTTTCGTTCTTGGTGAGACCTGCCGGATTGGTACGGGCCGGCGCGAAGATGTTGAGGCTAACCCTCGAAACGATCTTTGTTGCCGTTGGGCTGGTGACGCGGCAGCAGGCTCCGCCACCCTGCCGCGACCTTCAGCCAAGCCGATCTGTCTTCTTCCATCGCGGCTTGGTCGGCCATGGCTTGCGCGTATTCGGCGTTTTGCCGGTAATTGTCCTGCTCGCTCATGCTTTTCGCCCGTCCGTATGTCATTCCAACACCGCGCGCGACCGGACGTTCCGGGAGAATATGACGATGGCGCCAATCGGCATGGGAGCGTGTCTGTCGCCGGCAAATGCGTTATCGTCGGGAACTATGGAACTTTTGCTTGCCCCGGTGCGTTGGACGACCTGAGGGGCCACATATCCGGGGGAAGGTTTGCTGGGAGATTTGCCATCAGTCGCAAGGCCCGCCCAAGACAAGAGGGCTGTGCGGGGACATCGATGACCGTTGAGAACTATCACTCCCGGGAGCCCCGGCCTGCTTTCGCCCTGCCCGAGCCGGCGTCACTGTTCAACATCCCCCAGGAATTCCTCGAGCTTTTGCCGATCGCGGTCTACGCCTGCGCAGCCGACGGCCGCCTGCTTTGGTTCAACAGGAAGGCCGTGGAGCTGTGGGGACGTACGCCCAAGGTCGGAGATCCCGGCGAACTTTACTGCGGCTGCCACAAGGTGTTTCTCCACGGCCGGCTGATCGCGCGCGACGAGACCCCCATGGCGGCCGTGTTGCGCACCCGCATCCCGATCCGTAGCGCGGAAGCCGAGGTCGAACGGCCCGACGGCAGCCGGGTCTGGGCCAGGGTGCATATCGAGCCGGTCGAGGACGAGCACGGCGTCTTGCTGGGCGCGGTCAATTGCTTCCACCAGACCGAGCGACCGCTTGACGAGGCGGTGCGGCTTGCCGCGACCTACGAGGAGGCCGGCGTCGGCATCGCGGAAATCGATGCCGATGGCCGGGTGCTCCGGGTCAACAAGCACGCCCTGCAGCTCTTGAGCCGCTCCGAAGCGGAGGTTATCGGCCGGCCGCTGTTTGATCTGACACATCCAGACGACGCAATCACCGATCGAGCCCAATTCAGCCGTCAGGTCGTCGGCGAGATCGACGGCTATGCCCTGGAGAAGCGGTTCAGCCTGCCCGACGGCAGCATCCGCTGGGCCGCCATCACCTCGCGCAGCGTCAAGGACGCCGATGGCCGCTTCCTCTACGCGGTCCGGGTCCAGCAGGACATCACGGCCCGCAAGAACGCCGAAGGGCGTATGGCGAAATACGCCCAGCAGCAGGCCGCGCTGCACGCGCTGACGGCGGCTTTGCAGCAGGCCGCCTCGCTCGACGACGTCTATGGCGCGGCCATGGATGCCGTGGCCCGGGCGCTCGGCTGCTCGCGCACGTCGGTGCTGCTGCTCGATGCTGCGGGCGTGATGCGTTTCGTTGCTTGGCGCAACCTGTCCGATAGCTACCGGCAGGCGGTCGACGGCCACTCGCCCTGGACAACCGAGACCCGTAACCCCCTGCCCGTCTGCATCGACGACGTGGCCCAATCCGACCTCCCGGACCAGCTCAAGCAGGTGGTGCTGGCCGAAGGCATCCGGTCGCTCGCCTTCGTGCCGCTGCTCGATGGCTGGCGGCTCCTCGGCAAGTTCATGCTGTACTACGACGCGCCGCACGCCTTCACCCGGGAGGAGATCGACGTCGCGCGCACCATCGTCTGGCACGTCGGCTTCAGCGTCGAGCGCATGCGGGCGCAGCGCGCGGCCCAGCACTTCGCCGCGATCGTGGAGTCCTCGGAAGACGCCATCGTCAGCAAGGACCTCAACGGCATCATCACGACCTGGAACCGCGGCGCGGAGCGCCTGTTCGGCTACACCGCAGCGGAGGCCGTGGGCCGGCCGGTCACCATCCTGATCCCGACCGACCGGCTGGACGAGGAGCCGAAGATCATCGGGCGCATCCGCAACGGCGAACGCGTCGAGCATTTCGAAACGCTGCGCCGGCGCAAGGACGGCGGCCTGATCGACATCTCGCTGACCATCTCGCCGATCCGCGACCGTGACGGGACCATCGTCGGCGCCTCCAAGATCGCCCGCGACATCACCGAGCAGAAGCTCGCGGGGGTGCGGCTGCGCGACAGCGAGCGCCGCCTGCAGGAGCTGCTCGCGGCGTTCCCGGTGGCTATCTACACGACTGACGCCGAGGGACGGATCACCTACTTCAACGAACCCGCGGTCGAGCTCACCGGCCTCAGGCCGCTCCTCGGCGAGGATCAGGCGGGCCTGACCTGGAAGCTCTACTGGCCCGACGGCCGGCCGATGGCCTTGGACGAGTGTCCGATGATCGTCGCGCTCAAGGAGGGCCGCATCATCCGCAACGCCGAGGCGCTGGCCGAACGGCCGGACGGCACGCGGGTGCCATTCATTCCCTATCCGACGCCGCTGCGTGACGGCCAGGGCAACATCGTCGGCGCCGTCAACGTGCTGGTCGATGTGAGCCAGCGCAAGGAGGCCGAGGCGCAGCAGCGCGTGCTGCTCCACGAGCTCAACCATCGCGTCAAGAACAACATGCAGATGCTGCAGTCGCTGCTGTCCAACTCGGCGCGGCGCACGGCCTCCACCGAGGCCCGCGAGGTGCTGCAGGAGGCGTCCGGGCGGATCGCCGCGATGGCCGCGGCGCAGCGCGTGCTCTACCAGCACACCAACGCCACCCGCTTCAACGCCGCGGAGTTTTTCGCAGCGGTCTGCGAGACCTCACGCCATGCCTTCCCGCCGGGCATTCACGTGGCCTGTGACGCGGCACCCATCGAGCTCGACAACGATGCCGCCATGCCGCTCGCCCTGATCCTCAACGAGCTGCTCACCAACGCGGTCAAGCACGGCATGGAAGGCCGGGACCGCGGCACCATCCGGGTGGCGTTCAAGAGCCGCGGCGACACCTGCGTGCTGGACGTGGAGGACGAGGGTCCCGGCTTCGATTTCGAGCAGGCCCGGAGCCGCTCGTCGGGGCTCGCCCTCGTTCAGGGTCTGGTCCGCCAGCTTGGCGGCACGTTCTCGGCGAGCCGCCTGCCCGCCTCCCGCGCCGGCATCGAATTCACCAGGAGCGGCACCGCGTGACCCGTACGACCGCCTCCCAGCCCCGGCGCCCCGATGCCGGGCAACACGCTGCGCCGGCCGACCGGCAGCGGCCGGTGTTCGCCCACGATGACGCGGCCGGCTACGCCAAGGAGCCGCAGGCGCCTGCGCGGATTCTGGTGGTCGAGGACGATTTTCTCGTGGCGGCCGATGTCGAGTCGGCGTTGCTCGATGCAGGCTTCGACGTGGTCGGCGTCGCCGAGACCGCCGACAGCGCTGTCGCGCTGGCGACGGCGCAAAAGCCCGCGCTGGTGCTCATGGACATCCGGCTGGCCAGCGGCGGCGATGGCATCGATGCTGCGATCCGGATTTACCGTGACCACGGCATCCGCAGCCTGTTTGCCAGCGCCCACTCCGACGTGTTGGCGCGCAACCGCGCCGAGCCGGCCCGGCCGCTCGGCTGGCTGCAGAAGCCCTACACCATGGATCGGCTGGTCGACGCCGTGAAGCAAGCGCTGGCGGAAGACGAGGGTGCGGAGTCGTGAGCGCAGCCACGCCCGCTCGCTACTGACCCATCGCGAACATCGGCC
The DNA here is from genome assembly GCA_936924235.1 of uncultured Rhodoplanes sp. Lineage (GTDB taxonomy): Bacteria > Pseudomonadota > Alphaproteobacteria > Rhizobiales > Xanthobacteraceae > Z2-YC6860. The sequence goes on along the minus strand of CAKZHN010000438.1, from coordinate 3,891 downwards.
GGCATCCCGACTTCAGCCCCTATCGAAGCAATCGCTTGAGCCGTTACGATGCGGTCTCGAGAGCGAGGTCATATGAGGCGACGGACATTTCTTGGTGTGCTGGGCGGTGCGACTGCCTGGCCTTTTGCCGGACGCGCACAGCCCGGCCGGTTACCGCGGGTCGGACTGCTGATGCTGGGCAATCCCGACCCGAGCGTGTTCCTGCGCGAGGTGACGACAGGCTTGCGTGAGCTGGGTTACGAGGATGGCCGTAACATCGCGCTTGAGCTGCGCAACGCCAAGGGATCGGCGGCGCAGCTCGGTTCGCTCGCCCGGGAGCTCGCGACGCTTCCCGTTGACGTTATCGTCGCCTTCCAGACGCCCGTGGTGGCCGCCGCAAAGGAGGCGACCACACAAACGCCGATTGTGATGTGTCCCGCTCAGGACCCGATCGAATTGGGATTTGTGCAGAGCTTTGCCCGTCCGGGCGGCAATATCACCGGTATGACGACGGCCACGGCGGAGCTTGCAGGCAAGAATCTCCAACTGATCCGCGAGGTGTTTCCGGCGGTGCGCCGTGTCGGCATCGTCGGCAACGCCGCCGATCCGTTTCACAAGCCGTTTCTCGCGTCCATCGAGGCTGCGGCGCGAACCCTGAATTTCGAGCTCAAGATCGTGCTCAGCCAGGGCGCAGATCCTTTTCCGGCGACGTTTGCCGAGGTTGCGGCAAGCGGCGTGCAGGCGATGATGGTTCAACCGAGCCTGCCGCGTGACCGTGCCGCCGAACTCGCGCTCCGCTACCGCCTGCCGCTGTTCGTGGCAAACACCGAATCTGCTGAAGCCGGAGCCTTGATGGCCTATGGCGCCGACATCGCCGCCGTCTACCGGCAGTCGGCAACATTCGTCGACAGGATTCTCAAGGGCCGGAAACCGGCCGACCTGCCGGTCGAGCTCGCAACCAAGTTTCGGCTCGTCGTCAATCTCAAGACCGCGAATGCGTTGGGACTAACCCTGTCGCCGACCCTGCTCAACCGCGCGGACGACGTTATCGAATAGCGACCGGATGCTGTCGATCTGGCCCTAGACCATCGGCGGAAGCGATTTTTTCCCGGAAGCGGTGCAGCTCGCGCTCGCCAGTTTCGCCGGTGTGGACGATGGCTCGCCGCCGGTCCGGCTGAGCGTGATCACGCCGTGTCCAGCCGTCGTCACATCGATGTCCATCTCCAGCGTGGCGAAGCCGTGGATATCGCCGTGCGACTTGGTGGTCTTGGTGAAAAAGCCGTACGTGATGGTCGTCGTGGAGATGGTCCGGTGCTTGACCGACTGGAACGTGCCGGAGCCGTGCGCGTCCGGCTTGTTTCCCAGCACGCCGGTCAACTTCCACGCATAGTCCGCGCCGTTCAAATCGATCGCCAGATGCACGTGGTCGCCCGGCGCGAACGTGCCGCTCAGCGCTGCGGTGCCGGCAGGATCGAGCAGCTTTTGCGCATCAACCTCGAAGCCGCGGCAGCTGGTCGCGACGGCGACCGGAGCTTTCGTGCCACTGTTCGCCAGGTAGTTGTACAGCGACAGCCCTCCGACAACGGCAACGACGATCATCGGCAGGGCAATGATGGCATCCGTCCAATCCGGCTTGGCGTCGTCCGTCGACATGAGCTCTTCTCGACTGTGCGGGTGCAGGCGCAAGGCGCACGCGCCCAACGTCAAAATCATCCTGTCTGTGTCGCCCAACCCGCATCGCGGGTTCATGGGCGAGAAATGGAGCAGCCCTTCACGTCTCGGTGAAAAACCGGCGGCGGGGCGCTTCCAACGCTGCAATATCCGGTAGTTTCACGAGATGGGGCGGCCGGCCGGGACATCACGCCCGGTCATGGGAGAAAACGAACATGATCCTTCGAAAAATTGCACCGGCGGCGCTGGCCACGCTGCTTCTGACGATATCGATACCGGCGGCCAGTCCGGCGGATGAGCACAGCCGCTTCATGGCCGAGAACGAGGCCGCGATGACGCGCATGATGGACGGCATGAACATCAAGCCTTCCGGCGACGTCGACCGGGACTTCGCCGCGATGATGATCCCGCATCATCAGGGCGCGATCGACATGGCGGTGGCCTACCTGCGCGCCGGCCACAACGAGCAACTCCGGCGCATCGCGCAGGAGATCATCGTCGAGCAGCAGCAGGAGATCGATGCCATGCGGCTGGCGATCGGCCTGCCGCCCTCGCCGGTCGCAGCCGCGCCGACCCAATCGTCAGACGGCACGGACATGCACGGCACGATGCATCACGGCCAAAATCACGATCAGCCTCGGAAGGACCATTGAAAATGAAGACGCCCCATATCCTCGCAGCGCTTCTTGCGGCGACGCTGCTGCCGGCCGAAGCCATGGCTCAGCAAGCGTCCGGGCAGGCGCCCTGGGCAGCCCCGAACACGCCGGTGTCGCATCGCGACCGCGTCTATGCCGGCGAGCAGTTTTCCAACACCGTCTCGGTGATCGATCCCGCCGACAACAAGCTCCTGGGCGTGATCCGGCTCGGCGATCCGCAGCCTGGCAACTTCAGCCCGCTCTATCGCGGCCAGGTCCTGGTCCATGGGTTGGGCTTTGCGCCCGACGGCCGGACGCTGGCCGTCGTCGCCATCGGCAGCAACTCTGTGACCTTCATCGACACGGCCACCAACATGGTGAAGCACACGACCTATGTGGGCCGCTCGCCGCATGAGGCGTTCTTCACGCCGGATGGCAAGGAGGTCTGGGTCACGGTCCGCGGCGAGGACTACATCTCGGTCCTCGACGCGCAGTCGTACATGGAGAAATCGCGGCTGAAGACCCCGGGCGGTCCTGGCATGACGATATTCTCGCCGGACGGCAAATACGGCTTCATCTGCTCGTCGTTCAATCCCGAGATCGTGGTCTACGAGTTGGCCAGCCGGTCGATCGTCGGCCACGTCGCGCAGCCGAGCCCGTTCTGTCCGAACATCGCGGCGTCGCCTGACGGCGAGCAGGTCTGGTTCACCCTGAAGGACACCGGCAAGATCGTGGCGTTCTCGGCGCGGCCGCCGTTCGGCATCCTTCACACCATGGACACCGGGCCGATCACCAACCACGTCAACTTCGTGCGCAACGCCGGCGGCCAGTTCGCCTATGTGACAATCGGCGGGCTCAACCAGGTCAAGGTGTTCCGCACCACTGACTACACGCAGGCCGCCACCATCGACGTCGGACGGCTGCCCCACGGCGTGTGGCCGTCGGGCGACGGCACGCGCGTCTATGTCGGGCTCGAGAACGACGACAAGATGGCGGTGATCGACACGGCGACCAACCGGGTCATCACCGAGGTGCCGATCGGCCAGGCGCCGCAGGCCATCGCTTACGTCGTGAACGCCGTGCCGGAGGGCGCCGGGACTGCCAATCTGCAGCCGCTCGGCGTCGCCAGCCATGTCGCAAACCTCACGCTTTCGCCGCGCGACGGCAAGGAGACGCTGCGCACCAGCGTCAGCCTGTTCGATCAGGGATTGGTGCAGGTCGTGCAGGCCGCGGTCGCGGGCCTGAAGCCCAAGGAGCCGTATGTCCTGGCGCTCGCCGCCAAGGCCGACGGCACCGGCCTGCTCGAGCCGCTGGCCGCCTTCACCACCAATCCGGCGGGCGCGGCGATCGTGAACACCGTCGGTCCGATCCGCCAGGTCGTCCAGCCGGAAGCAAACACCGCGGCGCGCCGCTGGCTGGTGATTGCCTCAGGCACGCCCGATCAGATCGGTCCGGTCGTGCAGACGCAGGCGCCGTGAGGGTTTTCGCAAGGGGCGCAGCGGCCAGTGTTGACAGAGCTTGCAAACAGGGGAGTCAAATTTGACGGCTTCTTTGCTTTGCGTAAGGTCGCGCTGCCTTGCTCACGTGAGGGCGTCTTCTAGGGACG
>CAKZHN010000437.1 GCA_936924235.1 uncultured Rhodoplanes sp. | reverse complement strand
AGATCAAGCGCACCATGACGCCGGAGCTGCGCCAGGGCATCGTCGACGGCGCCTATTGGCTGCGCGAGCCCGGCCCGAACTGCCAGGTGGTGGTGGCCTATACGGGCGCGGTCGCCCCTGAAGCGATTCAGGCGATCGGCCTGATGGCCGAGGATCGCCGCGACATCGGCCTGCTCGCCGTGACCTCGGCGGACCGGCTGAGCTCCGGCTGGAACGCGGCGCTGCGCGCCCGGGAGCGCGGCCTGGTTCATGCGCGCTCCCACATCGAACGGCTGTTCGAGCGGCTGCCGCCGAACTGCGCGCTGGTCACCGTGCTCGACGGCCATCCGGCCACTCTGGGCTGGCTCGGTTCCGTGTACGGCCACCGGACGCGGCCGCTCGGCGTGGAGCATTTCGGCCAGACCGGCTCGCTCGCCGACCTCTACCGGCACCACGGCATCGACGCCAACGCGATCATCGCGGCGGCCGAGGCCATCGCGCCGGGGCGCCCGATCCGGCATCTGCGCGCGCTGGGCTGAAAACCCCAGCAAACACGCGACCTTGCGCCAAATTGACTTTTGGCGAGGCCCCCGGCAATGAGTGCCGCAAAAATCAGCGCCTTCGCGCGCAGCACTCTAAGGAATGGGCCATGGATCGCACTCTCGTTTCACTCGCCGTGGGCGCAGCCCTGCTGGCGGCAATGCCTGCCAAGGCGCAGCCAAACGCGGCGGACTATCCGAACAAGCCGATCCGGGTGGTGGTCACGGTTCCGGCTGGCGGCGGCGTCGACACGGTGACGCGGCTCGTCACCGAGCGGATGCGCACCATCGTCGGCCAGCCGTTCGTGGTCGAGAACAAGGGCGGCGCCGGCGGCAACATCGCGGCCGATTATGTCTATCAGCAGGAGCCGGACGGCTACACGCTGATGGCGACGCAGCCCTCTCCGATCACCACCAATGCGGTGCTCTACAAGAGTCTCACCTTCGACCCGACCGCCTTCGCTCCGATCGGGATCATGTCGTCGGCGCCGAATGTGCTGCTGGTCCGCGGCGATTTCCCGGCCAAGACAGCGCAGGAGTTCATGGCCTACGTGAAGGCCAACCCCGATAAGCTGAACTACGCATCGCAGGGGCCCGGCACCACGTCGCATCTGACCGCCGAACTGTTCAACAAGCTCACCGGCGCGCATCTGCAGCATGTTCCGTACAAGGGCACGGGACCGGCGCTGAACGACATCGTCGCCGGCCATGTCGACCTGATCTTCATGCAGCTCGAGGCGGCGCTGAAGCTGCACGACGGCGGCAAGGCGCGCATCCTCGCGGTCACCACCGAGAAGCGCATCGCCTCGCTGCCCGACATCCCGACCATGATCGAGCTCGGGCTGCCGGATTTCGTCTCCGACACCTGGAACGCGATGGCCGCGCCGCCCAAGACCCCGGCGCCGATCATCGCCAAGCTCAACGCCGCGCTGAACGAGACGCTGCAGATGCCGGAGATGAAGGAGCAGTACAAAAAGCTCGGCCTCGAGGTCCGCGGCGGCACGCCGGAGGACATGGCGAAGGTGATGAAGGGCGACACCGAGCGCTGGGGCGCCGTCATCAAGGCGGCCAATATCCCGCAGCTCTAAAAGGGGCGTGCCTTGCGCCTGTGGACATGACCATGGGCTGTTGCGTTTTGCTGATCTTCGTTGCCTACAATGGCCCGCCCGCTTGAGGCGACGATGGATCAGCAATCCGCGCAAGGCAGCATCGGCAAGGACCGCGAGCATTTCATCCCGGTCCGCAAGATCGATATCATCGAGGCGCTGATCGTCCACGGCGCGCTCGGCGCCGAGCGCGACAAGTTCCGCCAGCTCTGCGAGCAGCTCGCCGCGATCGAGCACTACGAGTATCACGAGCAGCTCGAGCGTCTGCACAACGACTATTTCTACTTCGCGCCGGAATCGACCGGGCACGCCCGCGCCACCCCAGCCACACTGAAGCGCGCCTACCGCAACCTCATCGAAAGCCTGACCGCGGTCCTGCACGACGCCAACTTCATCGAGGTGTCGCGCGAGGAGGTCGAGCGCGCGCAGCGCGAAGACTCCATCGTCCGGCTCAAGATCACGGTGCAGCTCGACAACTATCGCGCCGTCCGCTTCTTCCGCCGCGGCCATCATTCGGAAACCGTGGCGGTCAGCACGTGGTACGGACTGCGCAAGCGCGAGCAGCAGTTCAACGTCTATGACGACGTGGTGATGCTGGTCACCGTGCGGGAGGACACGCCCGCTCCGGCGAACGGCGAGAAGAGCCAGAAGAGCCAGAAGAGCCAGAAGAAAAAGAAGCCGAAGCTCCGCCCCGGCGCGGTGCTGCTGAAATACTTCCGCAACATCCCGGGCGCCGACCTCAACGCGCTGTTTCCCGACGCGAAGGTGGTGATGAGCTGGCGCGACCAGCTGATGCTCGGCGTGCCGGCGCTGATCGGCGGCGTGCCGATCCTGATCAAGCTCGCCTCCACCATCACGGTGCTGTTCCTGATCGCAGGCTTCTATCTCGGCTTTGCCGGCTCGGTGCGCGACGAGGAATGGGCCGGCGCGCTCGCGGCGCTGAGCGGCCTTGGCGCGCTCGGCGGCTTCGCCCTGACGCAATGGATGAAGTTCCAGCGCCAGACGCTGCTTCACCAGAAGACGCTCGCCGACAACATCTACTACCGCAACGTCAACAACAACGCCGGCGTGTTCGACACGCTGATCGGCGAAGCCGAGGAGCAGGAAAGCAAGGAGGCGTTCCTCGCCTACTATTTCCTGCTCGAACCGAACGGCATCAACACCCACGCCAGCCTCGACGTCCATGTCGAGGCCTGGCTGAAGAAGACCTTCGGCGTCGACGTCGATTTCGAGGGCCACGACGCGCTGAGCGAGCTCGAGCGTCACGGCATCCTGATGCGCGACGGCGAGCACCTGACCGTGCTGCCGCTCGACGAAGCGCTGCACCGCCTCGACCGCGCGTGGAATTCGTTCTTTCCGGCCGCCGCCGCGAAGCCTTAGAGCGCTCCTTCAACAAAGAGGCGGTTTATCTATCGCGCGGAATGCGCGACAGTGCCCCATCGACCGGGGCGCAAAAGACCCTGGCGCGGTGGAGTGGAACCGGGAAGGGCAAAACCATGACTGGCATCGGACGGCGCGCATTCGTCGCGGGCTCGGCGGCCCTGCTGGCCGCGGGCGGCAGGGCTCAGGCGGAGGACTATCCGTCGCGGCCCATCACCTTCATCATCCCGTTTCCGCCGGGCGGCAGCACCACCATCGTGGTGCGCTCGGTCAGCGACCGGCTCGGCGAGATGCTCGGCCAGCAGCTCATCATCGACAATCGCGGCGGCGCCGGCGGCACGGTCGGCACCAAGGCTTTGGCGAAGAGCGATCCCGACGGCTACACGATCGGGCTCGGCTACAGCGGCACGCTCGCGATTGGGCCGAACCTCTACTCCAATCCCGGCTACGATCCGCGCAAGGACTTCGAAGCCGTCGGCCGCATCGCCACCGCGCCGAACACGCTGGTGGTGCATCCGTCGTTCCCGGCCAAGAACGTCGCCGAGCTCGTGGCCTACGCCAAGGCCAATCCCGGCAAGGTGAACTACGGCTCGGCCGGCGTCGGCACCGTGAGCCACATCTGCGGCGAGTATTTCGCCAACGCGGCGGGCATCAAGCTCGTGCACGTGCCCTACAAGGGCACCGGCCCCGCCCTCATCGACCTGATCGGCGGGCACATCCCGGTGGCGTTTGCGCCCATTCCTGCGACATACGAGAACTCCAAGAAGGGCGTCATGCGCATGCTCGCGGTGACCAGCGCCAAGCGCTCCACGCTCGCGCCGGAAATCCCGACCATCGCCGAGCAGGGCGTGCCGGGCTTCGAGGCCGTGCTGCGCTACGGCGTGGTGGCGCCGGCCGGCACGCCGGCCGCGATCATCGCGCGGCTCAACAAGGCGCTGAACGCCGCGCTCGCGAGCGAAGAGATCCGCAAGCGCCTGGCGCTGGAAGGCGCCGAGCCGCTGCCCAGCACGCCGGCCGAATACGCCGCCGACATCGACCGCGAGGAGCGGGAGTGGGGCAAGGTGGTGAAGGAATCCGGCGCGAGGGCGGACTGAGCGATGACGATGATGAAACGACTGGCGATCTCTGCTGTCGCATTTGCCGCAGCCGCTGTGGCGGCCCAAGCGCAGGACTATCCGAGCCGGCCGATCACGCTGGTCGTGCCCTACTCCGCCGGCGGCGGCAACGACATCATGGCACGCGTCGCAGGCGAGAAGATGAGCCCGGCGCTCGGCCAGCAGATCGTGATCGAGAACCGCGGCGGCGCCGGCGGCTCGATCGCGACGCGGCAGGTGGCGAAGGCTGCGCCGGACGGTTACACGCTGGGCCTGGGCGGCACCGGCACGCTCGCCATCAACCCGACGCTCTACGGCAACGTCGGCTACGACCCGCGCAAGGACTTCGAGCCGATCGGCCTGATCGGCACCAGCGCGCTGGTGCTGGTGATCCATCCGTCGATCCCGGCTCACAACGTGAAAGAGCTGATCGCTTACGCCAAAGCCAATCCGGGCAAGCTAAGCTACGCCTCGGCCGGCGTCGGCAGCGGCATTCATCTCGCGGCCGAATACTTCCGCTCGCTGGCCGGCCTCGAGATGACTCATGTGCCAGATCGGAAAGAGCACACGTCTGAACT
>CAKZHN010000436.1 GCA_936924235.1 uncultured Rhodoplanes sp. | reverse complement strand
CAGCCCGCCGGTGCCGACCATCAGCACGCGCAGGTCCTTGGCGTAGGAGCGCACCGCGCGGCCGACGGCGCGGCCGAGATCGAGGGAGCGCTTCACCGACGGCAGCGGGTGCTGCACGGTGTTGATCGAGACCGGCACAATTTTCACCGGCGGCGCGCCCGCACCCGGCCACATCAGCGCCAGCGGAATGGTGATGGCGTGATCGACCAGCATGTCCTGGCACATGGTGATGTCGAACTCGTCGGCGACCAGGCTGTTGATGATGTGCCACGACAGGTCCGGGTCGCCGGCCAGCGCATGCGACACCGGAATGCCCCAGCCCTCGTCCTCGTTGCGATATTCGGCGGCCGCGCCGACCGCAAAGGTCGGCATCTTGTCGAGGAAGAAGTTGAGGCCGTGGTCGTTGGAAAACACCACGACGACGTCGGGCTTCTCGCGCTTGAGCCAGCCGTGGACGAAGTCGAAGCCGCCAAAGAACGGCCGCCAGTACGGCTCGTTCTCGCGGTGCTCGGCGATCGCCTTGCCGATCGCAGGAACGTGGGTGGAGGCGATGCCGCCGATGATGCGAGCCATGATTATCTCCCCGCCGCTTCGAGCTTGGCCTTGAAAGCGTCGACGCTCATGCCGGTCTGCTGCGCGCCGATGTCCTGGACGTTCAATCCGAAGATGCCCGCGAGCTTGGCGAGGTAGTAGACGTTCCCGCCGGCGGCGAGCAGCTTCAGCACGTTGCGGCTTCTGACCGCCTCGCGCTGCTCGGCGTTGAGGCCGTATCTCGCGCAATAGCCGTCCTCGTCCTTGAGAAAGGCGTCGCGATTCTCGGCGCTGTTGAAGGAGAAGCACATCCGGTTGAGCGCGAGGCCCTTCTGGGCCTGATCGCCGTCGAACAGGATGGTTCCTGGAATGGCGTGGGGTCGCATGCGGTTTCCTTCCAATCGCGCAAAGCGTATGGGAGCGAAACCGGCGGGTTTTGATTCAGGTCAAACGGCCAACCGGCGCGGGCCTGCCATGCGGCCCGCGCCGGTGAACACGTGTAGAAACTTCGCGATCGGCAGGCGCCCCGGCCGCCCGTGCCTCACACGATATGAAAATCCGCCGCGGTGAGCGACGATGCCCCGTCGATCTTGGCGATGGCGACGGCGTCGCTGCCTGAGCCGCCGGTCGCGTCCCAGTAGAGCGTGTGGGCGCCGCCGCCCGTGGTGTCGAAGATGAAATAGCCGTTGGTGCCGGCGTGGTTCGCCCGGCTGATCGAGGCGGCGTCCACCACCGTGGCGCTTTGACCCGCGACGAGGCCGTGGCCGAACTCCGCCGCCATGATCTCCAGCGTGTCGGTGCCCTGCTGATAGTCCAGGATGGTGGCGAAGTCCGCCGGGTGCAGCACGAAGCTGTCGGCGCCGTCGCCGCCGAACAGCTTGTCGGACCCGCCGCCGCCGTCGATCGTGTCGTTGCCGGCGCCGCCCTTGATGGTCTGGTCGAACCCGTTGCCGGTGAGGATCAGGCCGGTGTCCGAATGGCCGAACAGCCGTTCGATCTCGGAGCCCGCAGCCAGCGTGTAGTTGGTCGTGGTGATCACGGTATCGCTGCCGCTGCCGACCGCCTCGTCGACCACGTCGTTCGAGTTGTCGACGAAGTATTTGTCGTCACCCGCGCCGCCCGACATGGTGTCGACACCACCGCCGCCGCGCAGGATGTTGTCGCCGCTGTCACCGATCAAGGTATCGTTGAATGCAGTGCCGATGATGCCCTGGATGTTGTGGTAGCTGTCGCCCGCCGCAATGCCGGTGTTCTGACGCGGGTCAGCGAGATCGACGATGATGCCCGATGTCGCGGACGAGTAGTCGACCAGGTTGATGCCGCCGCCGCCTTCAAACACGTCGTGCTGGGCGAAGCCCTGGAACACATCATTGCCGGCGCCGCCCTTCACCACGTTCATGTACTGATCGAGGATTGCCGTGAGCTGAGACGAATCGTGCCCGTGCCCCTGCAGCGCGTTCAGCGCGCTGTTGAGTGTCGCGACGTCGATGGAGAAACCCTTCTCGGTGAGCAGCGTGGTGTTGTCCGAGGTCCGGAGCAGGTCGACCTCGGTGACGGTGCCGCCGGTGACGTTACCCTGAGCATCATAAATGAAGCCGGTGCCGATTAGGCGGAAGGTGTGACCGGTGCCGACATCGATCGCATCGTAATGCGTCGCGTTGTGGGTCGCGCCCGGCGCAACAGCGGAGGCATGCGCAATGTCCTGGTAGAGACCGCCGAGGCTAACGCCGTCGGGCGTGAGCACATCGACCACGACGGTGGGCTGCGTGTTCTGGACCGCGAAGGTCGGCGCGCTCGATGAGGAGACGGTCGAGTTGCCGTTGTCAAAGCTGTTGAAGGCCTCGACGCGGAGCTCGTCGCCGATATCGCCGAACTGCACCGTATAGCTCGCGCCGGTGGCGCCGGTGATGTCGCTCCAGTGACCACTGTCGAAGCGCTGCCACTGGCAGGTGACCGGGCCCGTGCCGTTGACCAGCGTCGGCGTGGCCGTGAGCGTCTCGCCGACCACCGGAATCGCGTTCTGGATCAGGCTGTGCAGATAGTCGGCCTCGGCCTGCTGGCCGGCACCCGCGAAGTGCTGGTCGTCGGCCCAGAGCCAGGCCGTGTTGGCGTCCGGCGCCGCGTTGGTGGTGGCAAAGCGCGCCCAGCCGTTGACGACCGCCTGCGGATCCGGATTGATGGTCGCGCCGCCTTCATTGGGATCGTAAGGGTTGCCCGGGCTGAACGGGCCGGCCGGCGGCCTGACGGTGTTGGTGATGCCATAGGCCGCCGGGTTGGCGTCGATGTTATTGATCAACGAGAGCTCGTCGCCGACGATGAACGAAATGCCGGCGTTGGAGAGGTCGGTGATCAGCTCGTTGGCAAAAGGAATGTTGAGCGACTTGGCGCCGGCGAAGAAGTTGAGCACAAAATACTGCGCGCCGGCGTCGTGCAGCTGTTCGATCGAAGCCGCCAAGGCGTCCGCTTCCGAGATCATGTGATCGATGGCGGAAACAGGATCGAGGGTCGCGGCGATACCCGCCGAATTGCCGCCGCCGGAGATCAGATAGATCGCATTCGGGTCGGCGTGGTTGCCGGTTGACGCAAGGTAGCTGTTGACCTGGTCAACCATGCTCGGCGCCAGCGAATTGGTGCGGCTCCCCGTGACGGTCGCACTGCTCGCCGCATAATTCGTGCCGCCGCCCGGCGCGTTGGCCGGATCGGCCGACAGGCCATAATCTTGAGCCAGGAGCGTCGAGGCCATCTGGCCGCCGAGCGTGGTCGGAATGCCGCCACCCGCCGCTTTCGCGGCGTCATAGTCGGCCTGCAGATGCGGATCGTTGGAGATCGGCGTGTTGCGGAACCAGCCGGAATCGATCGTGCTGTCGCCGAAGCCAAAGAAATTGCTGAAGGTGCCCCCGTGGAGCGCATGACCGCCGCTCGCGATCGTGCCGCCGCCGATCGAAACCAGGAGCTTCGGCGGTTGCGTGAAGACGAAGTCCGACGCGGTCAGGCTGTCGATGTCCACGTTGTTGAGCGTGATGCTGTTGCCCGAGCCGAGATCGATGACGGTGTTGAAGCCCGGTTGGCTCAAATGGGATTGCAGCTCGGCGAAGTTGTAGATCTGCGAGTTGCCGAGATCAATCCGGTCGCCTTCGGTGTGATCGAAAACACCGCTGCCCTGGTCGAAGTCCCTGACCGTGTCATTGCCCGGGCTGACGATGAAGCGATCCGCGCCCAATCCGCCGGTCAGCGCGTTGTTGCCGCCGTCGCCGCGCAGCGCGTCGTCGAAATCGGAGCCGCGCAGGTTCTCGATGCTCGAATAGGTGTCGCCTGCAGCGACGCCGGTGTTGTTGGCGGAGTTGCCGAGATCGGCGATGACCCCGACGGGCGCGCCTTTGTAATCAGCGGTGTCGATGCCGCCGCCGCCCTGCAGCCAGTCGGCACCGCCGCCGCCACGCAGGAAGTTGTTGCCGTTGTCGCCGATCAGCGTGTCGTTGAAGATCGAGCCGCGGAGATTCTGGATATTGGTGTAGGTGTCGCCCGCGGCCTCACCGGTGTTCCGGGTGTCGTCGGCAATATCGGCCGTGACGCCGGCCGCAGCGTTCTGGTAGCTGACCCAGTTGTTGCCGCCGAAGTTGCCTTCCCCGTTGAACGTATCGGCGTTGGCGGCGCTGACGAAATCGTCCGGCCCAAAGTTGCCGTCCATGTTGTACGAAAACTGGTTGAAGATCGCGTTCAGCGCGCCCGCGTCGGTGTGGCTGCTGGCGTTGAAGGCGGCGATCGCGTCGAGCATCGTGACGATCGGGATCGAATAGCCTGTTTCGGTGACGAGAGGGACGCCCGAGGTATCCGTGATCGTGATCGAGTTGATGGTGCCGCCGGTCGGATGTCCGCTGGCGTCATAAGTGAAATCATTGGTCGAGCTGTGGAAAGCGAAGGACAGGCCAGCGGGGAAATTCGTCGCCGACGGATTGGTGGCTGTGAAGCCCGCCGCCGTCCTGTCGGCGATGATGTTGGCGCCCGAAATGTCATTGTAGAACGGGAAAAAGCCGTAACCGTTGATCGTCTGAACATCGATGGTGACTACATTCGGCATGGCTGAAAATCTCCAAAGGCAGGCAATCGTCGCCACCGGAGCTGTTTTCAGGCCAACGCGAAGCGTCGGAAACATCCGAACGGCTGATGCCGCGTTCGTTCGGATTCCCGATCCAGGCGCTTATGTTTTGATGGAAAACGGCAATTTCGGAAAACAGATTTTCGGCAATACCTCCGGCGCAAGAACTTCCAGCGGCCAAGGGGGCGCCGGCCCCCCAAGCCTCACACGATATGGAAATCCGCCGCGGTGAGCGACGATGCCCCGTCGATCTTGGCGATGGCGACGGCGTCGCTGCCTGAGCCGCCGGTCGCGTCCCAGTAGAGCGTGTGGGCGCCGCCGCCCGTGGTGTCGAAGATGAAATAGCCGTTGGTGCCGGCGTGGTTCGCCCTGTTGATCGAGGCGGCGTCGACCACCGGGGCGCTCTGACCCGCGACGAGGCCGTGGCCGAACTCCGCCGCCATGATCTCAAGCGAGTCGCTGCCCTGCTGGTAGTCCAGGACGGTGGCAAAGCCCGCCGGATGCAGCACGAAAGTATCGGCGCCGTCGCCGCCGAACAGCTTGTCGGAGCCGCCGCCGCCGTCGAGCGTGTCGTTGCCGGCGCTGCCCTTGATGGTGTTGTCGAACCCGTTGCCGGTGAGGATCAGGCCAGTGTCCGAATGGCCGAACAGCCGTTCGATCTCGGAGCCGGCGGCCAGCGTGTAGTCGGTCGTGGTGATCACCGTGTCGGTGCCGCCGCCGACGTCCTCGTTGACCACGTCGTTCGGGTTGTCGACGTAGTATCTGTCGTCGCCCGCGCCGCCGGTCATGGTGTCGACGCCGCCGCCGCCGCGCAGGATGTTGTCGCCGGCGTCGCCGGTCAGCAGGTCATTGTAGGCGCTGCCGATGATGCCCTGGATGTTCTGGTAGGTGTCTCCAACCGCGGCGCCCGCGTTCTGGCTCGCATCGGCCAGATCGACCGTCACGGCCGAGCCGGCGTGCGAATAGTCGACCAGATTGACGCCACCGCCGCCGTCGAACAGGTCGGCCTGGCCGAAGCTCGGCAGCACGTCGTTGCCGGCGGCGCCCTGCGCCACGTTAATGTACTGATTGAGGATCGCGGTGAGCTGGGACGAATCGTGCCCGCGTCCCTGCAGCGCGCTCACGGCGTTGCCCAGCGTCGCAGCGTCGATGGCAAAGCCCTTCTCGGTGAGCAGCGTGCTGTTGTCCGAGGTGTTGAGGATATCGATCTCGGTGACGGTGCCGCCGGTGAAATGGCCGTTGGTGTCATAAGTGAAGCCGCTACCGACCAGATGGAAGGTGTGGCCGGTCTTGGCGTCGATCGCATCGTAGTGCGTGCCGTCATGGGTCGCGCCGGGCGCACTGGCGGAGGCGTGCAGGATGTCGTTGTACAGGCCGGCCAGATTGATGCCGTCGGGCGTTACGACGTCGACCCTGACGGTGGGTTGCGTGTTGGCCACCGCGAAGGTCGGCGCGCTGGTCGAAGAGACGGTCGAGTTGCCGTTGTCGTAGCTGCTGAACGCCTCGACCCGGAGCTGCTCGCCAAAGTCGCCGAGTTGCACCGTGTAGCCGGCGTTGGTTGCCCCGGCGATGTCGTTCCAGTTCGTGCCGTCGAAGCTCTGCCACTGATAAGTGACGGCGCCGGTGCCATTCACCAGCGACGGCGTCGCGGTCAGCGTCTGGCCGACCAGCGGCACGCCATTCTGGATCATGCTGTGCAGGTAGTTGGCCTCGGCCTGCTGGCCGGCGCCGGCCAGGTGCTCGTTGTCGGCCCAGAGCCAGGCGGTGTTGGCGTCGGGCGCGGCGTTGGTCGTCGCAAAGCGCGCCCAGCCGTTATTGATCAGGCTGGGATCGGGATTGATCGTGGCTCCGCCTTCGTTGGGATCGTAGAGGTTGCCCGGGCTGTAGGGGCCGGTCGGCGGCTTGGTCGTGTTGGTGATGCCGTAGGCGCCGGGGTTCGCGTTGATGTTGGCGAGCAGCGAAAGCTCGTCGCCGATAAGGAACGAGATGCCGGCGTTGGTAAGATCGGTGATCAGCTCGTTGGCATAGGGAATGTCGAGCGACTTGCTGCCGCTGAAGACATTGAGCACAAAGTATTGCCCGCCGGCGGCGTGCAGCTGTTCAACGGAGGCGGCCAGCGCATCGGCTTCGGAGATCATGTAGTTGACGGCGGAAACCGGATCGAGGTTGACCGCGATCTTCGACGAGTTGCCGCCGCCGGAGATGAAGTAGATGGCGTTCGGATCCGCGACGTTGCCGGTGGCCGCCAGATAGCTCGTGATCTGGTCGACCATGCTCGGTGCGAGCGAAGTGCTGCTCAGGCTGCCGGTGACGGTCGCCCCGCTCGCCGCGTAGTTGGTGCCGCCGCCCGGATTGTTGGCCGGATCGGCCGAGAGCCCGTAATCCTGCGCCAGCAGCGTCGAGACCATCTGGCCGCCGAGCGTGGTCGGAACGCCGCCGCCGGCGTTGACCGCCGCCTGATAGTCCGCCTGCAGCGCCGGATTGTTGGAGATCGGCGTGTTGTGGAACCAGCCGGAATCGATCGTGCTGTCGCCGAAGGCGATGAAGTTGCCGAAGCTACCGCCGTTGACCGCATGACCGCCGCTGGCGACCGTACCGCCGCCGATCGTGACCATCAGCAACGGCGCGGGCGTGAAGAAGAAGTCGGACGCCGTCAGATTGGCGGGGTTCACGTTGGTGAGCGTGATGGAGTTGCTGCCGAGCGTGATGAGCGTGTTGGAGCCGGACTGGCTGATCAACGGCTGCAGCTCGGACCAGGTGTAGATCTGCGAACTGCCGAGATCGATGGTGTCGCCTTCGGCGTGATTGAAGCTACCGCCGCCCTGATCGAAGTCGGTGACCGTGTCGGCGCCGTTGCTGAAGACGAAGCGGTCTGCGCCCTGCAGGCCGGTCAGGGAATTGCTGCCATTGTTGCCGCGCAGCACGTCGTTGAAGGCGGTGCCGCGCAGATTTGAGATGTTCAAGTAGGTGTCGCCGGCGGCATCGCCGGTGTTGTTGACTGGATTGCCGAGATCGGCGATGACGCCGGCGCTGGCGCCGTTGTAGTCAGCGGTGTCGCTGCCGCCGCCGCCCTGCAGCCAGTCGGCGCCACTGCCGCCGCGCAGGAAATTGTTGCCGCTGTTGCCGATCAGCGTGTCGTTGAAGTTCGAGCCGCGCAGATTCTGGATGTTGGTGTAGGTG
>CAKZHN010000435.1 GCA_936924235.1 uncultured Rhodoplanes sp. | reverse complement strand
CGCATATTGGATCAAAATTTGGCTGTGGAACGCCGCCGGTGACGGTCCCCACCTTTTGATGAACGGCAAGAGAGCTGGACGCGACCGGGACGCGCACGAAGTTATCAGGGAAATATATGGTGAAGCACAAAGCTGAATGCGGGCCGGACGATATAATCGTTGGACCCATGCCTGAAGAAGAGAAGTAGCGTCGATCTTACAATCGGCTGAGGTACAGCAGGGACCCTTTTGGCCAACAATGAGCTACTGCCCAGGTGAATCCGCGCTGATTCACCCGGTCCAAGCACAAGGGTAACACACGCGAGAGGTCACCTCGCGACGGCTGCCAAGTCGTTTTCCCCCGTGTGGGGGTGGCAACGCTGGAAAGCCCTATCGAGCAGTTTGGGTACCGCTCCCGAAGAGCCGGCGCGCTGCATCGTCAACGCTCTCGCCACCGGCCGAACCACCATGAGTCTTTGTAGCGGAAGGCGGTGACGCCGGCCCGTCCAATGCCGGCGGATACACCTGACGGCACCGCGTGGGACCCGTGCTGCTAATCGCGCAGAGTTGGACCTCTCTGGTAAATCTGTCGGCTACAAAAATGCCGGCGCCGCTTGTCGGTATGACTTCGAAGCGGTTCATCCACAGGACTGTCACTCCAAACATCGCGAGCAACACCACCAGCAGCGCCTAGTGAATCGATAGAGCAGCAAGCGTCTTCGCCGCGGATCGCAGGCCGAGAGATACTGTCCGCCAAAAGCCATCTATCTTTGCGTCGATTGCAGTGTTGATGCTCTTGTCACCGCGCGTCATGTGCTCCTCCGGTGCACATCACGTTAGCACTCTTGGCGCTAGACGCTCCGGGGGGGAGTCAAACTGTCGCGGTGCGAGGCTCTAACGCCGTCTGTATAAAACCAAAACGGTCGTATGGAATCTATACAGAGAGATTTCTCAGCATGTTGGCACGTCCGTTAGTCACCTACCGTCGCGTCTCCAGCGCACAGCAGGGGCGCTCAGGTCTTGGCATCAACGCACAGGCGGAAGCACTTGCGCGTTTCGCTGAGACCGAGGGCTTCACCATCATTGCAGAGTTCACCGAGGTGGAAACCGGCAAGGGCGCCGACGCACTCGACCGTCGGCCTCAACTGGCCGCGGCCCTCGCGACAGCCCGAAAGCACCGCTGCCCGGTTGCCGTGGCGAAGCTAGATCGGCTGAGCCGTGATGTGCACTTCATCTCCGGACTTATGTCTCAGCGCGTGCCGTTCCTTGTCGCGGAGTTAGGGCCGGACGTCGACCCTTTTGTCCTGCACCTGTTCGCGGCCCTGGCCGAGAAGGAGCGCTCGATGATTTCCAAGCGCACCAAGGAAGCGCTCAAGGCGGCGAAGGCCCACGGAAAAGTGCTCGGCGGCCCAAAGTTGCGCCAAGCCCGGAAGGCCGCTGCGGCATCCATCAAGGCGAACGCGGACCGCCACGCGGCGAACGTGCTTCCAATCGTCCGTGAGGTGCAGCGGGCGGGCGCAGCCAGCTTGCGGGATATTGCAGACTCTCTGAATGCACGAGGGGTTTCGACCCCAAGAGGCGGTCGCTGGTACGCTACCTCAGTGGCAAATTTGCTGGCGAGATCATAATTTCGCGAAATGCAAAATCTTCGCTCGTTTCATTCTCAGCGGCGGTGATCGTAACGACACGATGAAAGGGCGCATTAGCAAGAAGGAGCGGGCCCGGCGGCAGCTGCGCTGGAAAAACCGACGGCGTAAGCTCCATGGTCTTCCTCCGTTATTAGACCCCCGAAAGTCGAAGGCGCGGGCTCGGCGCAAAAAAAAGAAACGCCGCGAGCGGGGCTCCGGACTCCGTCGTCGGGTCAGCCGGAAAGATGGACGCCGCAAATGGGTGAGGGAAAGGAAGAAGGCCGGACAGTGGCTTCCCGACGAAGAATACGCGAAGCGCGAGGCAGAGTTCATCAGGCTCCATGCAGAGGCGCTTGATAAAAGTTCAGCAACTTCAATGGCCTATATGCCCCATCAAGGGGGAAAAATAAACAATCGTATCAATGACTTAGAGGATGTGGCCCTAGATAAGAAGAAAGCGCCCGCAGCTTCTTCTGACCAGAAGGGCAAAACACTGACGGTCGGCGGGCGGCCCACACTTTCTCTCAAGCCTCGATCCGAAGTCGAGGCACGGGCCGCGCGAGAGCGGCTGCCGAGAACGAAAATTTAGCGTTCCACGCAACCGGCACGCACCGGCCGGCAACCAAGACATCACCAGCAGCACTACCACACGGGGCTCCACGGGCTCCGCGAAGACCGACTCATGTCCAACAGGCAAGGAGCAATGACAATGATGAAAGCGACCGACACGGGCACCAGCGACAAGCTGGAGCCAGCAATGACGAAGCTACCGAAAACCAAGAAGCCATGGACACCCGCCGAGGAGGGAGCTTGGCGGCAGCTAGAGGCCCAACACCGTGCAGAAGCCGAGCGGAGGCGCCAAATGGAGCAAGACCAGCGGGCCTATCTCCGAAAGCGGTTCGATGCGGAGGAGATAGCTTTGATTGAAAGAGCCTGGGCGGCGGGCTTTTGGGACGGAGAGGGGAACGCCGCGCTGAAGATCATCGAGGGGAAGCAGAAATCCCGGGGCGAGTTCAATTGCAGCGTGGACCAAGAGGACATCGTAAACCTTGAGCGCTTTCAAGCCGCTGTTGGTATTGGGCGCATCACGGGTCCGTATCGGAGGATTAGCCGCAAGGGCAAACGTCAGCTGATCTATAGGTGGAGTATCGGAAGCAGGTCGGATTTGCAGAAGTTAGCGGCGGAGATCATCCACTTCCTTGCCCCAGCAAAGCGGAGCCAATTCGCCGACGCGATGTCCGCCGATTTAATCGCCAGCCTTGCCGACGGCGGGCCCCCGCCGGACAACTGCACGCAGATAGAAATCCAGCCCAAGGCCCCTCAACAGGAGGAGCCATGATGGTGCGCTCTCATCAGAGCCGAGCCCGCCGAGCCGCGTCCGTTAGATACCGCGCGGCCTCGCCCGAGGAAAACCACTTCGCCCGCTGCACAGTCCCATTCTGCGGACGCCCGACGCAGCGGGCCGCAAAGTCGGGGCTCAGCACGACCCGCTGTGACGCCCACATCAGGTTTGCAGCCAGGCATGGCGACCCCGAATGCCCAAGCCCATCAGGTGCAGCGCTGAGGCCGTACGTCAAGGCGGCCTCATCGTGGCTGAGGCGCAACCGAGCAGGCCCGGAAGTTCATGTGGCTCGCGAACAGATTCACGACCTGCTGGCATCTTCGGGTGATGCCATAATCGCATTGCGGCTACGCAGCCTTCCACCTGGGAAACGCGCTCAGGTGGCGTTAGCCCGGTTAAGAGACGCTGGCACAAAGCCTGAGCTTCTCATCGCCGTGTGTATGGCTGTGCACGCCTTGGCCCGCGAGGCGCCAGCCGTTTGCCGCCCACGTAACCGTGACTGGTTGCTGTGTGCCGTCGGGAAGGCCTGCAGTCGCCGCCGCGGCGGGTCCGGAACGCACCAACGCTGGACCGACCCGGATTCGGGACGGGTTCTATCGGAGCGCCACACGTATCCGAGAGTGTTAGGCAAAATGCTGCGGCGCCTGGGGGCTCTCATCGAGGACGCCTGTGAGCCGCTGATTGCCGCGCGGCATGCTCTGCCTGAGGTCGTGGAGCTGAAGGTCTCCCGCTACGGCGCCCATCCGTCCATTGCGGATCCCCTCAAGTTCGCCGCAGAGGCCCAGGCCCTTGATGCTCGCCGCCGAGCCGAGGCCGAACGACGGGCCCACCACGGCAACACCCGCTGAGAATGCACCTCATGATATTTTTACGACGTATCTCACCCCGCACTGACGGGCCACCGAGACTGAACGAAAGGGTCCCATCAGGGTCACACTGCGCCGGGACCAATGCGGCCCCAGGGTACGCAAAGCCCGTCCGCTGCGAACCACGTTGGCGAGCCGCAGAGCCATCACTCCAGCAAGCGGTGTCACGCCTCACAACTCTAATTGAGCAAACCGAGCCCACGCGGCAGCGGCGCCGCAGGCCCGCCGATGCTGCCAACTTCCACCGGGCCGTTGAGTGCATTGCGTGCAATATCTTGGCGGTCTCCCTCGCGGCACCTGACCGGCCCCTTGCCGTCCCCCTCGCAAACTCTGCATCGCGGCTCGTCCCGATCTTCGGCAAGCCAGCCCGCAAAGTCATCGACCTGATGATTGCTCAGGGCCTCGTCACCAAGGTTCGCGGCTATCCGTACCGCGGCCCCACGACCATCCGAGCTACACCCGAACTGGGCAAGCACCTTCCGCTGGGTGCGGCCAAGTGGGCCGCGTTGCGGCTGGAGGATCACGCCGCAGTGGTGGTCCTGAAGCCACGCGCCAGCGAGGAGCCCGACGGGGACGGTGGCACACAGGCACCGGCCAGGCCGCGATCCGCCGCAACCAGCCGATGGCTCCCGACCATCACCGAGCAAATGCACGAGATCAACGTGGCGATCCTCAACGCACCTATCGAGTGCAAGGGCAGCGCGGTGGCCCACGTAGCCGAACGCCCGGGGGGCGCCATGGCAAGCCTCGTCACGCTTCACCACCGAGCACTGCGGCGGATCTTCAATGGGAGCTACGAGGAGGGCGGCAGGCTGTTCGGCGGGTTCTGGCAGACAATGCCCCGGCCGGACCGCTTCAAGCACATCCGCATCAGTGGCGAGCCCATCGCGATTTGCGATTATTCCCAGCTCTTTCTGCGCCTCGCGTACGCTGAGGCAGGCGTGACGCCACCGGCTGGAGACCTCTACGCCATCTCCAGTGAAGAAACGTCTAAACCAGGTTGGAAGCGGCTCCGCGAGGCCCGCAAGAAGCTGGTGAACGCCATGTTCTTCGCAAAGGCGCCGCTCAAGCAATGGCCGGGTGCATCGCTTGAGGAGATTGGGGAGATGCGCGGCGCTTTCCCGGCCGGCACCAAGCCGCGTGATGCCGTCAGGGCGATAAAAGAGAGGCACACACCGATTGCTCATCTCTTCGAGCAAGGGCACGGATTGCGCTTCATGCGGGTCGAGAGTGACCTCATCGTGACCGTCACACTGGCATTGCTTCAGCGCGGTATTGTTGCCCTGCCAATACATGACGCGGTGGCTGTGCGGAGAAGCGATGCGGAGACCGCAAGGGCGATCATGCAAGACGAAGCAAGACGGTCGACCAGCGCGGGAATCCCGGTCGGAATTCAGACATCAGGTTGGTAACGGACTCTCCAGTTAGTACGAAACTTTTCACACCGCGCGCCGGTCAAACAGGTCTGGCACACGTGTTCAGGCTACCGCCTTGCAGGCTCGTTACATGCAGCCTACGCTATCTTTAATTCGGCATGGGCCACAAAGTGCGTTCAACGATGACATCAGAGCCGCGAAAAAGGCCAAGCCTACCTCTGCTTGCCGGGGGGGTGATCGTGCTCCTAGTAGCGCTGGCCAGCCCGGCAATCAGCGGCAACGATGCGAATCTATTGGAGAAGGAAGCCATCGACCTATTCGAGCGCGGCAAGTACGAAGAGGCTGAGTCCCGGTTCAAACAGGCGTTAGAGATCCAAGAAAAGACCTTATCGGATACAATAGCCGCTTTGAACAATCTCGCGGCGATCCATCAGCTGCAGGGCAATTATATCGAATCGGAACGATACCTCAAACGGGCCCTTGCTTTCGCGAACCCCGATGATCCGCGCAGTGCAGGAATTATGACAAATCTTGCAGCAGTGTATCAGTACCAGGGTCGATACACCGACGCCGAGTTGCTCTTCAGGCGCGCGCTCAACCTGAAGGGTTCAGACACTCCGAACACGCTCAATCAATTGGCCATTCTTTACCAGCACCAGGGCCGATACGCCGAGGCGGAAAGACTTCTGATGCAGGCATTGTCAATTCAGCATCAAGAAGCCGCCCAACTAGACCGTGCAGTCACTTTGAACAATCTGGGTGCACTTTATCAGGAGCTAGGCCGGTACGCAGAAGCCGATCCGCTTCTGGTGGAGGCACTCGCGATCCGCCGCAAGGCACTCGGTGACAACCACCCCGCTGTCGCTTTGACCGCGAGCAATTTGGCCGGAACCTACAAAAATCAGGGACGCTTCGCGGAAGCCGAGCAACTTCTAAGGGAAGCGCTCCGTATTCAGCAACAGACAGAAGCCGGAGGTGTAGCGGCTGCGCGGACTCTCAACGATCTTGCGGTTCTGGCTGCCGAGCAAAAGAAATACGAGCAAGCGGCAGAATTGTATGAAAAGGCCGGCGCATCTTTTGTGAAACTCGGTGGGCAGAATCAGGATGTAGCCGTCGTGTTAGACAACTTGCTGCAGGTTTTGGGGGCCTCCAACCGCAAGTCGGAGTTTGACGCGATCAAGGCTCGGATCGTATCCGGTGCTAAAGAGCGGTAGGAATCTGGGCTTTTGACAATTACTGATTCGATGGCGGCAAAATTTGGGGTCGGCGGTCCGACGTCGGCTTGGTGAGGACTGTCCCCAAAGCACGCGTGAATTCAGGAATAGCGATCTCTACACGCCCGTTCCTTGCCTCATC
This sequence comes from uncultured Rhodoplanes sp., assembly GCA_936924235.1. Classification (GTDB taxonomy): domain Bacteria; phylum Pseudomonadota; class Alphaproteobacteria; order Rhizobiales; family Xanthobacteraceae; genus Z2-YC6860. Next base: position 1,334 of record CAKZHN010000435.1, on the reverse strand, counting down.
AGGCTTTATTTGGTGAAACCACTTCTGCGGTCGATACCCGGGTGCATCGATCACGACGGAAAGTTTTTCCAGCGGCTGAACAGTAGTGTAAATATCGCCTGCAGACGATAGCGTGATTGGCCACTCCTCGGATTTGAGCCTAACAATAACGCCGTCGATATCTGCAATCTTTATTCGGCCGCTGACGACGAGAGGCCCTTCGGCCGGTTTCGCGTAATAGAGAGCCAATCCAAAAAATGCGAGTCCGATTGTGAAGAGGCCCAGGGCGGGATTTCGAATGTTAATTTTCAACTGGTTCCTAAAGTCAGCTTCCAGCGCACGACCGGAGTCTTTCCCACCAAGCTTGATCACGCCTTGATATAGCAACACAATCGAACCGACCACCATCACTGCGCCAGTCGCAGCGCACAAAACAAGAATCAATTCGAACGGATGGAACATGATCAGTCGCAGCCTTTTTCGTGTCCATCGCACCACGTAACTGGATTGGTGTCCAGCGAGCGAGGAGGAGCTTTGCCGGCTCCCTACCCGAAACAGGTATGCGTTTCAGCGCAACTTCGAGGCCATCTTACCGTTCCGCTATAGCAGCCTATCCTAAGAGGGGATTTCCCGTAAGGAGCTGCACTTCTAGGCTTCCTCCCTTAAGGTCCCTCCCTCAGTACGCTCCATCATCTATGTAAGTGAGTTGTCCGTGCCTCAAGGGCACCCATGAAGGCACCTCCAAGCCCCACCTCCTTGGTGGCCTTCATGGTCTCGGTCGTTCGAAGGACTCGTGGAGGGGACAACACGATGGAGGGCATGGAGGAGCGGCTACGCCGTCGCGTCACAATGTTCCTACGGTGCAATGTGGACCGGATGCTCACAACAGACGCAAACGCCGTGCGTCCCGAGTATGAACCGCCGTTATGGCCCCGGCATGGTAACCGTCATGAGACCCCACAGGCATTACCACGATGGGAGGACGAGCATACAGACTCAACCTTCGCCTTCCCCTCCGGTCGGTCCTCTTTGGTGCCCGCATGGATCACGTGAAGGACGGCGAGTACTACTGACACCGCGAGCATTTGCCAGAAGAGCCACCTACAGCTCCCACGACGCCCCCGAGCGCCCCGCCGACGAGCTTGCCGCCTTGAATGGCATTCTTGATCACGAACTTGCTCAGGCCGCCCAAGTTTACGGACTTTGCCGCGGTGGTAGTTCCGCCGAAGCCGTAGGTCGTGTTGCCAAAGTGCTGGGCGCCCGTTGAAGTGTGCCCGCCGCCGGAACCATGCGCCATTGCGGATGAGCTAACACCGAAAGCGAGAGCGGTTGCGAAGATGAGTGCAGAGATTGAG
>CAKZHN010000434.1 GCA_936924235.1 uncultured Rhodoplanes sp. | reverse complement strand
TTTTAATGATACGGCGACCACCGAGATCTACACTCTTTCCCTACACGACGCTTCTTCCGATCTCGAGCTGAAGCCGTGGCACCGCAAGCTCTACGAGCGCGGCTGGATCGCGCCGCACTGGCCCAAGGCAGCCGGCGGCATGGGCGCGACGCTGACCCAGCAGATCATCCTGTTCGAGGAGATGAGCCGGGTCGGTGCGCCGACGCCTTATCCTCACGGCCTGAGCTTCATCGGTCCGCTGATCATCGATGCCGGTACGCCCGAGCAGAAGGCGAAGCACCTGCCCGGCATCCTCACCGGCGACGTGACCTGGTGCCAGGGTTATTCCGAGCCCGGCTCGGGCTCCGACCTCGTGAGTCTCACGACGCGCGCGGTGCTCGACGGCGACAGCTTCGTCGTCAACGGCCATAAGGTCTGGACCACCAACGGCCATTTCGCCGACTGGATGTTCGCTCTGGTGCGCACCGACCCGGACGCGAAGCCGCGCCACGCCGGCATCACCATGCTGCTGATCGATCTCAAGTCGCCCGGCATCACGGTGCGGCCGATCCAGACCATCCGGGGCGACTCCGAGTTTGCCGAGGAGTTCTTCGTCGACGTCCGCGTGCCGAAGGCGAACATGTTGGGCGCGTTGAACGGCGGCTGGCAGGTGGCGAACAAGCTTCTCGGCTCCGAGCGTTTCACCACGGGCCATCCGAGGAACGCGGCCGTGCTGCTCAACAAGGCCCGGCAGGTCGCGGAATATTCCGGCGCGGCGCGCGATCCTGCGTTCCTGCACCGGCTGGCGCTGCTGGAGATCGATCTGCTGGCGTTCTCGGCGTTCTATCGCCATGCCGCGAGCCTGCATGCGGCCGGCAAGGCGCCGCTCTCGATGGCGCCCGTGATCAAGATTGCCGGCGGCGAACTGGGCCAGCAGGCCTCGGAGCTGCTGGTCGACGCCGCAGGTCCCCTCGGATCGAGTGCGGCCGATATCATGGTCGGCAACACTGCGCTGAACCCGGCCGCCGATCTGTTTGAGATGCGCCGGGTGACCGTCGGCAGCGGCACGGTCGAGATCCAGCGCAACATCATCGCCAAACGTGTCCTGAACCTGCCGTCGTGACCGCATGGAACTTTTGTTGACCGAAGAGCAGACGCTGTTTCGCGACGCCGCGGCGAAGCTTGCCGCGTCGAAAGGCGGGCCGCGGCGCGCGCGTGCGCTGCGCGAGGCGGCGACGGAACTCGACCGAGCCGCCTGGGACGAGATGATCAAGGCCGGCTGGTTGTCGGCGCTGGTCGCCGAGAAGGACGATGGTCTGGGCCTCGGCCTGTTCGATCTCGCGCTCGCGCTGGAAGAGACCGGCAAGCAGATCGTCATGACGCCGCTGGTCGAGGCCGCGAGCGCCATTTGGGCGATCATGAATGCGACCGATGCCGCTCATCCGGCACGGGCCCGGATCGCGTCGAAGCTGGTCGTGCCGGCGACGACGCTGCCAGGGCAGCGATTTGATCACTCCGCTGCGCCGGCGCTCGATGCCAAGGCTTCGGCCTTGTCGGGTGCCGTATCGTTCGTGCCGTTTGCGGCGTCGAGCGACCTGTTCTTGGTCGACGCCAGGGCCGGCGGCGAAACCGTGCTGTGCCTCGTGCCGCGCGACGCCGCAGGGCTCAGCATTGCCACCGCGTCGAACGTCGACGGCTCGACCTCGACCGAGCTGACGTTCTCCCGCGTGGCCGTGCCGCCCGAGGATATCCTGGCCCGTGGCGACAAGGCCGCGGCAATCGTCTCAGAGATGCAGGAGCTGCTGATCCTCGGGACCGCCGCCGAGCTCCTTGGCGTGGCGCAGGCCGCGCTCGACATGACGGTCGGCTACACCAAGCTCCGCGAGCAGTTCGGCAAGCTGATTGGCAGCTTCCAGGCGCTGCAGCATCGCATGGTCGACTGCTACGTCGACGTGGAGCTCAACCGCTCGCTGCTGTTCAAGGTGCTGTCCGCCTGGGACGACGACACCAGCCATCCCGCGATGGTGCCGGCCGTCAAGGCGCGGCTTTCCAAAGCGGCGCTGAAGACCGTGCGCGCCGCGCTCCAGCTCCACGGCGCCATCGGCTACACCGAGGAGCACGACATCGGCGTCTACTACAAGCGGGCGGTGGCGCTGGCCGCGAAGTACGGCAACGAGATCACCCATGTCGGCCGGTTCTCGCATTTGACGCTGCCGGCGCAGCAGGCGGCAGGGTGACATCGTGGAAACGCTCCTGAAGTCCGTCTCCGGTCGCGGTGTCGCGACATTGACGTTCAACCGCCCGGACCGCGCCAACAGCTACAACGCCGCGATGCTCGATACGCTCGCCGACGGCTTCGAGCAGTTCGGCCGTGACGCTGCGGTGCGCGTCATCGTCATGCGCGGCTCCGGCAAGCACTTCTCCGCGGGCCACGCGATCGGCGACGATGGCCAGCCGCGGCGCGATATCGGCGAGGTCTGCGCGCTGATCGACGCGGTGCCGAAGCCGACAGTGGCGGTCGTGCAGGGCGCCTGCATCGGCGGCGCGCTGGCGCTCGCAACCTGCTGCGACGTGATGGTCGCGAGCCGGGAAGCATCCTTCGCGGTCCCTGAGGTCCGGCTCGGCTTTGCGCCCGGGCCGCTGATCGGCACCTTCATGCGCGCGATGGGCTATCGCGCGCTGCGCCGGTATCTGCTTTCCGGCGAGCGTTTCTCCGCCGAGGAGGCGCACCGCATCGGGATCGTGCAGGAGCTTTGCGAAGCGCAGGCGCTTGAAAGCATGGCCGACAAGCTGATCGACGAGATGCTGCTCGGCGCGCCAAACGCAGCCGCGAACGCGAAGAAGGTCTTGCAGAAGCAGGCGCCGGTCGCTGCGTCGGCCGAAGAACTGAAGGCCATGCAGAAAGCGTTCGAGGCGATGGCGCGGTCGGACGAAGCCGCCGAAGGCCGCGCCGCCTTCAAGGAAAAGCGCAAGCCGCGCTGGTATCCGCCGCGCTGAGCGCGGCCATCATTCACTCACAGAAAGAAGCCGCTATGGCCAAGAAACCGATCGTTGTCGATTTTCACTCGCACATCCTCGAGCCCTACGTGCAGAAGATGGCGGCAGGCCGCACCGTGACCTCGGGCTTCGGTGCCCAGGCCGAGATGCCGCGGCCGCCGGGCTCGCGCCGCGAGCAGTGGTTCCGGCAGATGATGGAGCCGGAGGCCCAGATCGAGGGCATGTCAAAGATGGGCGTCGACATGTCGGTGATCTCGTCGTCCACCGTGATCCAGTGGACCGGCTGGGCATCCCCGCAGACCCAGCTCGATCTCGACCGGCGCATCAACGACATGATCGCCGACTGGGTGCGGCGGTTTCCCGACCGCTTCGTCGGCTGCTTCTCGCTCCCGCTCAAGGACTTGCATCTGGCGCTTCCGGAGATGGAGCGCGCGGTGAAGCAGCTCGGCATTCGCGTGGCCAATCTTCCGGCCAGCGTCGAGGGCGTCTATCTCGGCGAGCCGCGGTTTCGTCCGTTCTGGGAAGCGGCGAACGAGCTTGGCGTGATCGCTTTCATCCACCCGGACGGTGTGCAGGATCCCTGGTTCCAGAAATACAGCCTCTGGAATTCGGTCGGGCAGCCGATCGAGGAGGCCAAGGTCATGTCGTCGCTGATCTATGAAGGCATCCTCGAATCCTTCCCCGGCGTGAAGATCGTCATGGCGCATGGTGGCGGCTACATGCCGCACTATCACGGGCGGCTCGACCGCAATGTCACGAACCGCCCCGACACGATGGCCAATATCAAGCATCCGCCGGGCTGGTACCTGAAGAGCTTCTACTACGACACCTGTCTCTACGATCCGACGACGCTCGATGCGCTGATCGCCAAGGTCGGCGCCGACCGCATCCTGCTCGGCTCGGACTTCCCGGTCGGCGAGACGGACCCGGTGGGCTTCCTCAGGAAGGCCAAGAGCGTCGACGATCGCGCCTTCGCGCAGATTTCCGGGGAGACCGCCTGCGCGATCCTCGGCATTCCGCACGAACGCTGATCGGCCAGAGCCCTTTCCAGCTTGATCGCACCGGCCTATCCACGTCATGGCCGGGCTTGTCCCGGCCATCCACGTCTTACTTTGCAGCCAAGACGTGGATGCCCGGCACAAGGCCGGGCATGACGGCGGAGATTGATGCGACTCAGGCGGAAAGCGCGCTACTCCGGCTGGATGCCCGCAGACTTGATGATGGCGCCGTAGCGTTGGAGACCGTCCTTGAGCAGGTCGGCGAACTGCTGCGGCGTGCCGCCGATCACCGCGTAGCCGTTAGTCGCAAAGTTCTGCTCGATGCCGGGGTCCTTGAGAGCCTTCATCATCTCGGTGTTCAGCCGGCTCACGATTGGCTCCGGCAGACCCGGCGGCCCGAAGAACCCGAACCAGGATGACGGCTTGCGAAACGCCGGGATGATCTCGCTCATCGACGGCACGTCGGGCAGTTTCGAGAACCGGGCCGGCTCGAGCACCGCGAGGATCTTGACCTGGCCGGCCTTGGCCGCGGGTTCGGCATTGGCGACCGAGATGAAGACCATCGGAATGTGGCCGCCGATCACGTCCTGCATCGCGGGCGCGACCCCGCGATAGGGCACGTGCTTGATCTTGACGCCTGCGGTCTGGTTGAACAGCTCGCCCATCAGGTGGAACACCGAGCCGACGCCGGAGCTGCCGAACGACAGCTCGTCCGGATGCGCCTTGGCATAGGCGATCAGCTCCGGCACCGAATTGACGGGCAGCGACGCCGCGACGGCGAGGCAGGTCACCGGCTCCACGGCGGCGACGATCGGGGTGAAGTCCTTCACGGGATCGTAGGGCAGGTTCTTCATCAGATACGGCGCGGTGACGTGCGTGCCCGCAGTTGCAGCGAGCAATGTGTAGCCATCCGGCGCTGCGCGCGCCACGGCGTTGGAGCCGATCGCGCCGTTGGCCCCGGTGCGGTTCTCGACGACGATCGGCTGGCCGAGCGGATCGGCGATCTTGGCGCCGACCTGCCGGGCGACGAGATCGAGTGCCGGGCCGGGCGGAAACGGCACGATCATGGTGATCGGCCGCGACGGCCAGGTCTGTGCCGTGGCCGGCCCGCTGCCCAGCAGTGCGCCGGCGATCGCAAGCGTGACCGACAGTGCTTGTACAAGGTGATGACGCTCGTTGCTTTGCCGACGCTCTCGCTTGCTGTTCATCCCATTCCCGTTTCGAGATTTCCAAATTCGACCGACCGGTCTCGCCTTATAGCAGGGCACCGGGACTTTTCTTGTAGCGGTTCACGATGGCGTCCGCGCTCATATAGGCCAGCGCCTGGATGGTCAGCGTCGGATTGAAGCCGCAACCCTGCGACGGGAACGTCGAGCTCCCGATCACGAACAGGTTCGGCACATCCCAGCTCTGGCCATAGCGGTTGACCACGGAGTTCTTCGGATCGCTGCCCATGCGGGTGCCGCCCTCGTGATGGCCCATCGGGCCGCCGGCGTTCATGCCGGCGAGCCAGACCTTTGACGCGCCCATGGCGCGGCCGATCTCTTCGAGCTTCGTCCGCATGAACTCGATGCGCTTGAGCTCGTTCGGCCGCCGCCAGTCATAGGTCATGCGCGGCGCCGGCAGGCCCCACATGTCACGCGTGTTCGGATCGAGGTCGATGGTCTGGTCGGCGTAGGGCAGGTTCTCGGTCTGCGCCACGAGGCCCGCGTAGCGGTTGAAATATTTGGCGATGAAATCGCGATAGGCGGCACCCCATCGCGGCACGCCGGGCGGCGGGTTCATGCTCATCGCCACCGCGATCGGGCCGGCTTCGAGATCGGCCGGCACCACCGAGATCTGGGCGCCGCGGATGAATCCCAGACCGCTGTGGTCGAAATTGTCCGCGTTGAAGTCATCGATCGAGTGCCGTTGCGCGCTCGGGCCCATGAAGATGTTGATGTGGCGGTCGTCGAAGATGCCGAACCCGCGTGCGTTGAGGTGCGTCATGATGTGCCTGCCGACGTGCCCGCTGGAGTTGGCGAGCCCGTTGGGAAACTTGTCACTCTTCGACAGCAGCAGCAGCTTCGTGCTCTCGTAGATGAACGGCGTCAGGATCACGAGATCAGCTTCGATGGTGTTGTCGGAGCCGTCCGGCCCGTAATACGCGACGCCGGTAGCCTTGCCGGTGTTGTCGGTGTTGACGCGATGGCACATGACGTTGGTCATGAGCTTGAAGTTGCCGGTGGCTTCCGCCTCCGGAAGCTTGTTCAGCAGCACCGTCGATTTCGCGCCGATGAAGCAGCCGAAGGACTGGCAGAACGAGCAGTAGCTGCACGCCGGCCGGCCTTGATAAGGCTGCGACAGGATTGCGCGCGGCGACGAGAACGGATGGTAGCCGAGCTTGCTGGCGCCTTCCGCAAACGTCAGGCCGGATTGATCCACGGTCAGTGGCGGCAGCGGATACTCGCGGGCGCGCGGCGCCTCGAACACGTTGCCGCCGTCGATCTTGCGGCCCTTGATGTTGCCGGCCTTGCCTGACACGCCAAGCTCATACTCTGCGCGATCGTAGTGCGGCTCGAGATCGGCATAGCTGAGCGGCCAGTCGATCAGCGAGGAATCCTCCGGGATGGCCGCAGCGCCGTAGCGCTCGACGCTTTGCGAGCGGGGACGGAAATCGTTCTCGTGCATCCGCCACGACAGACCGCCGTAATGCACCGTGCCGCCGCCGGCCTGGTTGCCGTAGTTCTGGCTCGCGATCGGCACCGCGCGGGTGTTGGCGTTGGGCCGCCACGTCACCGGCTGACGCTTGATGTTCGGCCGCGTTTCCTGGCGCTGGAAGTAGCGCAATTCGTCCAGCTGGAAATCCTCGGTCTTCAGGCGCGGGCCTCGTTCGAGGCCTATGACCTTCATGCCGGACTTGCCGAGCTCGGCCGCCAGGATCGCGCCGGCCGCGCCGACGCCGACGATCACGACATCTGCTTTTTGCGTCGCCATGGCTCAGCCCTTCTTGACTGCGAGTTGCGACTGCAGGCCGAGGACCGGGCCGCGGGTGAAGGCGTCCTTGCTGTGCATCTCGGCTTCGGTGAACAGCACCTGTGCGCCGGGAAACCCGACAAGCCGCCAGCCGGCGAAGTCCTTGTTGCCGCCGTAGACCGGGTCGGCAAACATTCCTTCCATCGTGTGCGTCCGCAGCGTGTTGAAGAACGCCGCAGCCGACGGCCATGTGAAGCCGGTCGCCTTGTTGCCTTCGAGCTCCTTGATGACGGCGTCCTGGCGGGCCGCGTCGAGCTTCGCGAAGGGCGCCTTGTGCGTGGTCCAGCAATAGGCGTCGAGCGCGGCGAGGCCGGCCCGGTAGAAATCCTGCCGGTCGGCGTAGGCCCCGGCCAGCGCGAGATCGATGTAGTTGAGCACGCCCGCATCGGTCGCGCCGGGCTTCCCCGGTGCGCCGGGCATCAGCCGCTCGGCAAACGCCGCGACCGTCTGCGCGTCTTCCACATTGAAGAACGCGCCGCGGGTGTCGCCGACTGACGATGCGTGAGGCTGCGCGCCGGCATCGGCCGGTTTCTTCTCCTGCGGATTTCCCTGCGCGGCGGCTTCGGACACCAGTCCGGCGGCCGTTCCGGCGCCGACCACGGCGCCGATCAGAAATGCACGGCGAGCTTCGTCATGATGGCTCATGCGTTGACCTCCCCAGCGGCACGATTTTGTGATGCGGACCTGTCGCCGCATGGTGTGCCTGCAGACGAATACTGGCGCTTTGCCAGTCGTGCGGCAAGACGGGTCCAAACGGTCTGCGCGACGCGAGCCGGCCCAGTGTACCGCCGCGTTTGACGCGCGCCGAAGGCGCCAGTGCCTCTGCGAATCCGCGGTCAGCCAAATCATTGACCATGACGACGAACGAGGGGCG
>CAKZHN010000433.1 GCA_936924235.1 uncultured Rhodoplanes sp. | reverse complement strand
CCAGCGCCTTGACGTCGCGCTGCCGCGTGACAACTCCCTCGCCGATCGCCGCGATCGGCTTCAGGTGCCCGGTGCCGACCGCGGACAGGCCCAGGCCGGCCGGGCCGTTGACGTCGACCACGCGCCGTCCGGCGAGATAGCGCTTGAAGGTGCGCGAGGTCTCTTCCTCGATCTGAGCCCAGGCGGCGTCGGAGATCGGCGCAAGCTCGCGGTGAAGGTTATTCATAGGTCGGGTCTCCTTTGAGCGAGCCGATGCCGAGCGAACCGTCGCCGGTCGCGGGCGGTTGTGGCGGCGCAGGCGTGTTGGCGTCGGAGGATTGCGGCGCGGCAGGCATAACGCCGTCGGCGACGCCGTCCAGGAACGTCGCGGACGGCACGAAGAACAGATTGCCGGTCTTAGCCACGCTGAAATCGAGCAGGCGGTCGTAGTTGCCGGGCGGGCGGCCGATGAACATGTTCTCCAGCATCTGCTCGATCGTGCGCGGCGAGCGCGCATATCCGATGAAGTAGGTACCGAATTCCTTTTCGGCGACCCGGCCGAACGGCATGTTGTCGCGGACGATCTTCACTTCCTTGCCGCTTTCGTCGGCGATCACGGTCAGCGCGCTGTGCGCTGAGGTCGGCTTCACGGCGTCGTCGAGCTCGATGTCGGAAAGCTTCTGGCGGCCGATGATGCGCTCCTGCGCCTCAGTGCTGAGCGCGTTCCAACCGGCCATGTCATGCAGGTATTTCTGCACGATCACATAGCTGCCGCCGGCAAAGGCTGCGTCTTCATCACTCACATAGACCGCGTCCATCGCGGCCTGCGCGGTCGGGTTCTCGGTGCCGTCGACGAAGCCGAGCAGATCGCGGTCGTCGAAATAGCGGAAGCCGTGCACCTCATCGACCGCCGTCACCGCCGTGCCGAGGTTGATCATGATCTGCGTGGCAAGCTCGAAGCAGAGATCGGGCTGCTTGGCGCGGATGTGAAACAGCAGATCGCCGGGCGTGGCGATCGCATGGCGGGCGCCGGCCTTGAACTCGCGAAACGGGTGCAGCTCGGCCGGCCGCGGCTCGCCGAACAACCGGTCCCAGGCGTCGGAGCCGATTCCCATCACACAGGACAGATTGGCCTCGATATTGCGGAAGCCGACGGCGCGCAGGAGCCCCGGCAGGTCGCCGCAAAACGACCGGACCGCATCGAGGCTCTCGTCGTCGGAATTGACGGTCACAACGAGAAAGATCGCAGCGCGCGTCAGCGGCCCGACCACGGCTTGCGGATCTGGAGGCAGGGCTGACGACGCGGCCAAGGAAACACTCCAACTCGGCCGCTCCACGCTCGGAAGCGGCGCCAAATCATCGCGGGATTACCGGCAAAAAACAACCGTCCTCAAGCGGCGCAGTCACCCCGCCTCCCATGACTCAAGCTCATGTCTCAGGCGCAAGACTCGGGTTCGTGACTTCGGCTACGATGCTCGTGGAATTTTGCAAAGTTGATTGAACGAAAAGGTCGATCCGAAGCGATACGACCCACCCAGGGAGGATTGCGCGTGAACAAACCGGTCGGAAGCTTTCAGGGCCGTCCCATCGTCTCGCAGCAGGCGGGACTGACGATCACGCGGGTCGGCGCCTATCTCGGCGCCGAGGTGACCGGCATCGATCTGCGCAAGCCTTTGTCCGACGAACAACATGGCGCGGTCGAGACCGCGCTCGCCGAGAACGAGCTGTTGATCTTCCGCAACCAGGACATCAGCTCGCAGAACCTGATGGACTTCGGCAGCCGCTTCGGCGAGCTGACCGTGCATCCGTTCGCGCCGCGCGACAAAGACATCTCGGTGCTGATCAAGTTTCGCAACGACGAGACCAATCCGCCGTTCCGCACCGACGTCTGGCATTCCGACGAGACCTTCCGCAAGGAGCCGCCCAAGGCCACGCTGCTGGTTGCCAAGGAAGTGCCCGCGATCGGCGGCGACACCATGTTCGCCAGCATGTCGGCCGCGTTCGACGGCTTGAGCGATCGCATGCAGCAGTTCGTCTCCGGCCTCGAGGCGGTGCACGACTGGAAGCCGTTCCGCGAGCTGTTCGACGACTCCGAGGGCGACCGCCAGAACGTGTTGCGCTGGGAGGAGATCTATCCGCCGGCCGTGCATCCGGTGGTGCGCGTGCATCCGGTGACCGGACGCAAGGTGCTGTTCGTCAATCCGCAGTTCACGGTCGGCATCCGCAACATGGACGAACGCGAGGGCCGCGCGCTGCTGGAGACGCTGTTCCAGCAGGCGCAGGTGCCGGAATATCAATTCCGGCATCACTGGACGCCGAACACGCTGATCATGTGGGACAACCGCTCGACCCAGCACTACGCGGTCAACGACTACTTCCCGCAACGCCGCTACATGGAGCGCGTCACCGTCAAGGGCGGATCGGTCGACGGCGTCGAGCGCGCCGATCCGGAGTCCACGCGCAAGGCCATCCGCCGCACCACCGGCAAGCCGAAATCGGCGCACGGCAAGCCGCAGGCGCCCGAGCGCGCCAAGGCCTGATCCAGGCGACCGGACGAGGCCGGAACCATGCGCGCTCTTCGCAGCATAGCGCTTGCCGCGGCAGCTTTGCTGCTGTCGCCATGCGCCGCTCTCTCGCAGGCGTCACAGAGCTGGCCGAACCGGCCGGTGACGATGCTGGTGCCGCTGCCGGCCGGCGGCATCGCCGATATCCTGGCGCGCGGCTGCGCGCAGGCTCTGAGCGACGAGCTCGGCCAGCCGTTCGTGGTCGAGAACCGTCCTGGCGCGAGCGGCAATCTTGCAGCCGCAGCGGTCGTCAAAGCGCCGCCCGACGGCAGCCTCCTGCTGTTCGGCACGCAGGCGCAGGCCGCCTTCAACAAGATGATGTTCGACAGCCTGCCGTATGATCCGGCGCGCGATCTGGTGCCGGTCATCCTCGTCAGCAAATCGCCGGTGGTGTTCGTCGGTGCGCTCGGCGCGCCGGTGACGAGCTTCCAGTCGATGCTCGACTACGCGCGGGCCAACCCCGGCAAGCTCACCAGCGGCCAGACCGGGGTCGGATCGATGAGCCACGTCGCCTTCGAGATGTTGCAGCAGAAGGCCGGCATCGTGCTGAACGGCGTGCCTTACAAGGGCGGCGCACCGATGGTGACGGACCTGCTCGGCGGCCATCTGCCGGTCGGCTCGGACCTTCTTTCGAACTTCATCCATCTCGCCAAGGACAAGAAGGTCCGGCTGCTCGCCGTCGCCACGGCCCAACGATTCAGCGAGCTGCCCGACGTGCCCACCGTGCAGGAAGAGCTCCGCACGCCGTTCGAAGCGTCGGCGTGGTTCACCATCATGGCGCGCTCCGGCACGCCGACCGATGTGGTGCAGAAGGTCAACGCGGTCGTGAACCACTATCTCGCGAGCACAAAGGCGAAGGACCTGATCGCCGGCGCCGCGGCCGAAGCCGCCGGCGGAACGCCGGAGGCGGCCGCCGCGTTCGTGAAAAGCGAGATCGAAAGGTGGGGACCGGTGATCAAGGCGGCGAACATCTCGCTGAACTGAGACGGCCCGCCGCCCTAACCGGCCGCGCGCTTACGGAATGTACGTCGAATAGACGTAGTCCTGAGCCTTCTTGGGCTCGTGACACGCGAAGCACTGCTTCGCGGGGTCGTTCACCACCTTCTTGTTGGGATCGCCGCCGGCGAAGAGCTGGAAGCCCCAGCCGCCGGTCGCGGCATATTTCTTCGAGTCCTTCACCATCACGGCCACGCCCTTGAGACCGCCCATGACGTAGGAGCCGTCGACGACCGAGAAATCGTGCAGGTCGGTCACGAACATGGTCCGGTTGGGATACGGGCCACCCTTCTTGAGCGCAGCCTCGCCGGTCGGATTGACGTGGACGTTGTGCATGCCGCCGAGCCCATCGAACAGTGGAGACGCCTTGTCGACCACCATGGTGTTGACGTGAAACCAGTTGCGGTAGCCGTTCGGCTTCTTGATGCCGTCGTCGGCGGGCTGCGCGGCCATCGACGAGATGGCGAGAACGGCGAACGTGGCGGAAATCAGCTGAACCTTGTGCCGCATGGCGTGAATGCTCCAATCTGCAAAACGTGTGCGCCTCTTGGCGCCAGTGGAGTCTAACGCAACGCAGTGACAGTTGCAGCGGCTCAATCCTGCCGGCGAAAGCGTGGGCCGATGCCCGCATGCCGGTGCCGGACGGCAGCGTGCAGCATTGTACCCAGGTGTAATGGATCAGGCGCAGCGTGAAATCCTAGCCTTTCCCGCAGGGCGCTGCGTCCGCCGCACGGTGCGCCGGGCGCGTGTTGAAAGGCTGCGTATCGATGTACCGGAAGCCGTTCCACGGGCCGCTCGACCCGATCGACAGAATTTCCGAAGTCCTGTTCGGGTTGATCATGGTCCTGACCGGCACGAGCACGATCCACGTCGTTTCCGCAGGCCGCGCCGAAGTCAGCACGATGATCATCGGCGCGCTGGGCTGCAACCTGGCCTGGGGCATCATTGATGCAGCACTCTACGTGATGGGCTGCCTCGAAGAGCGCGGCAGCGATCTTCGGGTGCTGCGCGCGGTCCGGCAGTCGTCCAACCCGGACGAGACCCGGCGCCTGATCGCCGGCGCATTGCCCGATGCGCTCGCATCCGTCCTCTCGACAGCCGAAGCCGGTGCGATCCAGCAGAAGCTGCTGCAGCTGCCCGAGCCGCCGGCTCGCCCTGGACTGACGAGGGGCGACGCGTTCAGCGCGCTGGGCATCTGCCTCTGGGTCTTCGCTTCGACCTTTCCGGTGGTCATACCGTTTCTCTTCATCGCGGAGGTCCAGCCGGCCCTTCGCGTGTCGAATGCCATCGCGCTCGCGATGCTGTTCCTGTGCGGCTACGCGTTTGCGCGCTGTACGGGATTGCGGCCGTGGCCGACCGGCCTGCTGATGGTCGGCATCGGCTGCGCCATGGTCGGTGTCGCGATAGCGCTGGGCGGTTGAAGCATGATGTGTCGCGGCTACCAGTGGCGTCTTGCAGTTCGCGCGAGCAGCGCCCTGCTTCTCGTCGTTGTAATTCCGTCCGCCGCGGACGCTCAGGCATCCGGCCCGCCGGTCCAGACCGTAGCAGCGCCGATCAATCTTGGCGGTCGCGGCTGGTCCGCGTCCGAAGGGTGGCATGCAGAATCGCAAAAGGCAGAATCGCAAAAACTGGAGTTCGAGTTTCGCGGCGGCCTTGCCACCGATTACATCTATCGCGGCGTGACACTGTCCGATCGCAAGCCCGCCATCGGCGCGGCCATCGAGGCGACCTACAATCTGCTCTACGCCGGCGTGACGGTTGCGAGCGTCAAGCTGCCGACGCAGCCGGCCGCCGAAATCTCGATGAGCGGCGGCATCCGCCCGAAGCTCGGGACGATCGAATTCGATCTCGGCGCGACCTACTACAGCTATCCGGGCGAGAACCCTGCCGCCGCGTCCCAGGGCATCAATTACTGGGAAGCCGCGATCCGCGCCGAAACCAAGCTGAGCGAGCAGGTCCGCGTCGGCGGCGGCTTTGCCTATTCGCCGAACGTGTCGAACACCGGCGCCTGGAGCCGCTATGCGGCGGCGGGTTTCGCCTACGACCTGCCGAGCCGCCTGCTGCCGAAGGATGTGAGCATCTCCTTCACGACGGCCGCCGGCTATTCCTGGTTCGGCAATCAGTCGGCGGAGCTTGGCGGCTTTCCGCTCCCCGACTATCTCAACTGGCAGACCGGCGTGACCTTCACGCGAAAAATGATCAACCTCGATCTGCGCTATCACGACACCAACCTCAGCAAGGAAAACTGCTTCGTGTTTACCGGCGACCCGAACGCCCGGCCGGGCGGCCGCCCCGATCCCGTGACCAATCCGGACGGCCTGACCTCGCGCTGGTGTGGGGCGGCATTCGTCGCCAAGCTGTGGTTCACGCTGAACTGAAACTGTGCGCTTGACGCACATCTGTCCTGCTCACTGGTCGCCCTGCCACGCCTTGCCTTGTCGCCGGGACGTGGATGTCCGCGACACAGGCGAGCGGCTTCAATGCAAGTCGTTCGGCCTCTTCAGCTTCGACGCCAGCTTGTCCGGCTGGCGGAAGTAGGCTGCGGACCACATGCCGCGGGCGCCGCATTGGAATTGCATATCTCCGCCAGCCAGGATCACGACCTGCGGCGTCACAACGAAGCTGACGCTGTATTGGTCTGACCCGGACGGCTCCGGCGTATCCGTGATCCGAAACACCGATCCGACGCGCTTCGTCTCTGGCTCCGATGCCTCGAACCCGCACTGGTGCCCGTTGGCCCAGACGCCATCGCCCACGATTTTTCCGGCGCCGCCGCCTAGATTTTTGACGGTGATTTCATCCTGTCGAAACCCTCGGGCAGTCAGAAACTTCTCGACCAGCGCCGAATGTTTTCCGCGTGACGGCTCCAGCGGCTGGTCGGTCGTATAGGTGCCGCCGCCAATCACGGTCTGCGAGGACTTCGGGGCAAGCTGCTTGATGCGTTCGGCGTAGGCAAGCCCGATACATCCTCGTGGATCGATGGGCGACGCGAAAAAACCGCGCAAGTTCTGCGTAGAAGACGGACAATCGGCGCGTGTCGCCAGCCACTGCTTCTGAGCCGCGCTCTCTTGCGGCGTGTGCTCGACCTTTTGCCACAGCCAATTCAGTGCGCTGTCCATGGCTGCAAGCTTGGGATCGGCGCAAATGGCTTTTTCCACCGTGCTTGCGGCGCGGGCGCAATCGAAGCTCGGCCGGATGGACGCCGAGCGGGTTCTGGTGAAAGCGGTAGCGAGCTGGCCAAGCTCTCGGCCGGTGAACTGTGTTTTGCGCCCGGAAAAACCGTAGTCGGGAATGAACGTGATGCGGCCGGATTCACCGACGCCGGCAGCCAGCGCCTCGAAGTCCGTATCGCCAAATCCGTTGAGGTGGGTGGTCACGCCATCGAGCCGCGCCTCGCGAAGACCGGCCGGCGTGCAGCACAGATGTGCAACGACCGCCCCTCTGAGATCAGCGTGGAACATGCTGACAATCGCGACGCCATTGCCGATGCAGCGAACGAAATCATCTTCTCCGCACATCAGGCGCGCACCGCGCAGATCGGCTCCATCGATCCGGAGCGTTGCAGACGCGTCTGCGATCTGCAGGTCGCGTGCCGACGCATTCGTAAGATTGGCGCCGTCCATTTCAGTGCTCCCGCCAATGAGCGCGCGGTCGAGGTGCGCGCCGGCAAGATCGGCGTTCGTCAGGTCGCTCTTGCAAATGATGGCTCCGGTGAGATCGGCGGCGCGCAGGCTCGCGTCTTTCAGCTTCACATTGACCAGCACCTTGCCCTTGAAATTCCTTCCGGAGAGGTTCTGCCCCGAGAAGTCTGCTCCCTCGAGACGGTTGCCGCGATCCCGCAGTTGTGGGTCCAGGCTGGAGCGATCGACTCCCGGGTTGTCCGGCTCGTTGATGGCGATGCAGGCCTCCAACGCGTTTCGCTCTGCTGGCTGCTGCGCCGTCCTTTGTGCCGCAGCCGGATCGGCGATCGGGTCAGGTCCGGCCGTCGCGCTGCCTGGCAGGAGAAAGGTGGCGGCCGCCGCGAGACAAGCTGCCCGAACGATGGCGCGACATTTCAAACCCTGGCGAACCCGTTGCAAGAACGTCCCCCTGTGGTGACCGCTGCGCGTACTCGTCACCCGGTATGAACGCCAAGGTCCCCGGATGCCTCAAGCGTCATAACCGGCACAGTTCGGTCACCGGCCGCCGATCTCCGTCGGCCGTGTGCGGGATTGTGCGAACCCATGGCATCCCTCGTTATGTACACTTGACGCACATCGCCCCTTTGACTATATTCCTCCCCATCCCCGTTCACTGAGGGCGTCTCCGGAGACGTGCCGTTGGCGGAGCGGGGA